>JBGTOG010000218.1:0-8763 GCA_041742675.1 Gemmatimonadaceae bacterium | reverse complement strand
TCTCGCCGACGATCTCGCCCACCGACCGTGCCCCGACCGCCGCCAGTTCCCGGCGCAGGTCCTCGGCGATGGCCGTGAAGTAGCGAACGACATCGTCCGGCGTGCCGCTGAACTTGGCACGCAGGTCCTCGCGCTGGGTGGCGATCCCGGTCGGGCACGTGTCGAGGTGGCACTGGCGCGCCATGTCGCAACCGATCGCCACGAGCGCGCCGGTCCCGAACGCGAACTCCTCCGCGCCCAGCAGTGCCGCGATGAGCAGGTCGCGGCCCGTCTGGAGGCCGCCGTCGGTCCGCAGCGCCACCCGGTCGCGCAGGTCGTTGCGGAGGAGGACCTGGTGGACCTCAGCCAGCCCGAACTCCCACGGGGCGCCGACGTGCTTGATCGATGACAGCGGCGAGGCGCCGGTCCCGCCAGTGTGGCCGGACAGGTGGATGTACGCGGCGCCGGCCTTGGCCACGCCGGCGGCGATCGTCCCGACCCCACGACTGGCCACCAGCTTGACCCCGATGCGAGCCGCCGGATTTATCGCGCGGAGGTCGGCGATCAGTTGCGCGAGGTCCTCGATGGAGTAGATGTCATGGTGCGGTGGCGGGCTGATGTAGCTCTGGCCCGGCTGACCACGGCGCAGCGCGGCGATATAGGCGGTCGCCTTGCGGCCGGGGAGCTGACCGCCCTCCCCGGGCTTGGAGCCCTGGGCGACCTTGATCTCGAGTTGGTCGGCGCGGGCCAGGTACGCCGCGGTCACCCCGAACCGGGCCGAGGCGACCTGCTTGATCCGGGCATCCCGGCGCCGTCCGTCGGACCCCGGGACATACCACGCCGGATCCTCGCCGCCTTCGCCGGAGTTACTGCGCGCGCCAATGCGGTTCATGGCAATCGTCACTGCGGAATGCGCCTCCGGCGATAGCGCACCGAGCGACATGGCCGACGAGACAAACCGCGAGAGGATGCGCTCGATGGGCTCCACCTCATCAATCGGTATGGCCTTGCCCGCGCGCACGCCAATCAGATCGCGCAGTGACACCGGCGCATGGGTGCTGCCGTGCTCACGAAACGTGCGCCACGCTTCCACATCCGGCCCGCCGTCCGGCGTGCGTGCCTTTCGCGCGCTACCGACCGACTGCTGCAGCGCGCGAACGGATGCAGGAGCCCATGCGTGCACTTCGCCTTCTTTGCGAAAACGCACGCGACCAAAATCGGGGAGAGCCACATCGGCTGCCGCATCAGCGGCGTGCGCAGCCCGGTGCCGTCCGAGCACATCTTCGGCGATTTCGCGCAGGCCAATGCCTCCTACGGGCGACGCGGTGCCAGCGAAGCAGCGATCAATGACATCCCCACCAAGTCCGAGCGCCTCAAACATCTGCGCACCGCAGTACGAGGAGAGCGTCGAGATCCCCATCTTCGCCAGAATCTTGAGCAAACCCTTCTCAAGGCTTGCACGCAGACGCGACTGCGCGAGCGCCGGGCCGGGCCGCTCGACGCTTTCGTCTTCACGGCCGTGTGATGCGGCTTCAGCAAACAGCGTTGCCACCGTTTCGCACGCGAGCCACGGGTGCACCGCTTCAGCGCCGTAGCCGAAGAGTGTGGCCATGTGATGCTGCTCCACGGCATCGCCGGTTTCCACCACCAGTCCAACCTGTGACCGCAACCCGATGCGCACGAGGTGCTGGCGCACGGCGCCCAGCGCCAGCAATGACGGAATGGGCGCACGATCCTCACTGACCTTGCGATCACTGATGATCAGCAAGCGCACACCCTTGCTGATCGCCGCTTCCGCCCGTCTACACAACACATCGAGCGTGGCATCGAGTTCGTCCGGGCGGGAACGCGCCGGCCACGTGGCATCAAGCGTGACCGCCTTGAAGCCCGGAAACGCGCGCAGTGCGGCCATCTCCTCCGGCAGAAGCACCGGATGCTCAATGCGCAACTTACGCGCGAAATCCGCCTTCTCAAGCAGCGGCGATCCGCGCAACCCAAGGTGCATGCGCAGCGACATCACCATCGATTCACGCAACGAGTCAATGGGCGGGTTCGTGACCTGCGCAAAGCGCTGACGAAAGTACGAGAACAGCGGCTGCGAGAGATGCGACAGCACCGCGAGGGGCGTGTCATCGCCCATGCTATACACCACTTCTGTGCCCGTCGTGGCCATGGGCTCCAGCACCAGCCGCAGATCTTCGTGGCCGTATCCAAACGTCATCTGCTTGGCGCGCAGCTGACTGCTCGACTGCACCAGCGGCTCGGAGCCGTCACTGGTGGGCAGTGTGGCCATGTGATGCGCAATCCAGCGCGCATACGGACGCTGTTCGGCGACTTCCCGTTTCGCCGCAATGTTGCGCACAATACGCTGACCGGCCGTGTCCACGAGCAGCACTCCGCCCGGGCCAACCTTGCCCGTCTCCACAATATCGCGCGCATCAAAGGCGCCGATGCCGACCTCGGAGCCTGCGACCACCATCCCATCCGCACGAATTTTGTAGCGACAGGGGCGGAGTCCATTGCGGTCGAGCGACACCGCCACCTGCACACCATCGCTGTATGCGAGCGCCGCCGGACCGTCCCACGGTTCAATCACGCACTGGTGGTACTCGTAGAACGCGCGAATGGTGGGACCGATGTCCGGATACTTCTCCCACGCTTGCGGCACGAGCATCATCGCGGCGTGCACGGGCGATCGTCCGCCTCTGACCAACAACTCAAAGGCGTTGTCGAGACTCGCTGAGTCGCTGCCATTGCGGCGAATGGGCATGCGCACACGCTCCGCGAACTCGCCGAAGGTCGGAACGGCGAGCAGGCCATCACGCATCGCCATGCCGTTGCGATTGCCCCAGAGCGTATTGATTTCGCCGTTGTGCGCGAGTTGACGAAACGGTTGTGCGAGGTCCCAACGCGGAAGGGTGTTCGTCGCATAACGCTCGTGAAACACGGCGATTGCCGTTTCGAACGACGGTTCACGCAGATCAGGGAAGAACTCCGGCAGCTCCGCACCCGTGACGAGTCCTTTGTACACAATCGTTCGACACGACAGCGAGCAGATGTAGAACGGCACAAGCCCGATCGCATCAATGCGATGTTCCATTTCGCGCCGCGCGAGATAGAGCGCGCGTTCCCACGCGTCATCACTGGCGCCGGATGGTCTGCCAATCATGACCTGACGAATGCATGGCATCGTCGCGCGCGCGGACGGACCAAGCACTTCAGGGTTCGTCGGTACATCGCGCCAGCCGAGGCATGGCAGACCGTCGTCAACCAGCACCTGCTCGACCACCTGCTCGGCGACCTGGCGTGCATCGTTGTCAGCGGGCAGGAAGCACATGCCGACCGCAATCGACGCGTCGGCCGGCAGGTGCAGCCCCTGCCGTGAACCGGCGAGGATGAACAGGCGTCGTGGAATCTGTGTGAGCAGTCCTGCGCCATCGGCCGAGAGGTCAGCACCCTGCGCGCCGCGATGCGCCAGGCGTGCGGCGGCGGCGAGTGCGAGCTGTACGACTTCGTGGGTGCGCTCGCCACTCTGACGCGCAATGAAGCCCACGCCGCAGGCATCACGAGCCGCATACGGAGATCCGGCGTCAGCGCCCTCGAGTTGAAGACGACGGCTGAATTCCGGATGCATGGCGACTCCTGTTGCGGGACAGCAAAAAGCGCGAACGGCATCGCACGCGTCCTGTTTCACACTCGGCACTAACATCGCTGAGGTCAAGGGCGCCAGTGTCACGCGCGGCGTTGGCGCTCTGAGACCCCTGATTCGACTTTGCGGCTACAGAGTGCCTCGAGGCTTTCCGGCTTTTGGGCGGCAATAGTTTCGGAAGGGCGAACAGAGAAGGAACGGTTGCCCTGAGGATCCCCCGGGCAACCCACGGCGCTCCGTTCATGCGTACGAAACTGGTGCCGCCCAACAGCCGGAAAGCCCCAAGGCACTTTGTAGCCGTAAAGACGAATCATTTACTGAACGGGCGAGGCCTACTTACGCGCGCTTACGATTCAAGCGTCGCCTGTCCCTCGGCACTCGGCGCCAGCGCTACCCGCAGCCATGCCTTCCCTCGCTGCCACTCGCGCGAGACACTGCGCTCGCCCATATCGAGTGCCCGCGCCGTTTCCAGATCCGTCATCCCGCCGAACAGGCGGCACTCGACCACCCGCGCCATGCGGGTAGAATGTTCCTCCAGCTTCGTGAGCGCCGCTTCAAGATCAAGCAGCGCATCTGGATCATCGCTCTGCCCGACAATATCATCGTGCAAGGCAACACGAACGCGCTGCCCATCGCGCTTCTGCGCACGGCGCTGGCGGGCATGATCGATCAGCACGTGTCGCATCACCATCGAGACAAACGCAAAAAACTGCGCCCGTCCGCGCCAATCGCCCGACTTGTCGCCCAGAACGCCAAGACACGTTTCGTGCACCAGGGCCGTGGTGTTGAGGGTATGACCATCCGCCTCGCCGCGCAGGTGACGACGCGCCAGTTGCTTCAGATCCGGATAGATCTGCGCAAAGAGCGCATCGCGCGCCGCGAGATCACCGGCGTTCCACGCGCGGAGCAAGGTTTCCAGATTGTCGAGGTCTGTGGACATTGCCAAAGGAGAGGAGTCGTCAACCATGCCAGTCACAGCACCCCCAGATTCGTCGTTGCGGCTACAAAGTGCCTTGGGGCTTTCCGGCTATTCGGCCTGCTTTATTTTGTATGGCGGAACAGCGCACCGATGCTGGCCGAGATCCTCCGGGCAACCGCACCAACCCGGTTCGACCGCTCGAAACTTGTGCCGCCCAAAAGCCGGAAAGCCTCGAGGCACTCTCTAGCCGCAAAGACGAATCAGAGAACAAAACGGGGGGCACCGGAGTGCCCGCCGCGTACCGAATCAAAGCGAGCGATCAGCGCGCCGTCGCGTTCGCAGCCACTGCTGCCGCCAACTCCGCATCCGTCTCGATCACATTGTCGATCAGGCCGTACAACTTGGCCTCTTCCGCCGACATGTACCGATCACGATCGGTGTCGCGTTCGATCTGCTCTACCGGACGGCCGCTGTGCTTGGCCATGAGCTCATTCATCTTGGCCCGGAGATACAGAATCTCCTTGGCCTGAATCTCGATATCACTGGCCTGACCACCGCCGCCGGACTGGTGCGGCTGATGGATCATGACGCGAGCGTGCGGCAGCGCCGCCCGCTTGCCCGGCGCGCCGGCGCAGAGCAGAAATGAACCCATGCTGGCGGCCATGCCCATGCACGTGGTGTGCACCGGTGACTTGATGAACTGCATGGTGTCATAAATCGCCATACCGGCTGACACACTGCCGCCCGGTGAGTTGATGTACAGGTTGATCGGCTTGTCCGGGTTGTCGGCGTACAGGAACAGCAACTGCGCGATGATCACGTTCGCGACATCGTCATTGATCGGCGTACCGAGAAAGACGATGCGGTCCATGAGCAACCGCGAGAAGATGTCGTATGACCGCTCACCGCGGGACGACCGCTCGATGATGTACGGTGTGTAAATCGTGGGCATTCGGGTCTCGGAAAAAGGCGGGGCGGGCGAATCAGCCCGCAGTCACTGGATTACGTTCGAGCAACCAGGTGAACACACGTTCTTCGGTGAGTTCGCGCTCCATTTCTGCGAGCCGCCCACCCTTTTGGAGCTGCGAATACACCTGCCCCGGATCGACGTTCCGCGCCTTCGCGAGTTCCTCGATCTTCGCATCAATGTCTGACTCGGTAGCCTTGAGCGACTCCCGTTCGGCGAGCGTGTCAATGATGACATCACGCTGCACCTGACGCGTGGCCATGGGCCGGAACTCTTCGGCGAAGCGCGCCAGCTCTTCCTCCGGAATCTGATACATCTTGCCGTAACCTTCGACGAGTTGCTGCACCCACGCGCCCGGCACTTCGAACGGATTGGCGTTGATGACCTGCTCAATCAACGAGGCACGCAGCTCCGCGTCGACCTCACGCGTGAAGTGCGCCGCCATATCGGTACGCACACCAGCCATGAGTGCATCGACGGTGTCAAAGTCACCCACTTCACGCGCAAATGCATCGTCGAGCTCGGGGAGCAGCTTGCGCTTCACGTCTACCAGCGTCACGCGCGTGAGCTTGGAGACCCCACGCTGCGTTTCGTCCGGAAAATCATCCGGCCACTTCACCGGCCGCTCCACCGTTTCGCCCGGCGACGCTTCCATGATCAGCTCCTCAATGCCCGGAATCGCCTGACCGCCGCCGAGCGTGATGCGATACTCGCGTCCCTCGGGCAGACTGCCGTCTTCTTCTGCGGTGGAGAGGAGCACGGTGACCATGTCACCCGGCATCGCCTGCTCCGTCACCGGCGTCCACGTGGCCTTCTGCTCACGCAAGCGGTCAATCTGTTCGGTAACGGCGTCGTCTGTGACGGCCGGTTCATTGCGCGTGAGCGCGAACCCTTCGACCTGATTCAGCACGACTTCCGGGCGCACTTCAAAGTGCAGTTCGAACGTGAGATCAGCGCCCGGCTCGAACTTGAGATCGTGCACATGTGGCTGTGCAGCGAGCTTGATGCTGTCGTCGGCGACCACCTGCTTGAACGCATCGTTCACCAGGGCTTCAATCGCTTCCTGGCGAATCGCTTCGGCGAACTTCTTTCGCACCACGGCTGCGGGTGCCTTGCCGGGACGGAAGCCGGGCAGACGAACCTTGCTGGCGTATTTGGTGGCAGCCTTGTCTTCGGCTGCAGACACCGTATCGGCCGGGACCGCAATTTGCAGTCGGCGCGAAACTCCGGTCGACTCGGTGGGCGTAATCGTAATGGTCATAAGACGGAATTGGACGCAGGAATAGGTGAATCCTGAAAGCTAGTCAGGTCCTCCGGGCGGGCATAGCGCCCGCGCCGCTACGCCGGTACCGCCTCTGGCCTCCCCACGGTGCGAGCGCCGCGTCCCACGGCCCGCCCGATGGTATCAGCAACGATCTTGCCCGAGCTGATCACGCCTGGCAGCCCGGCTCCCGGATGCGTGCCCGCACCGGCGAAGAACAGGTTCGGGATATCGCGATCCTTGTTGTGCGGACGCCAGTAGGCTGACTGCAGCAGTGTGGGTTGCACAGAGAACGCACTGCCCAAATAGCTGTTGAGCGTATTCTGAAAGTATCGCGGGTCAACTCGGCGTTCGTTCACAATGTGCTTTCGCAGGTCGGGCAGGTATCGCTCTTCGAGATACTCCATGATGCGATCACGGTAGCGGTCGCCGACAGCGGCCCAATCGATATCGCCGCCCAGATGCGGAACGGGCGAAAGCACGTACCAGCAATCGTGGCCCGGCGGTGCCAGTGACGGATCCGTCGCGGTGGGGCGATGGAGGTAGAGCGAGAAGTCATCGGCCAGCAGTTTGCGTTCGAAGATGTCTTCGAGCAGCTGCTTGTAGCGCGGCCCCATGAGAATCTCATGGTGTGCAACGTTCTCGTATTTGCGATCGGTGCCAAAGTAGATCACGAACAGCGACATGGAGTAGTCGTAACTCTCCACCTTCTTGTTCGTCATGCGCGGTCGCGCCCAGTCGGGTACGAGTGCGCGATACGTCTGCGCGACGTCACCGTTCGATACAACGGCATCGGCGGCCAGAAACTCTCCGCCCTCGAGCGTAATGCCCGTTGCGCGCTTGCTGACACGGTCCACATTGATCGCCGACGCTTCGCTGTTGAAGCGAATCGTACCACCGATGTCCGTGAAGAGCTTCACGAGTGCATTCACCAGCGCGCCGGTTCCGCCCATCGCGAACCACACACCCCACTCGCGTTCCAGCGTGTGAATCAGCGCGTAAATGGACGACGCGGAAAACGGATTGCCGCCGACGAGCAGGGGATGAAAGCTGAACACCTGTCGCAGACGATCGTCCTTCACGAACTGTGCTGCGTACGAGGCGACACTGCGGTCCGCGCGCAGCCGCACCAGATCCGGCAATACCTTGAGCATGGAGGCATACGTCGGAAATGGCTTGTCGATGAGCGCCATGCCCGTCTTGAAGATGTCCTTCGTGCGCATGACGAAGCGCTCGTAGCCCGCGACATCATCCGGATTGAATCGTGCTACCTCGCGGCGCAGGTGTTCGGCGTCCCCGTTGTAGTGAAAGACGCTGCCGTCTTCAAAGCGGATGTTGTAGAACGGATCGAGCAAACGCAGATCGACATAGTCGACCGTACGCGCGCCGCACAGCTCGAAGAGATCGTGCAACAGCCACGGTGCGGTGATGATCGTTGGACCGGCATCATACGTGAAGCCATCCTGCTCGAACACGTAGGCGCGACCGCCCGCCTTGTCGAGCTTCTCCACGATGGTGACATCGTGTCCCTGGGCCTGCAACCGAATCGCTGCGGCGAGTCCGCCAAACCCACTGCCTATCACAAGAATGCGCATGTCACGCGAAAGCTGAAGAGAATACGTGTCAGCGCTTCGCGAGCAACGCGAGGTGCCACACATGGAAAACGAGCGCCAGCGTCAGCGCTGTGATAAAGGTCGCGGAGACGTCGTTGTGTGCCCGGATCGCGAACAGCGCAACAACAAATGCCAGCCCGGCCCCAAGAAACGTAAGGACTTCAGGCGGACGGGGCCCACGGTTGGTGCGGCGATGTATGATCACCAGCAGGATCGCTTCGAAAACGATTCCCGCCATCAGCCACTTGAAGAAGAGTGGCGTGACGAGAAAGCTGAGGCTATCCGTCACACGCTGCGCACGAAGCGGGACATGAACGAGGCCGAGCGCGCGGCGCGAGAGCGTGAAGCGTCGCGCGCGCCGCGTCAGTCGCCAGC
>JBGTOG010000108.1:0-4970 GCA_041742675.1 Gemmatimonadaceae bacterium | reverse complement strand
ACCCTCGATGATGTCACGGAGCTGGCCTCGGCGCAGCGCGTGCTCGCGTGGGGTGAGATGGCGCGACAAGTCGCGCACGAAATCAAGAACCCGCTCACGCCAATCCGGCTTGGTGTGCAACACTTGCGTCGCGCGTGGCGTGATGGACGCGGTGACTTTGGCAGCATTCTCGATACCAACGTCACGCGCATTCTTGACGAGATTGATCACCTTGATGAAATCGCGCGTGCCTTCAGTCGCTACGGCAGTGCACCGGCGGAGCGACAGCCGGGTGAACCAACGGATGTGAGCGCCGTGGCGCGTGACGTGTGGGAGCTGGAGCGCATGGGGGAGGGCAGTGTGGTGTGGCGGTTGACGATTGATGGCGAGGAAGTCACCAGCAGTGCTGGCGACACCGCAATCATTGCCCTCGCGCGCACCGACGAGCTGCGCGAAGTCTTGCTCAACCTGCTGGAGAACGCGCGGTTGGCTGAGGCAACGGAAGTACACCTTGACGTTTCGCGCGCCGCGGACCGTGTGCGACTCACCGTGCGCGACAACGGTGTGGGCATGCCGGCCGAGCTGCTGCCACAAATTTTTCAGCCACACTTTTCCACGCGCACCAGTGGCAGCGGACTCGGCCTTGCCATAAGCCGACGGTTGCTTGAAGGGTGGGGCGGGAGCATCTCCGTGTCCAGCGACGTTGGCGTTGGCACGGTGCTCACCGTCGCGCTTCTGCCAGCTTAACTTTCCGCCATGCCATCGCGCGACCCGATTCTGACGCCGACTCGCTTGCGAGCAACGCTACCGCGGCACCTCGCAGACTGGACGCTGCCGCCTGGCTGGTCGTGGGGGCATGACAGCGTGTGGGGCGATCGCCGTCATTATCAGGAAGTGGTGGATGCATTGGGTCGCTCGCTTTCACTGGTGAGTGCGCCGGATCCCGATCATGGCGAGTGGTTGCGTGAGGAAGCGCGCACGCTGGCGCACCGCAACCACCCGTCGATTCCCACCACGTATCACTACTGGGCGAGTTATCAGGAGAGCCGTCGCGGTCCCGGCTATTTGCGGCGCTGGATTGCGGGTGAAACGGTGGCGCAGCGTGTCGTGCGCATGGGTCCGGAGTCGGTGCCGACGGTGCTGCAGGTGCTGCGTGAAGCCGGCAGCACGATGGCGTATCTGCACGACGCCGGTTCGCTGCATCGTGCGACATCGGCGTACAACGTATGGCTCACACCCGGGGGCCGTCTCTGGTTACTTGGCTGGGAGTGGGCGCTGCTGCCGGAGCAGGTGCCAGATGGACTGCGCCCTGATCCTGCACGTACGCCGCAACCGCCGGAGTGGCGTGACGGCAGCTACACGCCCACGGTGTTCAGTGATCAGTGGCAGTTGGCCGCCATGGTGTTTACAGCGCTCACCGGCGAGACACCACCGGAAAATGATTCGCCGCCAATTACGCTGTTGCGTCCGGATTGTCCGGTCGGGCTAGCGCGCGCGTTGGAGCAGGCGTTGCACGCGGATCCGTCCGCACGCTTTCCGTCGGTGCGCACGTTCCTGCGCGAAGTGGATCGCGTGGTCTCGGTGCGCGCTGTGATGGTGGAGCCCGAAGGTGATGAGATACGGTCGATGCAGGAGACACCGGAAGCCCGGCTGCGCTGGGCGACGAGTGATGACTATGAAATTCTGGCGCCACTTGGTTCGGGGACATTCGGCAGTGTGTGGCGCGCCCGCGATCTCACACTCGCGCGCGAAGTCGCGATCAAGGTACTGCATCCGCACATTGCAAAAGATGATGTGGCCGTGTCGCGCTTTCGCCGCGAAGCTCGGCTCGCCGCGCAGCTGGCGCATCCTACGATCGTGCCGATCTACGACAGCGACGAACGTGGTGGTGTGGTGTGGTACACGATGGAGCTGGCCGAAGGCGGTTCTGTGGCGAGTCTCATTGCGCGTCGCGGCCCGCGTGACTTTGACGAGATTGCCGTGCCGGTGGATGGCGTGCTCGATGGTCTGCTCGCGGCGCACTCAAGCGGGATCATACACCGCGATCTCAAGCCGGAAAACATTCTCATCGATCGCTATCGGCGCTGGCGTATTGGCGACTTTGGCATTGCGCAAGCGTGGGGAGAAGATGTGGCGACGAGTTCGTCCGGCACGCCGGCGTTCGCAGCGCCCGAACAGTTGCTGGGTGAAGCGCAGGGGCCAAGCACCGACTGCTATGCCATTGCGGGCATCGTGTACTTCGTGCTCACTGGACGCGCACCGTTCGGTGATGCGAGTGCTGAGCAGGTGCTGGCGCAGCAGCTTGGCGATCGCCTCACCGAGCGACTGCAACTGGACGCGTTTCCGTCACCGCTGTCGCAGTTCCTGCGTCGCGGTTTGCATCCGAGCGCCGACGAACGTTTCAGCGACGCGGCCGACCTGCGCCTCGCGTGGCGACAGGTGATTCGACTCATGCGACGTGCTGATGATCCTCGGCCGTGGTGGCGTCGTGTGTTTGACGGACCGCTCGACGATGAACAGTCGTTCGACGACGCTGTACTCGCCGACGAACTTACTCCGCCACGCGCACCGTCTTCACATTCGTAAACTCGCGAAACCCGCGTGTGCCGAGTTCGCGTCCCATACCGGACTGCTTCACACCACCAAACGGGACGCGCGGGTCTGACACGACGATTTCGTTGACAAACACCATGCCCGCATCGAGCCCGGCAATGAGGCGCGCGGCGTGCTGCGGATCGCGCGTCCAGATGCTGGCGCCAAGTCCAAAGGGCGTAGCGTTGGCGAGTGTAAGGGCACTGTCGGCGTTGGGTACGCGAAACACGGGCGCCACGGGTCCGAACAGTTCTTCGGTCGCCGCGGGGCTGTCGAGCGGCACGTCCACGAGTACCGTAGGCGGAAAAAAGTAGCCGTCGCCGTCCGGCACAGTCGCTTCAGCTGCGATCCGTGCGCCGGCGGCGAGGGTGTCGTTGACCTGTTTCGCGAGGCCATCGCGAATATCGCGCGTCGCCATGGGTCCAACTTCGGTGCGCGCATCGCGCGGATCGCCCACGCGTACGGCGCGCATGCCGCGTGAGAAGGCGGCCAGAAACGGCTCGTACACCGCGTCGCAGATGATGAAGCGCTTGGCGGCGATGCATGACTGGCCGCCGTTGACGAGGCGCGCGGTGAGGGCTTCGCGTGCGGCGCGGTCAATGTCTGCATCAGGGAGCACCACGAACGGATCACTGCCACCGAGTTCGAGCACCACTTTCTTGAGATGTTGCCCTGCAACACGGGCCACACTGCGACCGGCGGCGTCACTGCCGGTGAGTGTGACACCACTAATGCGCGGATCGCCAATGAGCTCCGCGATGTCATCGCTCTCCACCAGAAACAGTGGCGCGAGGTCGGCCAACGCACCGGTGTCCTGCGCGGCCCGCGCAATGATCGTGTGCAACAGTTGCGCGCATCCCGGTACGGAACCAGCCGGCTTGTGCAGCACCGCATTGCCCGCGAGCAGGTTGGGCACAATCACGCGCATCGCCTGCCAGTACGGAAAATTCCATGGCATGATGGCAAGCAGAATACCGAGCGGGTGATACTCCACCCTCCATGCACCAAGCGCGTCTTCCGTCACACGTTCCGGTGCGAGCGCACGCGGCGCGAGTTGCGCGGACATCTCGCACAGCTTCGCACACTTGTCCACTTCACCACGCGCGGCGGCCAGTGGCTTGCCCATTTCGAGCGTGCATTGCATCGCCAACGCTTCACGCTCTTCACGCAGCAGCGCACCAATGCGCTCAATGAACGGGGTGCGTTGTTCAATGCTGCGCCATCGCCACTGACGCTGCGCTTCGTCTGCATGGTGCACACACTCCGCAATGCGCGCGGCGTCGAATGAGTCGACGTCGGCGATGCGTGTGTTGGTGTACGGATTGGTCGCGCGAAAGGTCATGGCGGGGTCGGGGGCGGGAAGCGTACCCCGAACCCTAGGCAGCGGTAACGGCTCCGGTCAACCGGGTGGCAGCAATCACCCGCTCCGCATTGCGGCGAACACGGGGCGGACGCGTGGACTGTGTGATCGCATCCATGGCGCGCCGCGCCGATCGTGCAATGTGCTTGCGATCGAGCAGGTCGCGGTCAGCGAGTTCCAGCAGCTGCGACAGCTCCGGCTGCGCGTCGCATGGTGCAAAGGCGTGTCCCACGGAAATGCTCACCGCACACGGCAGCACACCCGACTCATTCAGCGCGTCCAGACGCTCCGCGATGCGCGTGCGAATGGTGTGTGCACAGTCACCAATCGCATCGACGGCCAGGATGGTGAACTCATCACCGCCCATGCGGCCGACCAGATCCGTTTCCCGCACGGCGCTGCGCAGGGCACGCGCGATGTGTGTGAGTGCCGCATCGCCCGTCTGGTGTCCGTGTACCTCGTTGATCTGCTTGAACGCATCACAATCGAGATAGAACAGGAGCGCCGTCTGGTTGGCCTCGCGCGCGGCGAGCAGTCGTTCATCGGCCAGCGTCAGAAAGCCGCGGCGATTGAGCACACCGGTAAGCCCATCCGTGAGCGATGCGCGACGCAGTCGAGCGGCTTCGCGCTTGCGATCCCGAATATCGGTGAGTGAAACGGAGAGCCCGCTGTCCACGGGCACGGCGCGCACCTGCAGCCAGGACGTGGCCACAAACCGCGGATGCGCGCGCATTTCGGCCCGGTAGGCCGTGCCTTCTTCGGCCGTGCGAACGAGCGCCGAGAAAAGTTCGGTACCGCTGGCGAGGCTGGCCAGGGAGGAAGCGAGGCGGCCTTCCATTTCACCGGCGGCTCGTCGGAAGAGCGCGGCGGCTCGCACGTTCGCGTCGCTGACCAGAAAATCGACGATGCGTCCACCGGCACCGCGAACAGGCTCAAGGTGCACTATACCGTCTTCACTGTCGCGTACGGCGAGCCGAAGGCGCCGTTCGCGCGTGCGAAGCGTTTGCAGGGCGCGCTCCTGCCGCAGCGCGCGACTGCG
>JBGTOG010000096.1:0-3638 GCA_041742675.1 Gemmatimonadaceae bacterium | reverse complement strand
TGCTCGAGCGCGTACCGCTCCGTGTTGCGCTTCGCCTTGCCGCGCACGAAGAACGGAATCTTTTTCAGTTCCTTCTCGGCATCCGGCAGCCACGATGCTTCAACCGGCACTACGGCTTCGTCGCTGGCCGGCGCTTCATCCAGCACCGCCACCGCCGATTGAACGGGCGTCTCGGACACCTCAACCGCTCCCTCCGATTCCCCATCCGCCACCGCCGCCGCTCCGTGCACACTGTGCAAGTGACTCGGCACCGCGCCATCCGCGAACTCAAAGTCCTCGCGAAACATCTGCAGCAGGTGCTCCTCAAGCCCCATCATGAGCGGATGCACCCACGTATCGAAGATCACGTTGGCGCCTTCGAATCCCATCTGCGGCGAATAGCGCGCCGGCACATCCTGCACATGGATCGGTGACGAGATCACCGCGCACGGAACGCCAAGGCGTTTCGCGATGTGACGCTCCATCTGCGTGCCGAGCACCAGTTCCGGCGCGGCCTCACCAACGGCCTTTTCGACATCCAGATAATCGTCAGAGATCACGGCCTCAACGCCATACTTCGCCGCCACATCGCGAATATCCCGCGCGAACTCGCGGCTGTACGTGCCCAGCCCCACAATCGTGAAGCCCAGCTCTTCCGCCGCAATGCGTGCGGCGGCCTTCACATGCGTGGCATCACCAAACACGAACACGCGCTTGCCGGTGAGATACGTCGCATCTACCGAACGCGAGTACCACGGCAGCAGTGATTGCGACGAATCCATCTGCGAGACGCCCAGTCGTTCGCGCTCGAGAAACGGCTGCACATCAATGCCGGCCACGTGCCCGACTTCAAGAATGAACTCGCGTGTCGCACCAATGCCGAGCGGTACCGTTTTCACCGTCGGCATGCCAAAGCTCTTCTGCAGCCAGCGGCACGTGGTGTCGGCGATTTCCGGATACAGACACACATTGAAGTCCGCCTCCGGTAGCGTGCGCAACGACTCCGGTGTGGCACCGAGCGGCGCCACCACATACACGTCGACGCCGAGATCGCCGAGCAGCCGCGTGACTTCCTTCACATCATCGCGGTTGCGGAAGCCAAGCAGTGTGGGGCCAAGCAAGTTGGCGCGCGGACGCTGACCAGCCGGACGCGGCGCACGCCGTGTGCCGGCCGCCGGAACAGTGGGCAGCAGCAACGTGCGCACCAGATGATAAAACGTCTCGCTGGCGCCCCAGTTTTCCTTCTTGGAATATGCGGGCAACTCAAGGTTCACGACCGGAATCGGCAGTCCCATACTTTGCGCGAGCGAGCCTGGCTGATCCTGAATGATCTCAGCCGTGCACGATTCACCAACCAACATGGCGCGCGGCTTGAAACGTTCGTACGCCTCGCGCACACTCGTCTTCACCATTTCCGCCGTATCGCCGCCCAGATCGCGCGCCTGAAACGTGGTGTACGTCACAGGCGGACGCCTATCTCGCCGCTCGATCATGGTGAACAGCAGATCAGCGTACGTATCTCCCTGCGGCGCGTGCAATACGTAGTGCACCCCTTCCATGGACGTGGCGATTCGCATCGCGCCCATATGCGGCGGTCCTTCGTATGTCCACAGCGTGAGTTGCATCGTTCTGTTGCTCCTTTACACCGTCAGGCGCTGCGCGCGCTCCAGCGGGCGCGCGAAAAGTTCAGCCAGATCAGCGGCCTGGTCATATCCGTGCGTGGGCGAGAAGACGAGCTCGATCGACCACTTCGTGCGCATGCCTTCCGCTTCGAGCGGATTCGCGAGTCCCAGTCCACACACCGTGAGATCGGGGTGCGCCGCGCGACAGCGGTCAAGCTGCTTGTCGACGTCCTGCCCCTCGCTCAGCGTGATCGTATCCGGCAGCAGCGGCAATTCCGCTTCCACCAGCAGGCGATCGAGATAGGGCGTGCCAACTTCCACGAGCTCCACACCGCACTCCTGATACAGAAAGCGCGCCAGTGGAATCTCGAGCTGTGAATCAGGGAAAAAGAACACGCGCTTGCCTTCAAGCTGCTTGCGATAGCGAGCCAGCGCTCGCGTGGCGCGCTCCGATGGCGCACGAATCGCATCTGCCACACGCGCATCAGGAATCTCGAACGCTGCGGCGGCCGCGCGCATCCACGCCGTGGTACCGTTCACACCAAACGGATACGGCGATTGCAACAACGTCGCGCCGCGCGCCTGCAACGCTCGCACCGTTTCGCTCAGAAACGGCTGCGCCATCAGCATGTACGTGTTGGCACCAATCGGTGGCAGATCACGCGCCATGCGCGGCGGGAAGAAGTGCACCGGACCAATGCCCATGTCGGCGAAGATTCGCATGAACTGATCTTCCACAACGTCGGCCAACGTTCCCACGATCAGCAGTTCCGGCGCCGCGGTGGTGGTCGCTGGCATGTGTGGAATCATGCTCTTCAGGCAGGTGTCTTCGCCCTGCGTGAACGTGGTCTCGATACCACTGCCCGAATAGTTTAGCACCCGTACACGCGGGAAGAACTGCTCATTCAGGCGTTCCGCGCCGCGTGCCAAATCGAGCTTGATCACTTCAGACGGACACGATCCCACCAGAAACAGCGTCTTGATGTCAGGGCGGCGCTCGAGCAGCTGCGTGACGCAGCGATCGAGTTCGTCATTGGCATCGGCGAGGCCGGCCAGATCGCGTTCACCCAGAATCGCTGTGCCGAACCGTGGCTCGGCGAAGATCATGACGCCTGCTGCCGACTGGATGAGATGCGCACACGTGCGCGAGCCCACCACCATAAAGAATGCGTCCTGCATCTTGCGATGCAGCCAGACAATGCCAGTGAGTCCGCAGAACACTTCACGCTGGCCGCGCTCCTTGAGCACGGGCAACTGCGTGGCGTTGTTGGCCAGCGGAGCGGGCATGTCGCCACAACCGATCGCCGCGATAGGCAAGGTGGCTGTCATGCGTGTTGCCCCTGCGCCAGATCCGCGTCGGCCAGTCGCGCGGCGCGAAGTTTGAGCAGAAACTGGGCCGCGTTTACTGAATAGCACGCGTATGCCGAAAGCGCGATCCACATGTTCGTGGTGGGATCCCAGTTCGCAGACAGTCCATACAGATACGCGGTGTGGAGCGCGATCACGACCATGCTCACCACGTCTTCCCAAAAGAACTTGGCGTGAAAGAGGTACTGTCCAAAGACCTCTTTTTCCCAGATCGCTCCCGTGATCATGATCACATACAGAAAGAGCGTCTTGAGGATGACGGAAAGATTGGCCGCATTCAGGCCATCACCGGTGCGCAGATAGCGCACAACGAGCACGACCGAGGCGAGCATCACCAGCAGCTGCAGGGGCGCCAGCAGCCCCTGCACGTTGGTCCATGCGCTCTGATCCCGCCGTACTCGCTCTTCAGGCGTGTACAACGGTACGCGCGGTTTTCCCGCACGAGCTGTATTGCGTTCACGCGCGCCAGCCGACACGGCCACAGAACCATCCGTAGCCACCGATACTGACGACGCCACGCCGATCGCATCCCCAAGGGGACGCGAGGAGGGAGTCTCTACCACGTTCATCTGCCGCCTATTCCGGGGGTTCGCTACCCAGGTGGCAAGACGATACGATGGAACACCTGTGGTTGTCAAGGAAAGTTTACGTCAAGTTTTCTTGACAACT
>JBGTOG010000079.1:0-7630 GCA_041742675.1 Gemmatimonadaceae bacterium | reverse complement strand
CGACGTGTACTGCCGATCGGCGAGCGCCGCCGCAAACGCCGCGGCACTCTCGAAGCGATCGGCCGGCAGCTTCTGCAGCGCGGTGTGCACCACATGCGCCACATGCGGCGGGATGGTCTTCCGCAGCGTGGCCGCTTCCGGTGGCTCCGCCGTCATGACCTTGGCCACGATGGCTTGCGCCGTGGGACCCGTGAACGGCGGCTCGCCGGTCAGCATTTCGTACAGCACACACCCCAGCGCGTACACATCCGTCCGCGCGTCGAGGTTGCGCTCGCCCATGGCCTGCTCGGGGCTCATGTAGTGCGGCGTGCCGAGGCTCATGCCGGTCTCGGTCATGCGCGAGTCGGCACTTGTCGCGGCCAGCGCGATGCCGAAGTCGGCCACGAGCGCGCGCCCGTCGTGCAGCAGGATGTTCTCGGGCTTGATGTCGCGGTGGATCACACCCTTGCGATGCGCATAGTCGAGCGCGCCCGCAACTTCACTGGCGATGCGCACGGCGTCGGCAATCGGCAACTGCTTCTCGCGCGCCAATCGGTCGCGCAGCGACTCGCCCTCCACGAACGGCATCGCGTAGAACACCGTGCCGTCCACCACGCCGGAGTCGAACAGCGGCAGAATGTGCGGATGCTGCAGGTTGGCGGTGGTCTTGATCTCGGCGAGGAACCGCTCGGCACCGATCACGGCGGCGAGTTCGGGGCGCAGGACTTTCAGCGCGACGTGTCGGTCGTGCTTGAGATCATGCGCGAGGTAGACGGTGGCCATGCCGCCGGCACCGAGTTCGCGCTCCAACCGGTAGCGGTCGGCGAGGGCGGCGGATAAGCGAGAAGGGGGCTCGTTCATCGCCGAGAAGCTACGGCTCAGTGAGCGAGAGGGCGAGTACGCCGAGAAGCTCGCCTTATATAACGGAATCCGTTATAATGGATAGTGTGATACGCTCGTTCGCCGACGCCGCCACCGAAGATCTCTTCAACGGAATCGACAGCCGACGTGCGCGACGAGCGTGTCCCGTCACGCTATGGGCGGTCGTTGCGCGAAAGCTGACGCAGCTCAATCGTGTTCGCGAGCTGAGTGAGCTGGCAGTGCCACCGGGCAATCGTCTTGAAGCGCTGAAGGGCGCGCGGCGAGGGCAACACAGTATTCGGATCAACGAGCAGTTTCGCATTTGTTTCCGCTGGGAGGATGGCTATGCCGACGGTGTCGAAGTCACGGACTACCACTAAGAAGTCAGGGGTTCCGCCGTTGGTGCAGCGACGTCTTCCTACGCATCGGCCGCCAACGCATCCCGGCGAGATGCTGCTGGAGGAAATTCTCAAGCCGCTCGGGGTTTCGCAGTCCGCATTCGCGATCAGGTTGGGCGTGTCGTTCCCACGGCTCAATGAAGTCATCAACGGCAAGCGTAGCGTCACGCCTGATACTGCGCTGCGGCTCGCGCAGGTCACGGGCATGAGCGCGGACTTCTGGCTTGGCCTGCAGCAGGACTGGGATCTGTGGCACGCGCTGCGGTCAAAGGAAGCCGCGCAGATCGCGCGACTGAAACCGCTGCCGCGCGCTTCCTAGCTCACCGCGACTGCACCCCACCTGAATCTCCCGCCCATGTCACTGCCCCGCCGCGACTTCCTCCGCCACAGTGCCACACTGCTCGCGCTGCCGCTCGCCCCGTCGCTCGCCTCCTCGCCGCTGGTCTCGCCCATCTGGTCCGGTGGCGCCGCCCCTGCGATCAAGCGTGCCCCGCTGCGCATCAACGGAGATCGGCTCAACGCCGCTCTCGCCGCATTCGACCCGATCGGGCGCACCGCGACCGGTATCAACCGAGTGGGCTACTCCGACGCTGACCTCGCCGGTCGATCGTTCACTCTTGAACTATTCCGTCAGTCCGGCCTCACGCCGCGCATCGACGCGGTCGGCAACATCGTCGCGCGCGTGAGCGGCATGAGTGACTCGCGGCCGCCGATCCTCATCGGCTCGCACGTGGACTCCGTCACCGACGGCGGCAACTTCGACGGGCCGCTCGGCTCGTTCGCGGCCATCGAGGTAGCGCACACGCTGCGTGAACAGGGCGTTCGTTTGCGTCATCCGCTCGACGTTGTGGTGTGGCAGAACGAGGAGGGCGGCACGATTGGGAGCAAACTGTACATTGGCGCGCTTAAGGACGCGGATCTCGATCAGGTGATGCGGTCGGGCGTGAGCATTCGTGACGGGATTGCCAGGATCGGCGGAAACGTGTCGCGCCTCACCGAGGTTGTGCGCAAGCGGGGCGACGTGGCCTGCTACATGGAGCTGCACATTGAGCAGGGAGGCAACCTCGAGGCGGGCGGTGTGCAGATCGGTACGGTGCAGGGAATCGTGGGGCTGCGCTGGTTCGAGGTGACGATTACCGGCTTCGCTAACCACGCTGGCGCGACGCCCATGAATCAGCGGCAAGACGCGGTGCTGGCGGCTGCCCGGTTCACGGTGGCGGTGAACGAGGCCATACGTGCGGTGCCGGGTCGCCAAGTGGCGACGGTAGGCCGCGTGAACGTCACGCCAAACACCACCAATGTGATCGCCGATCAAGTGGTCCTTACCGTCGATCTGCGCGACCTCGACCAGTCGGTGATCGAACGCTTCACGACGCGCTTCGCGGACCTCGGCCGCGAGATCGGAGCCGCCACCGACACTACGTTCGCCTTCAAGCGCCTCGTGGACAGCGAGCCTGCGCTGGCCGACGGCAAGGTGATGGACTGGATCGATGCGAGCACCGTGGCACTCGGCCTCTCGCGCCAGCGCATGCCGAGCGGTGCGGGGCACGACGCGCAGGAGATCGCGCGCATCGCGCCGATGGGCATGATCTTCGTGCCGAGCGTGGGCGGCATCAGTCATTCACCGCGTGAGTTCACCAAGGCTGAAGACTGTGTGCACGGGGCGAACGTGTTGTTGAATGCGGTGCTGGCGGCAGACGAGGGGTAGCGGTACGGTGGAGTTATCGCGCAACCGGCAGACCTGCCTCTGGCCTAGCAACTCGCTTTGCTTTGCGGCGTTACGACGTCAGTGCTCTCGCCACCGTCTCACAACGCCCGTCTCGCTGCGTGGCGCAGCTGCTCCAGCTCGTGGCGCAGCGGTTCGCAATAACCGCGATCGGCCGCCATTGCTGCCGACTGCTCGGACGCGAGCGCGTCGCTGACATCGCCGTTCGCCAGTGCGGCTAATACTGCTGGCCTTGCGGAGCGGGCGGCACGTTCTGGAAACCGCTCAACCGCCTCACGCAGAAACTCCACAGACCGAAGTTCCGAAAGCTGCCTGCGCGTCGGATACTTCTGAATCCCTCGCACTGTCGTACGACGCGTCGACGAGCCGCCGAAGCATCGGCCAGTCTTTGTCTCGCTAGGTTTTCTTTGCCGCCACAAGATCTTCCAGCGCCATCAACTCCACATTCACATCGATCGATCGCGCCGCGTCGGGAAGGGTGATGGTGGTGCGACGTGCCCTGAGTTCGTCGAACGGCGCCACACCGCGCATCTGGCTCATGATGTCCACGCGCAGTGGAGAGGCAACCGGCGCCACACCATCGTCGGGCACACGGAAATGCACGGCATGGCTGCGTCGGAGATACTCCGCTTCAAAGGGTGGTACCGTGATGACCGTTGCGTCGAGCGACTGCAGTGCATCGCGCAACTTCGGCAGCGCGTCATCGGTCGCAAGCACCGCCAGATCAAGATTGCGACTATACTCGGCCGCGCCGTATAACACGCAAGCCTGTCCCCCCATCAACGGGGCGGGCACGTCGAACTGCTGGATCGTAGAAAGGACTCGCAGGATCTGGATCGGGATCACTGGTGCCTCCGAGCGCGTGGAACCACGCCGACAGTCGGATGCTCTCCGCCCACCGCTGTTGCGGCGTCAGACGCATCCAATTGGCCGTCTCCTCTCCGTACAGGTCATCGAGCGAGACTTTGGGTGTGGTCGTGCGAAAGCTCATGGTACGTAAAATAGTGCCGAAGATGCCAATCGCGGTACACGGCGGCCGAGGTGCTCGCCAACGCGAGGTAGAAGCGCGATACTCTCCCAGCCCGCCGCCTGCGCGTTCCCATTTTCTTCAGCGGATTCATTCTGACTACGCCGCATCCGACCGCGTTCCTCGATCAGCAGGCCGCCACGTACCGCCGCGTCACCTGGCGCCTGCTGCCGTTTCTGTTTCTCTGTTACGTGGTCGCGTATCTCGACCGTGTGAATGTCGGCTTTGCCAAGCTCCAGATGCTGGACGAGTTGGACATGAGCGACACCGCGTACGGGATTGGCGCCGGCATCTTCTTCATCGGCTTCTTCCTGGTCTCAGTACCGAGCAATCTGATGGTGCATCGCATCGGCGCACGTGTCTGGATCGCACGCATCATGGTCACGTGGGGCGTACTTTCGGCGGCTACGATGTTTGTCACCAGTGAGTGGACTTTCTTTGCCATTCGTTTCGCACTTGGCGCGGCCGAAGCGGGATTCTTTCCGGGCATCATTCTCTACCTCACGCAGTGGTATCCCGCGACGATGCGCGCACGCATCGTCGCGTTGTTCATGACGGCGGTGGCCGTGTCCGGTGTGATTGGTGGACCGGTCTCCGGATGGATTCTCGTGACGATGGCCGGCGTCAACGACTGGGCGGGATGGCAGTGGCTCTTCCTGCTTGAGGGGATCCCGTCGGTGGTCATGGGCATTGGCGTCTTCTTTTATCTCGACGACCGCATTACGACAGCGCGCTGGCTCTCCGACGCGGAGAAGGCGCTTCTGCAGCAGAACATCGATGCGGAGCAGCGCAGCGGTGTGCAGTTGTCCATTCTGGCAACACTGCGCAACAGACGCGTACTGCTGCTTTCAGCGCTCTACTTCGCCTTCATCATCGGCCTGTACGGCATCGGCTTCTGGCTGCCGCAACTCATTGCCACGATGGGCGTGACCGATTTGTGGCGCGTGGGTCTGCTCAGCGCCATTCCCTACGGTTTCGCCGCCGTCGTGATGGTGCTGGTGGCACGCAGCTCGGACCGGATGCGCGAGCGTCGCTGGCATATGGTGACCATGTCGCTGATCGGTGCGTCGGGACTGGCCGCAGCTGGTTGGTTCAGCACCGAGCAGCTGGCAGGCATGATTGCGCTGACGGTGGCGACGGTCGGAATTCTGTCCGTTGTGCCGGTCTTTTGGACGCTGCCGACGTCGCTTCTGCGTGGCGCGTCCGCTGCGGTCGGCATTGCTGTGGTCAACTCCATCGGTAATCTCGCTGGCTTTCTCGGACCCTACATGATCGGTGCCATCCGCGACGCGACAGGCAGCGCCACCAACGGCGTATACACCATGGCGGGATTCATGCTGCTCGGCGCCCTGCTCACCATTCCCGCCACCGCGTCAGCTCCACAACACCGTGCGGTCCACGCTCGCGAGTGAGGAACGGCCGGTGAGTGCCGTGGCCATCTCGAACTCGGTGCGCAGTATCTGCACGATGCGACTGACGCCCGCCGAGCCGTTGACCGCCAACCCATAGAGAGACGGACGGCCTATCGCCACGGCCGTCGCGCCGAGCGCCGGCGCCTTCAACACATCCGTCCCACGACGAATGCCGCCGTCGAGCAGAATTGGCATGCGGCCGGCGACGGCCTCCGCTACCCTCGGCAGCGCAGTCACCGTAGCAGGCACCGTGTCCAGGTTTCGCGCGAAGTCTGCAACTATTTCATGACCTTCGTGCAGCAGAATGTTTTCCGGCTTGATGTCGCGGTGCACGACATCGTGCCGATGTGCGTAGTCGAGCGCATCCGCGATCTCACGCACGAGCTGCAGCACTTCACCGAGCGGCAGTTGCGGCGCGCTCGTCATGCGGTCACGCAACGTGTCACCGCGCATGTGCGGCATCGTGAACCACAGCGAACCGTCGGCATCTCCGGAATCGTGCAGCGGCAGGATGTGCGGGTGCGTGAGGCCCGCAGCGAGTCGGATCTCGCGCAGAAAGCGATCACGGCCAAGTGCTTGACCTACGTCGGGGCGCAGCACTTTCATGGCGACGTCGCGTTCGTGGCGCAGGTCGCGCGCGAGGTAAACGGTGGCCATGCCGCCCGCGCCGAGTTCACGTTGGATGCGGTAGCGGTCGGCCAATGCCGCGCTGAGACGGTCGGGAACGCTCATGCGACCAACGCCAGCGCGCGCGGTGCGATCGCGAGCTGCGAGTAGCGCTCAGCGTTTTGCCGCAGCGCCTCGAAGATGGGGACAAATCGGGGGTGACCAAGCCACGGGCGCCAGACCGCGGAATACCGCATCATCGGTTCATAAATTCCGAGCCCAAGCGCAACCGCGCGGTCGAACCAGCGGGCGGCCTCTTCCTCGTCGCCGAGCAGCGCGTAGCCCTGCGCGATCCACTCAGCGTACTGGAAGTCCTTCCAGATTCCGTCCGTCACGGTGGGAGTAAGGAGCGCTCCTGCGGCTTCGGCCTCACCACGTATCGCATGAGCGAGAAATCCGCACATGGTCGTGAATGCATCGGGCTCGAGGGTCGTGGCGTGTTCAAACGACTCCAGCGCGCGATCGCGGTCGCCAGCGGACAGGTGTACGAGTCCGCGGAAGATTACGACACCAGAGCGCGGTGCTCCAGCCGGCGCGGACGCCAGCTTCGCCAGCGCCGCCGCAGGCTGATCGGCGAACCAAAGAGCGAAAAACTCGCCCGCCCAGTTCATCGGATGGCCGGGCGCAATGCGATCGCTGGCGCGCGAGATGGCACTCGCGACCGAGCCGTGTCCGGCGTAGGCCAGCACAAAGGAGTACCAGAAGGCCACATCTACGTCTTCCGGCAGGGACTCGAACGCAATGCCAAGCTGACGCAGCCCTTCCGCCGGCTGGCCACGGAGCGTGCACACCAACCCGCGGATTTCGGCACTGTACGGGCCGCCGGGCTGCCGCTGCTCGATAACATCGGCGTACTGCAGCGCCCGATCGAGCAGCTCCTCTCGATCGGTGCGTTCGGCGGTATTGGCCGCGGTGTAGCAGGCAATACCGAATCCGCGCAGCAGCACAACATTATCCGGCTCGAGCGCCAGCGCGTCTTCCAGAAAACCGAAGGCGCGCTGCACGCCGCTGTGTGACATTTCATTGAGCGCCTGCCGCGCCCGCAGGTAGCGATCGTACGCTTCGGCGTTGTCGAGAGGACGCTCCGCAAGTCGTCGCGATTCGTCGGGCGTGAGCACGACATCGAGCGCGCTCACCACCGCTGCGGCCACGCGATCCTGCATGTCGAACACATCGGCGAGCACGCCGTCAAAGCGTTCTGCCCAGAGCGACACGTTGCTACCGGCAGCGGCCAACGTAGCGGAAATGCGCAGCCGGTCTCCCGCCTTGCGCACACTTCCTTCGAGTACGTGCGAGACACCCAGCTCACGGGCAACCTCTTCAGCCGACCGGTCGCGGAACAGCATCATCGTGGAGCGGGCGATGACGCGAAGTGTGCCCACCTTGGACAGCGTGGTAATCACTTCTTCGGTGAGGCCGTCGGAGAAATAGCCGTTCTCGGCGTCGCTGCTGAGGTTCGCGAAGGGCATCACGGCGATTGACGGCTCACTCGAGCGCCGCGCGTTGCCTGGCGCGTTCGTTGGCGCGGTCACCAGCGCCGCCGCAAATGCGGCCGCCGAGG
>JBGTOG010000065.1:0-8387 GCA_041742675.1 Gemmatimonadaceae bacterium | reverse complement strand
CGGCACCACGGGCGCTCAGTTCACCGTACGCAATAAAGTAGGCCGAAGAGCCGGAAAGCCTCGAGGCACTCTGTAGCCTTATAGGCGAATCAGGAACAGCAACTGCGTGGGGTCCGGAGTGGAGTTGGCCGCCAAATGATTAGTTCTGATTCGTCTTTGCGGCTACAAAATGCCTCGAGGCTTTCCGGCTTTTGGGCGGCACCAGTTTCGTACGCTCGAACAGAGGGCACTCGGTTGCCCGGCAGATCCTCACCGCACCACGGTCTCACCGTTCACCGTACGCAATAAAGTAGGCCGAATAGCCGGAAAGCCTCGAGGCACTCTGTAGCCTTATAGGCGAATCAGGAACAGCCTGCAGGGCGAACTGCGCCTCACCGGTGCGGCGTGCTTACCGCGCTCGGTTGATCGTCAGCAGGGTATCAAACGTCGCAATCTGCGTCGGGCCGAAGCTCGAAATACTGACCGTCGCCTCGGTCGTGGGATCGCTCAACACGAGTCGCCCGTCTTCATACCGCGTCAGCACAAACGGAACCTCCGGGCCGATCTTCGCGAGTCTCCGCTTGCGCGTGAGCGCACGCAGCGAGCCGCGCACAAAGCCACCAGTATTCGGCTCAAGCGTCGTCGCCAGCGTCTTCGTCTCTGCATCGTGCACCAGAATCCCTCCGTCTGCCGCATCGGTGAATGTGAGCGATCGCGACAGCAACGGCGTACCGGTCGGCTCTGCAAATGCACCAAAGCCAAAGATTCGCGCCGAGATGGCGAGCGCAAACACGACCGCGATGAGTGCGGCGGCCATGTACAGCGCCGGCTTCGGCACGCCAATGCCGTGCATAGCCGACCGTGCACCGGGTTCCGGCTCGAAATGAATATTGGGACTCATGAAAACACCGGCGAGAACATCAGGACGGAATTGGAATGTGCGACGCGGCGGATAGCGGCGGACGAGATGGTACAGCAGTAGTCACGGAACTCTCGGCATCAGCCGCTGCGTCTGCGATGATCGCATCGCGCAGCAGACCACCGACACGATCGGGATCACTGAGTCCGCGCAGCACGGGGCTGGGCTGATTAAGCTTGAACATCTTGCAGTGCGGCCAGAGCGCGATGTACGCGAGACGATCGCCCGGTACAAGCGTGAGCGCGATCTGTCCCGAGCCATCACGAAAGCGCGCCACACCGGCGTCCTGCAACAGACGCAGCGGCAGATTGATCGTCATGGGCAACACCATGCCGATCTTGAGCACCAACCGCTTGCTGGTGAGCGCATACACCGTGGTGCGCGCCACCGTGCGCGCGAGATACTCCACGACGCCGATCACAATACCAGCCAGCAGCAAGCGCACGCCGAACATGGCGAGGAAGTCCGTGCCTGTCACAGTGCCATACGTGCTGATTGCCCACCAACCGGTGACCACGGCGAAATAGCCGAGTACGATTGCACGATGAAACACGTGCTTCGCAATCAGGCCAGCCGCGGGCGCCCCTTCCCAGAGCAAGTGCTCACCATCGGGCAGGGCGTGAGGCACGCCGCGGATGTACACCGGGGCCGCACCAGCAGCGACGCCCGGTGTATCCGGAGGCGAGGATACTGTCATCAGAGCAGTGGCTCCGCGCGACCTTCCATGGCGTACATCTGACCGCCAGCGTAGTAGGCCATGATCTTGTCTTCTTCGAGCAGCGTGATCACTTCATCACTGCGCGTGGTGGGCACCTGATGGAACTGCGCCGCGGTGATCGTCTTCACAAGCAGCCGATCATTGCCCCACAGTCCGAAGTTCGGCCACTGCACATAACCAGCGGGCAGCAAACGACGCTCGTCCGATCCGGCCAGTTGCACTTCGTAGTAGCGCACCTGCGGTTCCGAACGGTCAACCCACACATCGAGCACCGTACCGGCGAGTTGCTTGTCGGCGGCAATGACGGGCAATCCACGCGGATCGGGATCGTTGCTCGCAATGGTGTACGCGGGTGCAACGCGCATCGGCACAATCTTCGCTGCACCGTACGCGGTACGGTCAGGCTCATCACTGCGCGCTGCCCACGCGGCTGGACCCACGCCGTCAACCATGGGATTCCCGGTGGGAATGATCGGGGATCCGTTGTACTGGTCAGCCGGCACGGCCTTGAGTTCATAGTCGGCCATTAGTGCGTCTCCTCTGACGTGTGGTGGGTGTGAATGTATTCCTTCTTGTCAGGCACGGGCGGCCAGCCTTCACGCGGACCCTGCGGCGACTCGAGCGGATAGCCCTCACGCTTGTCTTCGCGGCGCAGGTAGATGATCAACCCCGCGAAAAACAGCCAGAACGCGTACAGCGCAATCGTTGCGCCATCGATGTACTGCCCCATGATCAGCTCCTGGGATGGAGTGGGAAAACCGCGCGCATTACGCGGGGATGTCGGCGAGGCCGAACGGCCGGGCGACCAGCTCTTCGCGCGCTCGTGCCCGTTGGCGCCGCACGAGCGGGCCGAGCGCAACGAGTGTTGTGAAGAGAACAAAAATTTCGAGATGATACACAACCGAATACGGCACCGACGGCACACTCAGCGCAGGGCCGAGCGAGCCGGTTGACACCACGTACGACAACCAGTCCTTCATCACACCACTCACGCCGAACGACAATCCCTCAGCCGTGGCAAACACCGCGCCCCACGCGCCGAGCGCGATACCATGCTGTGATGGATCACGCAGTGCCATCGCGGAGGAGAGCGTGCCGACACCAAAGAGTCCTTCACCAAAACCGATCGCCATTGTACCGGTCTGAAAGACAAACACCGATTCCAGCGGACTCGCAAAAATCACCGCCGCAAACCCCAACACGCCCACCAACACGCCAACGGCCGCAAGCCGTATGGGATCGGCCGCACGCTTGAGCGTGTACGCGGCCAGTGCAAACGCAATGATCGCGCCGAGCGCCATGATCGCCGTCAGTCCCGTGGTCGCCGAAACGGACAGGCCGAGGATCTCGCCGCCGTACGGTTCCAGCAGCACGTCCTGCAAGTTGAATGCAAAGAACCCAAGGCCCGAGGCAACGAGCAGTCGCACCGCATTGCCACCGGCGATGAACGTCTTCCACGCCTCACGGAACTGCGGTTTGCGCTCGTGCTTCTCGTATGGTTTCACACCACGCACGCGCGCTTCCTGCTTCCACAGCGAGATCGCGTTGCAAATGATGGTGAACACCGCCGTTCCCTGAATCACCGAAATCAGCTTGAGCGGCGTGAAGTCGGTGAGCAGTTGCTCGAGCACCAATGCCGAGATGAGCGTGCCGAGCAACATCATGAGATACATCAGCGCGATCACACGCGGGCGCTTGTCTTCATCCACGACGTCGGTGGCGAGCGCGAGTCCCGCCGTCTGCGTGGTGTGTGCACCAGCACCCACCAGCAGGAAGGCGAGGCCGGCGGCCGCCCACGCCACCCACACGGGTGTGCGCTGGCCCGCTTCGGAGAGTACCAGCAGAGCGAACGGCATGATCGCCAGACCGCCAAACTGCAGCATCGAGCCGGCCCACAAATACGGCACGCGCTTCCAGCCAAGCACGCTGCGATGCGTGTCGGACTTGAAGCCAACCAACGCGCGGAACGGTGCAACGAGCAGTGGAATCGCCAGCATGATGGCCACCAACGACGCCGGCACCGCCAACTCCACGATCATCACACGGTTCAGTGTGCCGACGAAGAGCGTTTGCACCATGCCAACCGAGAGCTGAAACATCGCCAGTCGCAGCAATCTGGACAGCGGCATGTCTGCCGTGGCCACATCGGCAAACGGCATGAACCTGACGCCCAATCGGGACCAGGTGCGAATCAGCGCTCCGTTCACTCCACCCGCCATCAGTGGCCCCTCACCACACAGGTTGGACGCGGACATCGGCGGGTAGCGCCTGCCGATGCGGTTTGGTCAGGAACAGTCGCAGAAAGACGAACGCATTGGCCGCCTTGAGTGCCGTGATCCGTACCGATGACAAAAACCCGCCCGCTTTCTCGATCTGATTCATACGATCGGTATTCCGCCACATCTCATCCATCAACTCCCAGATGCGCGGATTATCCGTATCGATGGTATCCGGAAACACCTGACGGCTGATCAGATTCGTGAGCGTGATGACTTCCTTGTCGAACACATCCGGATCCAGGCCCATGGCCGCAAAGAACGGACGGCGCGCGTGATCGCGCACGTACATCGTGCAGAACACCGCCAGCAGGAAGAATCGAATCCACAGCTTGTTGCGCCCTTCCAGCAGCTCGGGATTCGAGCGCATCAGCACCGCGAACGCTTCGCCATGGCGAAACTCATCGAGACACCAGTTCTCGAACCACTTGAAGATCGGGTGGAAGCGCTTCTCCGGCTGCTTCTCGAAGTTGCGATAGATCGTGATGTAGCGCGCGTACCCAATCTTCTCCGACAGATACGTGGCGTAGTAGATGAACTTGGGCTGAAAGAACGTGTATTTCTTGGCCTTCGTCAGAAATGACAGGTCCACGGCCACGTTGAAGTCATTCAACGTGTGATTGATGAATCCCGCGTGGCGTCCCTCGTCACGGCTCATGAAACCGAACAGCTCGCGCACATCCGGATTTTTCACGCGCTTCTTGATTTCGGCGTACAAAATGCAGCCGGAAAACTCGGCCGTCACCGAGCTCACCAGAAAATCCATGAACTGTTCGCGCAGCGCCGGATCCATGTCGTCAAAATCCGCGTCGAAATCGGCGTTGCGCTTGAAGTGATTGCGATTGGGATCGTCGCGAAACTCCTTGAGGATCGCGTCCCACATGGGACGGTTCTCCGCCGTCACCTTGAGCGCGTTGAGCTGCGCAAAGTCTGTCGTGTAAAAGCGCGGCGTGAGCATGGCATCCTGCTGCGCCATCTTCGTGCTTTCGTTGGGCGCCACCTTGGCTCGCAAGGGCGCCTGCGTTGTTGTCTCGTACATGTGGGTCGTCTCCTAGCCTTCGAATCCGACTTCGTACAGCGCCGAAATCTCGGTACTGCCGAACAGGCGGACCATCTGTCGCTTGAACCAGCTCGCGCGATACACCGTGGCGGTGCTCTCGAACGTTTCCACGGTGCCAAACGGAATCTTGTTCGGTGTGTTGTGCACCAGCACCGCGTCACCCGGATCCACTTCCACGCCGTCCAGATCCACGTGGGCGTGGAAGTGATCGTGCGTCGCCTCAAGGTCCACCGTGCACCGCACATCACGGCTGCGCGTGGCCACGTACCAAAGCGCGGCCAGCACCCCAATGGCCGCGGCAATCAACCAGGCAATCATGCCCCTGCTCCGGAAATAGTAGCCGCCGCGTCACGTGTCAGGCGCAGGTCAGCCACCGGTAAAAGTTCATAGGCCTGCGAACGATAGAAACCACGCTCCACACGCTCCGTCCGGCCACTCTGCCAGCCGACCAGTGCCGGCGCCTTCGCCACAGCCTCGCGCAAGCGACGCTCCGACGTGGGCACAATGCGTGGCGAGCGATCACGGCTCGGGAACAGCCGTCCCAGCGCCAGCATCGGCCCAAGAATCGGCGTCCACGGCGCAACCGTGTACACAATCGGACCACGCGTTCGCGCCGCCAGCGCGGAGAGCGCTTCAATCATGTGCGGCAAATCATAGTGAATTACCGAGTCCATGCACACGGCGGCATCCACCGTCCCACCAAACGCCGGGTCCAGCATGTCACCCGCGTGGAACGCGATTCGATCCGCAACACCAGCGGCAGCAGCGCGCTCCTGTCCGTAGCCAACAAGCGTTGGCGCCAGATCAACGGCCGTCACGCGTGCACCGCGCAGCGCGAGATCCACGGCCAGCATTCCTGTGCCGCAGCCTGCATCAAGCACGTGCCATCCCGACAGATCGGTCGGGAGCAACGACAGCAGCACATGCCGCATCTGATCGCGACCCGCACGCACTGTCGCGCGCACACGAGAGACTTTCTCGTCGCTCGTGAGTGCCTTCCAGCCATCCGAGGCCGTGCGGTCAAAATATTCACCGATCCAGGCGCGCCGCTCGAGGTACTTGTCCGATGCGGCGTGCGAACCCCCTGTCAGCGTTCCCTCGAACGACGAACCTGAAGTCGGTGAAACCGTCTTGCTCATCAGTCGAACCCGAGCAGGTCAAAGATCTCGCGATCCTTGAGCGAGGTGGCGTACAAGGGCTCCACTTCATTGAGCATCTTGCCGGCCAGTTTGAGGTATTCGTTCTGCACTTCCACCATTTCCGGCGTGGCTTCCATCTCGAACACCGTCATCTTCTTGAGACGGCTCTTGCGAATCGCATCCACATCCTGGAAGTGCGCCATGAGCTTGAGGCCCACTCGCGCGTTGAACTTGTCAATCTCGTCCGTCTCGCGCGCGCGATTCGCGACCACACCGCCCAGTCGCACCTTGTAGTTCTTGGCCTTCGCCTGAATCGCCGCAATGATGCGGTTCATCGCGAAGATGCTGTCAAAGTCATTGGCCGTCACGATCAGGCAGTAGTGCGCATGCTGCAGCGGCGCGGCAAACCCGCCGCACACCACATCACCCAACACATCAAAAATCACCACATCGGTGTCTTCGAGCAGGTGATGCTCCTTGAGCAGCTTCACCGTCTGGCCCGTGACATAGCCACCGCAGCCCGTCCCGGCCGGCGGGCCGCCCGACTCAATGCACATCACGCCGTTGTAGCCTTCAAACATGAAGTCTTCGGGCCGCAACTCCTCGCCGTGAAAATCCACCGACTCCAGTACGTCAATCACCGTGGGTACCATGCGCTTGGTGAGCGTGAACGTGGAGTCATGCTTGGGATCACACCCGATCTGCAGCACGCGCTTCCCCAACTTGGAGAACGCCGCGGACAGATTGGATGACGTGGTCGACTTGCCGATCCCACCCTTCCCGTATACCGCGATCACCAGCGCGCCTTCGATCTTCTGTTCCCCATCGAGGTGCACCTGCACGCTCCCTTCCCCGTCACCGATTGCGTCCATGATCGGTAGTTTCATCGATGTTGCCACGTCACTTTCCCCATGTGCTTCGCTTGCGCGAAGGCTCAGGTAACCGCATACACGCCCTCAAGTCGATCTTCGAGTTCCGCTGCGGCATCGCGCAACGCCTCGAGTGTCGCCTCATCCGGCGACCAATACCCACGATCGGTCGCCTCCAACAGACGCTGCGCCATGCCCAGCGCGGCATTGGGATTCAGCTCGGCGAGCCGATCCCGCATGGACTTGTCCAGCACAAACGTGTTCGATACTTCACCGTACACCCACTGAGGCACCGCCTTCGCACCACCCGTGGCCGACCAGCCCAGCGTCGTGCACACATGACCGGTCAGATTGCGCGCCCCTTCATATCCGTATTCAAGTTGTCCTTCGTACCACTTGGGATTGAGCAGTTTGGTGCGGCTTTCCAACTCCACCTGTTCGGTGAGCGTGCGCACCTTGCCCTGCGCGCCCGAATAGTCGCCCAGATACACGGCCGGCGTGTCGCCGCCGCGCTGCTGTGCAATCACGCGCGTCACGCCGCCCAGCGACTCCACGTACTGATCGATATCGGTGGCGCCGAGATCAACAGAATCCAAACCCTGAAACGAAATCTCCGCCGTTGCGAGAATGCGTTTCATGAGCACAGGCTGCGCAACCGGCCGGCCATTCACGCCGTACGCAAACGACTTGCGCTGCACAAACTGATCGGCCAGTTCGTCTTCGTTTTCCCAGCGACCGGTTTCGATCAGCAGGTTCACGTTCGATCCGTACGCCCCATCGGCATTGGAAAACACGCGCAGCGCCGCGTCTTCAAGCGACGCGCCCGTCTCCGCCATCGTGGCCAGCACATGCTTGCGAATGAAGTTCTGCGACGGATCTTCCTCTGCCTGCGCGCACAGCTGACACGCCTCGGCCAGCAGGCGCACCTGCAGCGGCAGCAAGTCGCGGAAAATGCCCGACAACGTGATGACGACATCCACGCGCGGCCGACCGAGTTGCGCCAGCGGCAGCAGACGCGCCCCGCATAACCGCCCCACCGAATCAAAGCGCGGCACGACACCCATCAGCGCCATGACCTGCGCCAGCGGTGCACCTTCGCTCTTGAGATTGTCCGTGCCCCACAGCACCACGGCCACCGTTTCCGGAAGCGCGCCACAATCATCAACATGCCGCTTGAGCAGCGACTCGGCGCGCGCACGACCTTCGAGCATGGCCATCGCACTCGGCACACGATACGGATCAAAGCCGTACAGGTTGCGCCCCGTGGGCAGCACCGCCGGCATGCGCAGCAGGTCACCGCCGGGTGCCGGTGGCACGTAGCGCGCATCGAGTGCACGCAGCACGCCCGGCACTTCGTGATCTTCACGCAGCTTGGGCTCCAGCTCGCGCATGAGTTCGAAGTGCGCTTCTACCGAGCGTTCATCGTG
>JBGTOG010000040.1:0-2669 GCA_041742675.1 Gemmatimonadaceae bacterium | reverse complement strand
GGCGCGCAGTCCATCGTCACGGGCCCAACCGGTACCGAGTTTCGCTATTTGGGCGATACCATCTGGATGTCGCGCGATACCACCATGACGCGTGTGATCCTGCGCGGCGATACGGCCACGCGCACGCGTTTCGTGCACGGTACCGTTGTCTCGTCAGCCACGTACGTGCAGCGTGGTGACTTCGCCGATCAGATCGCAGGGATTGGCGCCGACGGCGAGTCGAACATGCCAACGGATGCGCGTCGCCCCACCCCGGTCGCGATTTTGACCTCCGAACGACAGATGCTTGAGTCGGCGATACGCTCGGAGCAGATGCAGGCGCGCATGGCGGGGATGTCGCGCGGGCTTCCCACGGCCGATGCGTCGCCGGCCGCGCCGCGCGAGTATCGCGTGTCGCCCAACACGCGTATTGTGCAGCACCGCGATACGGTACGCTACATACGCGGCTGTACCGCCGCACCGCCGGTCGATACGACCGTGTATGTGCTCTTTGGTGCAGACTCCGTGCAGCGCCGCTCACCAGACCCGCGCAGCTTCGATCGCCACATGGTGTCGGCGATTCGCCAGGACATGAACGCGTCGCTGCTGCGAGAACGCTCGGCGGAGCTGCCGGGTGGTGGTGCGACTGCGTCGTTGCCGTCGTTGCCGTCGTTGGCGACGTGGGTGTGTGATGTGAGGTGAACGAACAAACACCCGCCAGAGCTCAATCGCTGGCGGTGTCTGGGTTAGCTCATCAGCCGTCCCAGCAGCATCATGCAGGCAAACCAGAAGGCGATCAAAGCGGAGACAGACGCACCAATCGCTGAGGCGCGTCTGATGTGCCACCATCGCGCGTGCGAGGCGAGCTCGACGTTATGTGCCTCATCCTCGTCGTCGGACTCCGCCGGAAGCACCTCTTCTGATGTTCGCTGCACCGACATACTCCAGAGCGCGTGCAGCACAATCGCAGCCACCGTGGCCGTTGCGATACCCCAGCGGTGCGGATGCCATTCGAGCACGGCCGCATTGAGCGCCACACCAGCGAGCGCCTGACCGAGCAACAATCGCGGTGAACTCGCCAGCGCGCGATCGCGCAGCAGTTCGCCGAGTGATTCGTCGGCGGATGTTTGCGTCTCGAGGGCCGTACGTTGCTCCGTCATCGTTGACACTCCAGATGCCTGGGGAAAACGCCCGCGCCTGTCCCTCAGTATAGGGTGCAAGGTCTGCTCTCCTTCCCCTCCGCGCTCATCCCACAATGCCCCGCTTGCCTTTGTATACGCGCCTCGGTGTTCGACGCGTCGCACCGCTGCTGCTCGCCGCGCTCGTGCTCCCCGGCTGTTCAACCCGGCCACTGCAGCTCAACGTCACACCCGAGTCCGCACAGATCTACAGCTTCTCGGCGCGGGGTGACAGTACGCTGCTCGGCACTGGGTCCGTGCCGGTGGTGATCGACAAACGCAATGGTACGCGCGTGCTTGTCACGGCCGATGGATATCGTCCGCTATCACGCATGGTCACCGCGACTGATGCGGCGGCGCCAGCGCTGCAGCTGGACCTCGCGACGTGGCGGTTTCCGGTAAGTGTCGATCCGTTCGATGCTGAAGTGCGCGTGGATGGAATTGTGCAGCCCCGTAGCGGTCTTGTGCTGGAGGTGGATCGCGGGAAGTCCCGCACACTCGAAGTGGCGAAGCCAGGTTACAAAAAACTGTCGCGCCGCTATGAGAATGTTGAAGGCGCGCAACCGCCGGCCAGCGAGAAGATCGTGCTTTCTGAACGCGCGGTGTTTCTGACCACATCGCCACTGGGCACCGCGATCGAGGTGGACGGCAAACCATTGGCGGAGAACGCGGCGGAGGTGGTGGTCCCACCGTCGCAGTGCGTCTCCGTGCGTATTGCCCGCGATGGCTTTGTGCCGGTGGCTCGGCGCTACTGCGACAACCCTGCGTCACCGGAGTTGCCGGTGACGGACTACGTCGAGCTGAGTGACCGCGTGGTTGGTGTGTTCACCGAACCGTCCACAGCAGAGATTTTTGTTGCCGGACGCAAGGTGGCGGTGGGACAGTTCGGTGTCGTGGTGCGAAGCGGTAGTTGCACGCAAGTGCGTGTGCAGCTCGCGGCGTATGCTGGACAGGCGCGCGAATACTGCAACGAAGACAACGCGCAGCCGCTTCCGTTTGAGGATCGCCTGCGCCTTGAAGCCGACGATTCGTACGCATTCAGTCTGGAGAGCGACCAGGCGAATGTGAACTTCACGATTGAAGTGAATCCGCAGCGCAATCTGGATGCGGCCTGGAAGCTGATCAGCCAGATCATCACCAACAGCTTTGATGTGATCGAGGTAACCGACAAGGAAACCGGCTACATGCGCACCGGCTGGAACATCCGCCGTTTCAACACGCGCACGGTACGCACGCGTGTGATCGTGAAGCTCGCCGATTCTGACCCGCTCAAATACACGATCAAACTGTCCAGCGAAACCGCGCGTGCGGGAGCGAACGTCAAGGACGACGAGCTGTTCAGCGAATGGAGCCGGTTGCTGCTGCAGTACAAGGACCTGATCAACGAGGCGCAGTCGCGGTTGCGGTAAATCCGAGCTGTTCTGCGCCTATTGGACAATCGACGAAACACTCGGCCCTTGCCGCTGTCGAAACTCCGGCGTTGTGTTCGACTAGTCACAGAAGCGCCGCGCC
>JBGTOG010000029.1:0-3655 GCA_041742675.1 Gemmatimonadaceae bacterium | reverse complement strand
GGCCACCTTCGCCATGCGCGCCAGCCCGCACGTGACGTGGACGCGCACCTGGCGGGCGGGAGCCATTGCCGCCGGCGCACTGGCGTTGAGTGCCGGTGGATTCATGACCACGCGTGCGCTCGGCATCGGTCCCGCCGCTTCACTCATCGGGCGCGGAGATTTTGGCCAGCGCGAGACGATTGTGGTGGCCGACTTCCGTCCGCCCGCCAACGACTCGCTGCTCGGTACCACGGTGGGTGAGGCGCTGCGCACGGACCTCGCGCAGTCGGCCAACCTTGACGTGCTCACGCGCGCCACCATCCGCGACATCCTCGATCGCATGCAGCTGCCGCGCGAGAGTGCGGTGTACTACGCGCTGGCCCGTGAGATCGCCACACGCGAAGGGGCACGTGCCGTTGTGGATGGTGAGATCGTGCGACTGGGTGGCCGCTACGTGCTGTCGGCACGTCTCGTGTCGGCGATTGACGGTGTCGAACTCGAGAAGTTCCGTGAGACGGCCGACAATGACGCCGCACTCGTGCCCGCGGTGGGAGCGCTCTCACGCGCCATTCGCGAGCGAGTGGGCGAATCGCTCAAGGGCATTCGCCGCAGCGCACCGCTGGAGCGCGTGACGACCAGTTCACTACCGGCGCTGCGCAAGTACGTGGAGGGAACCCGTGTGCTCAGCGATCAATCGGATGATGTGCGCGCGTTGGAGCTGCTCCAGGACGCGGTGGAGCTTGACAGTACGTTTGCCATGGCGTGGCGGCGCATCGCCGCGATCCGCAGCAATGCCGGACAGCAGGCGCGCGCCGACTCGGCGATTCGCATTGCCATGCGCTTCCGTGACCGCCTGAGCGACGAGGAGCGCGCCTTCACCGAAGCGTTTTTTTATACACGCAGCACGGAGCCGGACTACTCGCGCGCCATTTCGGCGTATGAGGACGTGTTGCGGCGCGATTCCCTCAACTCGGGCGCGCTCAACAATCTCTCCGTTCTGTACAGCGATCTCCGCCAGTTTGACGACGCCGCCCGCGTGCTCTGGGCATCTCTGGCCGCTCCCTCGGTGTCCGGTTCCAACTTCACCAACCTGCTGATCGCGATGGATGCAAGCCGAGACAGCCTGGGCGCCGACAGCGCCAGCGCACTCTTTGCCGAACGTCTGCCAGACAACGCGGATCTGTGGGAAGGACGCATCTCACAGCTCTTCGCCCGCGGGCAGGTGGACAGCATGGCGCAGCTTGCGCGAAGCGTGTTGCGAAATCCGCGAAACCGCCGGCAGTCCTTTCTCTCGCGCGGGGTGCAAGCCTATCGCGCCGCCCTCCGAGGGAGGCCCATGGAAGCGGCGCGATTCAAGGGTGGCGTCGATTCAGTGTTCAACCGCGAGACGGCGGCCGACCGGCTGCCGGGTAGCTCGCGCGCCGATTCGGCGTTTGTCACGGCATTGATGCTCGGTGATCCCTCGGCAGCTCGCGCCATACTCCGTCGCGCCATTCCGAGCGACAACTTTGCCGAGGTCGCACCCGTGGCGCGGCCCTGGTACGACCTGCTGCGCGCCGCTGCCTTCGTCGGTGACAGCGCCACCGCACGGGTAGCACTCGCTGGTGCGGAGCGCGACCTGTTGCCCTCGGCACCGCTTCGCGATCACGCAACGGCCTTGGCGAACGCCTTGATGGACATTGCGCGCAACGCCCCGGATGCCGCCATCAGGCAGCTGCGCCTGGCGATCGCCGAACGTGCGTCGCCAGATCCAGAGGAAGCATTTCTCATGGGAAGCCTGCATGATCGTTCCGGACGCCCCGACTCGGCCGCTCTGTGGCTGGAGCGGGCGATCACCACGCCGCTTGGAAATGGGTTATTCGTGAACGGTGTGTACCCACCCCTCGCCCGTCGCCGGCTCGCCGAACTGGCCGAAGCACGTGGCGACCTGCGCGAAGCGATCCGGTATTACGAGGCGTTCCTCGCTGACTGGTCGGACCCGGAGCCGGCGCTGCAGTCGGAGGTGGACGGTGTGCGCGCCCGTGTGGCGGTGCTGCGGGCGCGGTTGGCGCCGGGGTGAGAGCGGACTGTACGCCTACCGTGGCACCTTGCGCCGCAACTCCTCAACCCAGTTGGTAATCACCACGTTCGGCAAGCCGCCCGGCCGCTCGACCGGCTCGACAAGCGGGAAGCGCGACCCGTCGGACGTCACGTCGTAGCCGACGGTGCGATTGACGGCGAGGCGCAGCGGCAGGATGTGCGGATGCGGCAGCCGCGCGGTGGTCTTGATCTCGCTCAGGAACCGTTCGCCGCCGAGCGCTGCTGCGAGATCGGGGTGCAGCACCCTGATGGCCATGTGGCGCTCGTGGCGCAGGTCGTGGGCGAGATACACCGTCGCCATGCCGCCGACGAGCTACTTCGGAGCCGCCTCGCCCGTGCCCTGCTGCACCATCCAGATGTTCGACTCCACCTGTCGCGCCCCATAGTACAGCGCGCGACCGTCGGGCGAGGCCACGATGCTGCCGTACTGATCGGGCGGATACGGGAGCGTGGGCGCGAGCACGCGTCGACGGAGCGATTCGATATCCTGCAGCACCAGCGCCCCGTCGCCCGTGAAGTGGACGATGCGTTGCATGCCGGGCAGCCAGCTGATGTCCTGTCGGCCATCATCGGTCAGCAACCGCCGTCGACCCGTGGCCAGCTCGTACAGCGCGAGGCCACGCATGGTGCCGTCGGGGCGTATGACCACCCCCGAGAGCCAGCGACCGTCGGGGGACATGTCCACGGCCCCGAACAGCCCTTTGTCCATGCCGAGATCCCGCAGGGTTTGCCCCATTCCTGGACGCAGGGGCCACGGCGCCTGCGCAATCACCGGAAACGCGGAGTCCCTGCGGATCGCCACGAACCGTTCGCCGTCGGGCATGAACGCGGCGGCGTAGACTCCCTGGCCGCCAAAGGCGCTCAGCGCCATGCGTCCGCTCCCGTCCCGCCGCACGAAGTAGGCTTCGTACGGACCATCCTGGTTGGAATAGAAGGTGAGCGCCTCACCGTCGGGCGTGAAGCGTGGTAACCAGTCGCGGCCGATATCGTCGGTGACGCGGGTGAGGTCGCGTCCGCTGGTGCGCATTAGCCAGACGTCCTGCTGACGATCGGGCGCGTTGTAGAGCGCGAGCCACCGGCCATCCGGCGAGACGTCCGACGGCGTGAGGATGCCGGTCCGCTGCTGCAGCAGCGTGACCGCGCCGATGCGCTCCGCCACGGGATCGAAGGCGATCATGGCCGGATTCACCGATTCGAGCTTCGACCGGAAGATGATCGTGCGGCCGTCACGCGAAAGCTGAGGCTGATCCATCGCCCCATCCACGCCGGAGGCGACGAGTTCCGGCGCACCGCGCGGCTCGCCGGAGTTCGGGTGAATGCCGATGCTCCACAGTCCCACTGTGCCGCCACGGTCGCTGGCGAAGTAGAGTGACCGTCCATCGGGTGCCCACACTGGTGCCCAGTCCACCGCCACGTCGCGCGTCACGAGGACCGGCGCGCCGCCTGCGACGGGGATGGTCGCCAGCTCGCGCTGTCCGTCGGGAATCATCATGAACGCGATCCGCTCGCCGTCCGGCGACCACGACGGCATGAATGCGCGATCGTCGGACTCGATGCGCGTCGGCTCCCCGCCGTCGGCATTGACGATCCACAGGCC
>JBGTOG010000006.1:0-31085 GCA_041742675.1 Gemmatimonadaceae bacterium | reverse complement strand
CGATGTTCGCGGCGGTGCAGGCGTGAGCGAGGCATTCGGCACTGTGCTGGACGCAGCGGCACTGGCGCTGTTGCTCACACTGCTCACCGGATTGTGGCGTGTGTATCGCGGTCCTCAGGCGGAGGATCGCATGTTGGCCGGCCAACTCTTCGGCACGACGGGCGTCGGCATTCTGCTGATTCTGTCTGTGCGTTCAGGCGTGCCGTCGCTGCGTGACGTGGCGTTGGTGCTGGCGCTGCTCGCCGTGGTCACCGTCTCCGCGTTTGTCGGCCGCGTGGGCTCCGCACCGATCAGCGAGGCAGGGCACCGTGACGTGGATTGAGGTGGTGCAGAGTGTAGTGATTGCCAGCGGTGTCTGTTTTTTTGCGGTGGGAACGATCGGTGTGCTGCGGTTTCCCGATGTGTTCACGCGCGTGCACGCCATCACCAAGGCCGACAATCTCGGACTGGGTCTGGTCGTGCTTGGACTGCTGCCTTCCACAAGCACCGTGACCGGCGGTGCCAAGCTGCTGCTCATCTGGCTGTTGGTGCTGGCAACAAGCGCCACGTCGGGACATCTGATTGCGCGTCGCGCGCGCGCGCGCGGACTGGCGCCATGGCGCGCGCCGGACTCGCAACAGTCGTGAGCGGCGCATGGTAACGGTCGTCTTTGATGTGGTACTTGGCACCGGCATGATCATCGCCGCGCTCGGTGCGCTCTGGTCGCGTGAATTGTTTCGCGCCGTCGTGCTTTTTGTCGTATTCGGACTGCTTGTCGCGCTGGCGTGGATACGACTGCAGGCGCCCGATGTCGCACTGGCGGAGGCCGCCATCGGCGCCGGCTTGACCGGTGCGCTGTTGCTCGATGCGGTGGGACATCTGCGAAGCGCCAGGCGCGAGGAGCGTGAATGACGCGCGCGCGCACGCTGAGCGCTGGACTGCTGAGCGCTGGAGTCGCTGTGACACTTGCGCTGGCGATTCGTGACCGACCACGCGCCGGAATCGATCTGGCGGCGACGGTGCGCAATGCGATACCCGACAGTGGAGTCGAACACGACATTACCGCCGTGCTGCTGCAGTTTCGCAGCTACGATACACTCTTAGAAATCGCAGTACTGCTTGTCGCTGCCGTTGTCGCACTCGCGCTACGTGACGAGCCGTCATCGCGCACCGTACCACCGCTGGAGACCGCGGAAGACGAAGCCATCAATACGCCCCTGCTGGCCGCGCTGCAGCGCCTGCTGCTTCCGGTCATGCTGGTCACGGCCGTCTACCTGTTGTGGGCCGGTGCGTTTCAGCCCGGCGGCGCATTTCAGGCGGGCGCCGTGTTGGCAGCGCTGGGCGTGCTGTGGCGCGTTGCGGGATCGCCACTCGGCGTCACGATTTCTGCCGCCTGGCGACGCGGCGCGCTCGTAATCGGATTTGCCGTCTTTCTTGCTGCGGGCAGCGCCATGTTGTTGCTCGGACGACCGCTGCTTAACTGGCCTGCAGAATGGGCCAAGATCATCATCATTGCCATTGAGTTCGTGCTCATGCTTTCCATCGCGGTGAGCCTGTTGGGGCTGTTCGCCAGTTCACCGAATGCGGCCGACCAGCAGCCATGAGCATCGACTTGTGGTATGCGATGATCGGCGGATTGCTCTTTGCACTGGCATTTGGTGCATTCATGGCACACACGCATCTGCTTCGGCGCCTGCTGGCATTCAACATCATGGGCACGGGGTGTTTCTTGCTGCTGGTCGGCTTGTCGCAGCACGGCCGCGGACCCGATCCCGTGCCACAGGCGCTTGTGCTGACCGGCATTGTGGTCGCGGTTGCCTCCACGGCGCTCGCCCTGGTCTTGCTCCGTCGCTGGTTCGCCGCCACTGGCCAGACAACGCTGCCTGAGGACACGCACGCGTGATGAGTGACGCGCTGCGCGCAGCGCTCATCCCGCTCGTGATCGTGGTACCGCTGTGCTGGGCGGTGCTGTGTCTCGTGCAACCGCGTCGTTCGCCCAGTCTGCTGGTTGTGCCGGGGCTACTGCTCTGGATGGTGGTGAGCCTCGCACTGTGCTGGGACGTCGCCACGACGGGTGTGTCGATGCACGTGCTCGGCGGTTGGCGCGAACCACTGGGTATTGCATTGCGCGCTGATGGTCTGGCGGCAGGCATGGCCCTGCTGACTGCACTGATCGCCGCCGCGTGCGGCGGCTATCGGCTGCTCACTCCGCCAACTGCTGACGACCCAACCGCACAACGATGGTTTTGGCCGCTGTTCTTCATGCTGGGTGCGTCGCTCAACGCCGTCTGGTTGGCGGCCGACCTGTTCAACATGTACGTGGGACTTGAGCTGCTCGGACTTTCCGCCGTCGGACTTGTTGCGGTGTCGGGATCCGACAATGCGGTCAGTGCGGCACTGCGTTACTTGCTCGCCGCGTTGCTCGGATCGCTCGCGTATTTGCTGGGTGTCGCGCTGCTCTACGCGTCGTACGGAACGCTGGCGCTGTCGGGGCTTGCCGAGTTGGTCACACACAACACCACGACGCACGTTGCTTTCGCACTGATCACCATCGGCCTGTGTCTCAAGACCGCGCTGTTTCCATTGCATGGCTGGTTACCGCCGGCCCACGGCGTCGCACTCTCACCGGTGAGCGCGCTGCTGTCGGCGTTAGTTGTGAAAGCATCCTTTGTGATGTTGCTGCGCATTTGGTTCAGCGGTGGTGTGGGTCTGCTCTCACCACCGATGGCACAACTTCTCGGTGTGCTGGGCGCCGGTGCGATTCTGTGGGGCGGCTGGCAGGCGCTCAATCATCCCGATCTTAAATCGCTCGTGGCACACTCCACCGTGGCGCAGATTGGGTATCTGTTTGTCGCTATACCGCTTCTCGCAAGCGGCGCCTCACCAGGACTCGCGTGGGACGGGTTGATGTTGCAGATCACGTCGCACGCGCTGGCCAAGAGCGCGATGTTTCTCGCCAGCGGCACACTCATTGTTGCTGTTGGCAGTAGCCGAGTGGAAGATCTGCGTGGGGTCAATCGCCACATGCCCTTGGCACTGTTTGCGTTTGGCCTGGCGGGCGTCAGCCTTATGGGGTTGCCACCGAGCGGCGGCTTCAGCGCGAAATGGTTGTTGCTGCAAACGGCCCTGGCAGGCGGACAGTGGCATTGGGTGGCCACATTGCTCGGTGGTGGGTTGCTCACCGCCGGCTACGTGTTTCGCGTCTTTCGTGCATCGTTCGAGAACTCCTCCGACGATCGCTTTGATCACACGCCACTTGGATGGGACGTACTGGCACTGCTGCTCGCCGGTGCATCAATCCTGCTCGGACTGGCCGGCTCCGCACCACTCGGATTGCTGCGAACTGGCGCCAGTATTCCCGGGTTGATTCCATGAGCGGGGCCGCACTGCCCATCTGGGTGCTGGCCAGTTCGCTGCTGCCGGCGATGATCATTTTCCTGTTGCCGGAGCAAACGCGCGCGCTGCGTACGTCCGTGAACCTGGCGGCGGCAGTGCTCAAGATTGTGCTCGTCGCACTCATGACGTGGCGCGTGGCGCAAGGACAGCTCACGGAAGTTCGGTTTGAGATGTTCCCTGGCGTGGATTTTGTGCTGCGAGCTGATGCACTCGCGTGCCTGTTCGCGGGACTCTCTGCACTGCTCTGGTTCACCACCACCGTGTACGCGATCGGTTATCTGGAAGGTGCGCCAAATCGCAGTCGGTTCTTTGGGTTTTTCAGCATGTGCGTGGCCAGCACGATGGGGATCGCACTGGCGGGAAATCTGATCACGTTTCTTTTGTTCTACGAGCTGCTGACGCTTTCCACGTATCCGCTCGTGGTGCATCGTGGCACGGCAAAAGCGCTCGCCGCGGGTCGCGTGTATCTGACCTACACCATCGGTGGTGGTGCGGTGCTGTTGCTTGGCGTCGCACTGCTATACGGTGTGGCCGGTGACGTGGAGTTTCAGCCGAACGGTGCACTGGGCGGCGTGAGTGAAGACGCGTGGCCGCTGCTGCGCATCGTATTCGGCGTGATGATTGCAGGCTTGGGTGTGAAGGCAGCGCTGATTCCGTTGCATGGCTGGTTACCGCGTGCCATGGTCGCTCCCGCACCGGTGAGCGCCCTGCTTCACGCCGTCGCGGTCGTAAAGGCGGGCGCGTTTGGCATTGTACGCCTCGTCTACGATGTGTACGGCGTGGATCTCGCACGGCAGCTTTCGGTGTTGCTGCCGCTTACGATTGCTGCCAGCGCGACCATTGTGTGGGGATCGCTGCGTGCACTGTGGCAGGACGATCTCAAGCGACGACTCGCGTACTCCACCATCAGCCAGGTGTCGTACATCGCACTTGGCGTCAGCCTGTTCGGGCCAATCGGCACGGTTGGTGCGCTCGTGCATTTGTTGCACCAGGGCATCATGAAAGTCACGCTGTTCTACTGTGCTGGCAACTACGCCGAAACGCTGGGCGTGCACAAGATCAGCGAGCTTGACGGCGCGGGAAAGCGCATGCCGCTCACCAGCGCAGCGTTCACCATCGGTGCCTTTGGCATGATCGGCGTGCCACCACTCGCCGGTTTTGTGAGCAAGTGGTATCTGGGACTCGGTGCACTTGATGCCGAGCTGCCGTGGGTGCTCGTTGTGCTTGTGATCAGCAGTGTACTCAACGCCGCATACTTTTTGCCGATCATTGTGCGACTGTGGTTCGTTCCGCGTTCCGAGCCGTGGCCGGAGGAACAACCGCTCACTGGTCGTTGGGAGACCAGTCGCTGGTTGCTGTTCCCAACCGTTGCCACGGCTTTCTTCACAGTTGCCGCTGGCGTATTGGCGAGCTTTCCGTTCAGCCCATTGCAGTGGGCGATCCTGATTGCACGCCGGGAGTATCTGCCATGAACGCGCTGTTGGGATTGACAGTGATGGCACCGCTGATCGCTGCGCTGCTCTCGTGCGTGCCGGCGTATCGTCGCGCGATCGGTCGTACCGTTCCGCTACTGGCCTTGCCGGCGCTAGTGGCCGCCATCCTTGTGCCGGCCGACACCTCCATCAGCATTAGTTGGCTGCTGTTCGCAGAAAACTGGTCGCTCAATGAGACGAGACGCGTGCTGCTGGCAGCGATGGCCCTGATGTGGACTATCGGCGGCGCCTACGCACTCGTTGCACCAGATACGCGCGATCGGATGGTGCAACTGGCCTTGCCATGGACCGTCACACTCACGGGCAACATGTGGCTCGCGGTCGCGCAGGATATCGCCGGCTTCTACAGCGGCTTTGCGATGATGTCGTTTGGCGCGTATGGCCTGATCGTACGCGGGGAGCTGGCTGAATCGCGAGCGGTGGGTCGACTGTATCTCGCGTTCACCGTGTTGGGTGAAATGGCGATCCTGGGCGGACTGTTTCTGGCGAGCCATGCTGGTGCGGGCAACGACATGCGCGCCGTCACCGACGCCATTGCACAATCGCCGAATGCGCTGCTGATCACGACCTTGTTGCTGATCGGTTTTGGAGTGAAGTGCGCGTTGTTTGGCATGCATATGTGGCTTCCCGCTGTGTATACCAGTGCACCGGCGGCTGTACGTGTCGTGCTGGGCGGCGCGATGATCAATGCCGGAGTCCTCGGCTGGGTGAGCTCGCTGCCGATGAGCTCGGGCGTCGCGTCGTCACTGGCGAGTGTCGTCGTCCTCGCGGGCCTGATCGCCGCGTTTGGAGGAGCGATTGTTGGCATCATGCAATTGCGTGCCGCAACCGTGCTTGCGTACTCCAGCATCAGCCAGATGGGATTGCTCAGCATGCTCGTGGGTGTGTCGCTCGCGGTGCCAGACAGCGGCTCGGCATTCGTTTGGGGTATTGTCGTGTTCGCTGCACATCATGGCATGGCGAAAGGGGCCTTGTTCATTGGCGCGGATCTGGTCGAACGCGGCGCGATGCGCGCACGCTGGATGCTGATCGTGCCCGGTCTCGCATTGGCGGGCCTGCCGCTGACCACGGGCGCGGTGAGCAAGCTGCTGGCGAAATCATTGTTGTACGAAAGTGCCTGGAGCTGGCTGGTGTTGTGGTTTTCTTTGGCGTCGGTTGGCACCACGTTGCTGGTGGCGCGCGCGCTCTGGTGTGCGTTGGATGCGGGCAAAGCGAGGCAGTCACGCGGTACAGACCGATGGGCGCTCGCTGTCGGCGCGGTTGCAGCCACGATCGTGATCGTCGGCGCCCTGTGGCTTCCTGCCGATCGGCCGGCCGCACTTGGCGTCTCCGTTGCCGACGCGTTCAGTTTGGTGTGGCCGATTGTGATCGCCGTGTCCGTATCGGCACTGGTCTGGAATCGGCGCATTGGTGGTCCCCGCGTCACGCCGGGGGATGTACTCCACCTGTTCAGGCCCGTGATCGTACTTGGCAGCCGCGCAGTTGCTGGAGTTGCCACCCCGCTCGAAGGCGCCAGTGCGAGCGTATCACAAGCGCTCGGCGCGGCGCTGCTTCGCGCTTCGAGTTCGTCCACTCCTGAACGCAGCGAGGCGTGGCTACGGCGCCACGCCTCGTTCCTCCTGGCGGCACTGCTGCTGACCGCCGTTGCAGCGCTCGCGTTTGGATCCTAGTGGCCCGGAACTGAGAAACGGGATGTAGTTCAGTGCGTAGCGAGTTTACCGAACACGGTCTCGAGTGCGCGCTTGAGTTTGTCCGATGCACCGGAAACCGCCTTGTGGATATCCGACGCATTATGCGTGACGGCTGTTGGCTGACGACCGGCAATACGCGCTTCCATCATGCATCGCTTGTCATCGGATCCATGTTTATGGCTGTTCTCATCGCTGAGGTGCACTTCGACACGCGTCAGTTTGTCCGCGAAGCGCTCCAGCGCATGGCGTACCTTCACTTCGACTTCCTGAGCAAGTGTTTCATGCCCTTCGACACTGCTGTCGGTGTTGACCAGAACGTCCATATCAGATCCGCCTTGGGGTCAGTGTTGGTGTCGCGGAGCGCGCGCCTGGCGAGCACGAGTTGATCCGCGCAATCGAGAATAACGATGCTAGTGGCCTGCGCCTTGAACTGCCGTTGTACCCGCCAGTGTGGCTGGCGAGCCCGCCGTTGATGAATCCTCGCGGCTTCGCACATGGAGCAGCACCGGCCGCACGGCATTGTTTCCGTAGCCCAGCCGGTTCCAAATCGCGGTATCCGGCTGTCGAGCGCCCGTCACATCGGTCGCCCGACTGCGCAGCACGATACGACCTGCGAGCAGCGGGCCAATCGTACAGCGCCACGGCGTCCACGCATGCGGGCTCGCAGGCGCACCGAGCGTTGCGTCCTGCCAGCTGTCCCCGCCGTCCACGGCGAGTTCCACGCGCGTGATCGGCCCGTAGCCGGACCACGCCCATCCTGTCACGGTGATGGCGTCGCCAACGATCGAATCTCCATCGCGAGGCGACGTGATCATCGATTTCACACGCGTCCGCGTCACCGGAGAAACTCCGCTTGCATCGTCGTACACGTAGCGCGTCCGCTGGAAGTATCCGTCAAAGGGCGACGCACACGCGGCCAGTCGCACCACCCACTTCACACTGGCCATGCCATACCAGTCGGGTACGATCAATCGCACGGGCGCGCCGTGCAGCACGGGCAGCGGTGCACCGTTCATGTCCATCGCCAGCAACGTGTCGGCGTGCAGTGCCGTGTCGAGCGGCAGTGATCGTGCAAACGGAATATCGCGGTTGGTGCCGGCGTCACTCCGTGGTCCACGATCGGCACCCTCCGCAAGCACCTCAATGGCACGCTCGTTCACACCCGCAGCCTGCAGCACATCGTGCAACCGCACGCCGCTCCATGCCGCGGTGCTGACGGCGCCACTGCCCCACGGTTCGCCGGAGGGCAGCGGACGCATGCCGAGCCGATCGTTCCCCGCACACTCCATGGTGATGTGTACCGCGTGTTGCGGGAACGCGCGCAATTCCGCCAGCGAGAACGCGCACGCGTGCTGTACTTCACCCTGTACAAGCAGTCGATACTGCTCATGATCCAGCACCGGCTCGGTGAAGTTGGATCGCACATAATGCGCGTCCGTCGGCGTCGCGGCGTGTTGTAAGCCGTCCGATGGTGCCTCAGCATTCAGCGGATGCGACTTGATGACGCGACGTGCTGACATACGGTTAGCGCGACGGAACCAGTGCACCGAGGCGCAAATCACGAAGCGTGCTGCGCAGCAAATCCATGGACACGTTTTCGCCTTCGAGTTTGGTCAGCACACGATTGCCGACGATCACGGAGAGCTCGTGATTCGTTGTGCCGCCGTAGCGCCGTTCCATCTCGAAGCCGCGATTGCCCTCGATGGTGACCGTTCGCTCGTAGCCGTCCTGTGTGGTGCGATCCATGTCGACCATCGCCCATGCCGCGCCCATCATGGCCAGCATGCCGGTACCGCCCATATCCGTGACTTCAATGCTGATCTCACGGTTGTCTTCACTGCGATAGCTCGCTTTGGCGGTGGACACCTTCATGCCCATGGCGCCACCTTCGTTTCGCTCCGACGACACGCGCTCCATGCCGTCAATCGACGGGGGCAGTCGCTCTTGCAACGTCTGCGCCGGAATCAGTGCGACTTCGCCTTCGCCGCCCTTGCTCATCTGTTCTGCAGCCTTTTGCATCTGCGACATCGCGTCGGCGAAGGATTCCGGCGCTGATGCGGGTTCAGGTTCCGGCGTGTCGCTCCCGCCACACGCCACCATGAGCGCACACGCGAGCAGTGCGAACGCACTTCGGGGCTTGTCCCACATACGTGCCTCTGGAAATCTGATAGAAGACGAAGAGTGCGACCGCACGGCAGAGTTGGCGATCGCAAGGCTGGGTTGGAGTTAGTCTATCCGCCGGACGACGATGGCGCGACCTCAGGGAGCTGTCGCGCGCGGGATATTGTGGTGCGTTCGCACACAGTGGGCATTGTCCAGTTCGCTGGTGTCGTGCATCATGCAGGGATGCTCGCCTTTCTCGCTGAACTGTGGCCCGTCATTTTGTCGCTCGGGCACATTTCGGGTGCGATAGGCGTCACCGTCGATGCGGTGCTCCGCAAGCGACAGGTGCCAGCGGTGATCGGGTGGGTCGGTCTGGCGTGGTTGGCGCCTGTTGTCGGGTCGTTGCTGTACGTCGGTTTCGGAATCAATCGCATCAAGCGCGCCGCGTCGGCACTGCAGCGCCAACCGATTTTGGGTGACACCGGTGAGCTTCGGGCGGCTCAGGCCGGAGGCGACTTTCTGTACGCGCTGGCCGCGCATCATCCCACCCTGCCCGGGTTGGCTCGCCTGGGATTTCAGGCCACCGGCAACCCGCTGTTGCCCGGAAACCAGATTGAACTGCTGCGTGATGGAGATGAAGCCTATCCGGCCATGCTCGCCGCGATTGACGGTGCCGAACACACGATCACGCTGCTCAGCTACATCTTCGACAGCGACGTGGCCGGCGAGGCGTTCCTGCATGCGCTGACGGCCGCATCGGCGCGTGGCGTGCAGGTGCGGGTACTGATTGACGATGTCGGTTCTCGCTATTCCCGGCCCACCATGGTGCAACGACTCCGGGAATCCGGCATTCGCGTCGCCGCATTTCTGCCCACACGCCTGCCACGCCTCGCGCGCTACGCCAACCTGCGCAATCACCGAAAAATCATGGTGATTGACGGCCGACTCGGCTTTACTGGCGGCATGAACATTCGCGCGGGGCATTGGCTGAGCAAGGCACCGATTGATCCCGTACGCTGTCTGCACTTTCGTGTGGAAGGACCGGTGGTGTACGAGCTGCAGCGCGCCTTCAGTGAGGACTGGGCATTTGTCACGCGCGAGGCACTCGATCGCGACCCGTGGTTTCCTCGACTGGGGCGCGTCGGCGACGTGGTGGCGCGTGGTGTGCCGGACGGACCCGACGCCGATCTTGAAAACATTCTCGAGTTGATACTCGGCGCGCTGTCAGCGGCCACGCATCACGTGCGCATCATCACTCCATATCTTCTGGTGGACGATGTGCTTTTGCGCGCACTGCAAGTCGCGGCCATGCGCGGTGTCATCGTGGATATTGTTGTGCCAGCGCGCAGCAACATTCCCGTGATGGACTGGGCAATGGCGCCGCAGTTCTTGCCGCTCGTGGAAAAGGGATGTCGCATCTTCCTGTCGCCGGCGCCGTTTGATCATACCAAGGCGTTCACCGTCGATGGCCAGTGGTGCCTGATCGGCAGCACCAACTGGGACGCACGCAGCCTGTTGCTCAACTTCGAGTTCAACCTCGAGTGCTATGATACGGCACTCACCGCACAACTTGAATCGTTGATTGACGATCGGATTGCTGCGGCACGGCGGGTCAGCCGCGCCGAGTTGTATACGCGTCCGCTGCTGGTGCGACTGCGTGACGGCATTGCGCGACTCGGCGCACCGTATCTGTAGCCGTACAACGTCGACAGTGCTCTGCGCGCTCTGCCGCCTGTGCGGTACGAGTTGTCGCCGAGCTACAACGTCGCGTTCGCGAGGAGTTACGGCGTTCGGCGCACCGTCACACGAATGGGCGCAGACACCAGCTCGCGACTGATCACCTTGTGCTCGTGGTCAGCCAGCACGGCGCGCAAGGTGTATGTGCCGGGCGCCAGTGTGAGTGTCGTTTCGATCTGACCGCCGCCGTAGTGGCGATGCAGTGAGTCAGCGGGAATCATTACGCCAATCGCTGGCGCCTCCACATTGATCAGGATGTGAAAGTGCCCGGTTCCATTGAGATTTACGCCAGCCGGTGCAACGCCGTAGTTGCGCAGACCGAACTCAACAGTAAAGGTCGGCGTGACCACACCACCATTGCGTGGTGAGCGGAAAAAAATCTCCGGTTTGGCGGAGGCTCCGGTCGTCTGCGCCTGCGCGTGCACGGCCGATATGCCAGGCGAGGCAAGAAGTGCAGCGCCAAGCGCGATGGTGGCGAGCAGTGCGGGTCGGATAGTCATGACAACTCACGGTTGCAGAACGCCTGTGCGATGCGTTCCAGGTTCTGGCGCCCGAGCGGCGCCACGACTCTAAAGGTAGCGAACGCAAACGCGCGCCCGCCACGTTTCCACGTGACGAGCGCGCGCCGCCGTACGATGTCCGCGCCGTTACTGCGGTGCGAGACGCCGCGCCTTTTCCAGAAACACTTCGCGTCCCTTGCGCTCGAGCAGGTACACAACGCCGTCCGGTCCGAACCCGGCGATGGAACGGCCCGCCGGAATCTGCACGCGCTCTATGATCTCGCCCTTGCGACTGACCACATCATACGCGAGTCCGCCACTCATTGCGCTGGCCATACCGGCGGGCAGCATGCCCGCAGGAATCTGCCCACGCGCACCGGGCGGAATCATCGCCGCCATCTGACCGGCGAGTGAGGATGTCGCGGGGAGCAACCAGATGTTGCCATCGTAGTCGGCCAGCGTGGTGCCGGAGCGAATGGGCGGATAATAGTCGGGCAGGAACTCCGCCTCGACCGGATCAAACGCCGGGCGGAAGCTGCCACGACCCGTTCCCGGGCCCGCCATCATCTGCTGCGCACGCTCCGTGGCCTCCTTCGCTGCCGTCTTGAGCGAGTCCACCATGCGATCTTTTTCTTCATCGGTGATGCGCTTCCAGTCGAACGGCAGCGGCGCTGAGCGCTCGATCGTGCCATCGGCCTTGATCCAGTCAATGCGATAGTCGAGCACACGCACTACAGCCACGGTGCCATCAGCCATCAGCGCCCAGTCATCGTTCTGAGGCAGCGGATTCATCTTTACGCTGACCTGTGTGCCACCATCTTCGGTGGCCTTCATTTCGAACTGCGGATTGGTCACGCGCATGAACGTGACGGTGTCCACTTTGCGCGTGTCAAAGTTGGCGCGCAGAATGGGCAGGGAGTCGGGCAGATTGCGCTGATTGAACGACCGCGTGCGACGCTCACCGTTCACGGTAATCTGCGCGGAGTTTCCGGTGGGGAAGCGATCGTCGGCCACAGCCTGCACCTGTCGGCGAATCTCGGCCGCGCTTGGCTGCGTTCTTGCCGGGGGCGTCGCTGCAGCAGCCGGAGGCGTAGCGGCCGCGCCGCGTGCGGGCTGCGCTTCCTGCCCACGACCGCCAGCCGGCTGGCCCCCACGACCGCCTGTACCGGCGGCACCCATTGCACCAGCCATTCCACCGAACCCACCTCCACCACCACCAAAGTTCATCCCGCCCATACCACCGCCCTGCTGGTTCAGGCGATAAATGAGACGCCCGTTGCTGTCGAAGGCGTGTGTCCCAAGGTTGGCGCTGGCAAGGAAGTTGATGTCCTGCGTGCGCGGCGGTGCCATCACGCGCACCATCTCTCCGCGCGAGTCGAGCACGAGCAGTGCGAGCGACGCCGGATCCACGATGAGTGTGGAATCACCGAGGTATGGGATCAACCCCGCGTTGCGCTGGCCGTACGGAATCGATGCTTCAATCGTATCCGCAACCACCTTGGACAGCTTGAGATTCGCGTCGTACATCAGGATTTGCCGACGCTGACCATCGTTCACGAACACCGCACCGTTAGGCAGTGCGCGCAACGAGTTGACGTTGCCGATCGCTTCAGCCGTCTTGGCTTCCACCGGACCGAGTTGACGTACCGGAATGACTTTGTTCGCCACCACGGCCGAGTCCTGCGCGGCGAGCGGTGCAGCGGCCAGGGCCATCGCGGTAAGTGAAAGCAGAGAAGAACGCAACATGATGACGGGCTCAGAAAGAGAAAGCTTCAGAGTGCGTACCGAACGGGAGCGGCGGGGCATCAGCGACCACCGCGGCCACCGCCACCAAAACCACCACCACCCATTCCACCACCGCCACCGCCAGCTGTTCCCGAGCGAATGGCGCGCAGACTGCGAGCGTCCATGGCCAGCGCCACCTGCGGCGGCAGCATACGATACTGCTCAGGCGTGAGCAGGTCCTTGATCTCTGGCGCAACGCGCAGGAGCATATCAACCGACGCTTCGCGGCCACGACGATACTTGTTGAACGCCTGGTCATGATTAAAACGGTCTGGCAGTTCCGCGAACTCACGTGCCAACGGTGTCCAAATGGCGTCGGTGGCGAGCACATATTTGCGATTCAGCGTGGCCAGGCTGTCGGCCTGCTGGCGCGTGAGTTTGAGCGAGTCGGACTGCTGAAGAATCTGCGCCATCGGGTTCACCAGTCCGGCGCTCACCGTACCGCGCAGTTGCTGCGCGCTCGGCTTGTTGCCAGGACGCGTGCGTCCACGATCGAGCTGCTGCAGAATCTGCTGCCGTTCACGCGTGGGGCCGATGTCGAATCCGAGCACGGCCGTGATCTGCGTGGGCTGACGGAATGTATTCAGCTGCGGATTGGTGTTGCCGAAGCGCTCGTTGGCCTCGTAGCGATACGTCTGTGTTGCCCGATCAAAGCCGCGCACATACAGCAGCGCGTCATCGATGTTCGGGTTCGCGCCCCAACCCTTGAGATTGTCCTGTCCATTGATCAGGCGATCCAGTCCACCAATCGGATTGGAGACCTGCAGCGAGAGATTCGCACGCTGCGGCAACCCAACGCGAATGGAGTTGAAGCGCAGATTGAGGTTGCCATCAACGGTCCACGGTCCGCTGCAGGAGTTGCGTCCGGCGAGGCTCCCCAGCTGCCTTTCAAGGCACGCACGGGCACCGCCGCTGGTGGTTGCCAGTAGCGACTCAAGGCTGGATGCCAACGCGGGATCCTGCGCGCGCACATCACCAGGATTGAAAATGAACGCGCGGTCGTTGCCGTAGCTGTCGCCGTTCACGTCGCCCGAGATGCGCGGCGTGTACGGACGACCCGAGCGAAGATTCAAGCCATATGAAACGGTGACGCGTTCGAAGAACTCCCGGTTCATGCTGAACTGAACTTGGTGCCGGGAGAAGCTGCCGGGGCCCCACTCACGATCGAGCGGATCACCGACGGTGCTGGAGAAACCATAGAACTGCTCACGCACATCCGACAGCACGTAGCTGGTGCTCCAGCGCAGCTTCGAGTTGAACGCAATCGGGCTGAGACGCACGGTGAGCTGCTTGCTTTCCGAGCTCAAATCCGAACGCTGCAGGTTCACGCGCCCGAACTCGTCAACCAAACGTGCATTGCGCCACGCCGTCTGGCCCGTGCTCGGCACGATGACGTTTGGATCCACGAAGACCGGACGGCCGGCTTCATTGGCAAGCGTAAACTGCGCCGTGGATGGGAAGTTCAGATCGATCGTGCCGGCCTGCGCGAGGTTGCGCGAATATGTGGCATCGATGTTCGCATTGAACCGATTGTTCAGAATCGCGCCCTGCCACTGCAAGTTGGATCGGATTGAACGCGGCGTGACGAAATCGGGCGAAAACAGCGACACGTTCGGATTGCTATTCGCGAACACCGTGCCACTCGTGCCATCGGCGCACTGCAGCGGAATGTTCGCAATATCGATCTGGTACTCGCTCCAGTTGGGCGACGGCGCCGCCGCACCCAGGCACGTCAACTGCTGCAGTGCGCCCGGCAAACCGGTGTTGTCGATCGCACCGGAAATAAGCTGCGTACGCGGCGCATTCTGGAACACACCGATACCTCCGCGCAGTACGGCGCGTGGAATGCGGGCCTGACCCGGAATGAACGTCACCTGATCCGCACTACCGTACGTCCACGAGAAACCAACCCGCGGGCTCACATACATCCGGTTTGGTACCTCGGCATTGTCCAGTCCAAATGCAGTCACCACTGCCGGGTTGGTCTCCGGGCCCATCAGGAAGCGGTTGCCGTCAAGACGCACACCGTACTGCACCTGCAGGTCGTTCGTGGGACGCCAGGCATCACCAAGCGAGAACGCTCCAATCGCGATGCTGCCCGAGCGACGACGCGGTGCCAACTGGCGCGTGAATGACGCCGGTGTACCTGCCTCAAGATCGGCCAGCGAGTTAAAGCTGAAGGTGCCGAGTTCGTTGGACGTCAGATCCTGCCAGAAGCTCTCATAGCGCGCTTCCGTGGTGAACTTCACGCGATGGCGATTGTCGTCGCTGAACCACGACAGCGTGTTCACTAAGCCATACGTGCTGTTGCCGCTTTGCTGATTCGAGTTCGGGCTGCCGCCAAACGCCAAGTTGCGCACACTGGCCGTTCCGTCCTCGAACTGCGAATTCACACGCACTGACGCCGCCGGAAGCAGCGCATACGGATCCGCGGTGTTCCGGCTGATGCTGGCGCCGAGTGAGCTCTCCGTGAGGATACCCATCCAGCCCAGCAATCCACTCTGCCGCAGCTGCGTGCTCAGGCTGTAGTTCAGCGTTTTTCCGGCGCGCGTCGGCGCGGACAGTCCCGCACCGCCGCCGCCTCCGCCAGTCGGCACGGTACGATTCGCATTGGCCGAAAAAGTTAACGCATAGGTGTTGCCTCGCTCACTGCTCAGCGGCGTGAAATCAAGGCTGCCGAGTGCCGATACACGATCCGACGCGCGCTGACCGGGAAAGCCGCCAATGGCGACCGGCAAGGACTGATCACCCAGAATTCCCAGCAGACGCGACACCGAATCGGCCGCTACGCCGGCGGTAGAAAAGCCAAGCGCGTTGGTGTTCAGCAACGTCTGCAGGTCGTTCATGTTGCGGTCAAACTGAAACGACGAGTTGTAGAACAACCGATCTGGCTGGATCGGGCCGGCAGCGCCGCCACCGAGTGAGATATTTGTGGCCTGCTGTCCAGTGGCCACGGCCGCGCGGTCAGCCCACTGCGTCTGCGGCGAATAGAAATTCGAGCTCAAACTGCGACGCTCGAAGTTGGAACCCGAGCGCGTGCGCAACGTGATCTGGCCGCCCGAAAAACCACCGCGTGCGACATCGTACGGCGACGTGTTTACAGATGATGAAATCGCCGCATCACGCGGCACATTGCCGTCACCAAAATTGAGACCGTTAAGCTGCGTATTGTTCTGATCACCGCCCAGACCGAACACTGAGAACTGATCCGCACCGCCATCCGCACCCGGAATGAGCTGAATACCGGGAATCGCGGACGCCATCGCCGCCAGATCGCCCATCTGCTCTACGGAAAGCAGTCCGGGATCAATGCCGGCCAGCAAATCACGCTCATTGCCGCTCACATCACCCACCGAGTCCGCACGATTCACCGGCGCACGCGCGCTCGTGGTGATCGCGTCGAGATTGAACGGCTGCGGCGTCATGCGCGCGTCCGCCACCAGAATCTCCTGATCGGCCGTGCGTTTGACCTGATACCGGCGCGGCGCCAATCCGATGGCGTTGAAGCTCACCCAGTAGTCGCCTTCGCCACCCGGAAAGGAAATTGTATAGCGGCCATTGCGGTCGGTGGTGGCCTTGCGGTTCACCTGACCTTCCAGCGTGGTCGCAGTCACGGTCACATTTGGAATGCCTTCACCATCCGGGCCCGTCACACGTCCGCGGATAATGTCGACGCCCTGCGCGGACAGCGAAGACGCCAGTCCGAGCATGAGCAGCAGGGCCCCCAGGGCCATTGAGCGTAGAGTTTTCACAGATCAGTGGACGAAGATCAACAGCGGGCGTTAAGGCACTTCCCGAACCCTCGGTCAGGGCGCATGCAAGGGACGCAGAGCCCACCCAAACCGTTGGTTCAGGGTCACTTGGCCGTTTTCGTCCCGGCTGCGTACGTCTCGTCCCTGATCGTGGTTCCCTGACTATTCGCCGCGCTGAAGACATATTCATTTCGAGGAGACACATTCCATGGATCAGCGAGCTACGTCGCCGGAATGTGCTCGCCCTCCTACCTCCCGCTGACTCCCCGTCCCGTGTTGCCCATGTCCTCCTCGCAATTCGCGTCTGCGTTACCACGCCCTGCCTTGTTCGCGGCGCCTCGCCGTGCCTTCACAGCGATCGGTCTCGCCTTTGCCGCCGGTCTCCTCTCCGGCTGCGCGGAGCGCACTGATCGTGCCGGTGAGCTGCCGCCAATTGGTGTAGTAGACGCGCAGGCCGCGCCCACCTTTGACCGGGCCAGCACACCCAACCTTGTCACCGCTATTGATGGCGCCGTGCACCTCAGCTTCACCGAGCAGGTGGACAGTGCTGCCTACGCGTTGCGCTTCGTCACCCTGCGCGATGGCACATGGAGCGAGCCGCGCGACATTAATCGCCATCGGGCGTTGTGGGTGAACTGGGCCGACTTTCCAAGCATGACGGTGCTCGAGAACGGCGACCTGGCCGCGCATTGGTTGGAGCGTGAGGGACCCGGCACCTATTCCTATGGTGTACGCATCGCGCGTTCCGCAGATAACGGCGCGACCTGGGACTCGGCGCGCACACCGCACGCCGATGGCCTGCTGGCCGAACACGGTTTTGTTTCACTGTGGCCGGCGGGTGGTGATGCGATCGGCGCGGTGTGGCTTGATGGACGCAAGACGGCCATGCCCGACAGCGCCCGCGAAATGACGATCCGGACAGCGGTGCTTGGGCGATCGACGACACCTGCACCTGAAGTGCTGCTGGATGCGCGCGCGTGCGACTGTTGTCAGACGTCCACGGCGGCCACGCGTCAGGGGCGCGTGATCGTGTACCGCGATCGTTCGGCCGACGAGATTCGCGACATCGCCATTGTGCGTGAAGTCAACGGTACGTGGAGCGAACCCGCCGTTGTGTACGCCGACAACTGGCACTTCGACGCGTGCCCGGTAAACGGACCCAGTGTGTCAGCACTCGGTGACACCGTAGCCGTAGCGTGGTTCACCGGCGCGCAGGACACCGCGCGCGTGCGCATCGCGATCAGCACAAACGGCGGCGCGTCATTTGGTGACGCCGTGCGGGTTGACGATGGCGATCCAATCGGCCGCACGACCGTTGTACTCGATGACGATGCGCGGCCGGTGGTGCTGTGGATGGAACGCATCAGCGCCGACAGCGCCGATATTCGCGTTCGTCGAGTGGGGGCAAACGCAGCGCTGTCGCCAGCGGTGACGGTCGCTCGTATCTCGGCCAATCGCCGAAGCGGGTTTCCCCGCATGGTGAAAAGCGGCGATCGGCTGGTGTTTGCGTGGACCGTACCGGGCGAGCAGACGCAGGTGCGCGTAGCATCTGCGCCGATCACGCCTGGTCGTTCGGCGACTCGGTAAACGCCGAGTCAGAGGCTGGTCAGCTTACTGCCGCTCTTCTGACTCGGCGTCGTCCTCGTCCGATTCGTCTGATTCTTCGGCCTCGGGTGCGACGACCAAGTTGCCGAACTCGTCGAGCACAAAGCCTTCGATCTCTTCCGGCAACCCTGCTGCCTTTCGGCGCGCGCGCTCTTCACGCTTGGCTTCCTTCTTGTTCTTGCGATCCTGTTCCTTCTTCCGACGCTCAAAATCGTAGTTGGGCTTTCTTGCCACGTGGCGGAACTCCTTGGGGCGGGTGAGGGAGGCACCCGGACACCAGCGTCACGAGGCACCGCGAGCCGGTCAACGCGGCTATCAGATAAGGTAACGCATACGGCGATGGGACGGGCGACGTGGGCTCGGGAGCAAGCAAAGTGCGTTTCATGCGGCTAGACCGCATCCGACAGACTCGTGAAGTTGAAGTCGCGCACTTTGATGACCGGCATCACCAGACTGCCGCCGCCGGCAGTGCGCACCGCCGGTCCGATCGCCTCCAGGTTGTTGAGCATGAAGAGCGGCGAGTCATTGAAGCGAAAGTTCTTGATGGAGCGCGCGATTTTCCCGTTCTCCACCAAAAACGTGCCGTCTCTGGTGAGACCCGTGTACACCAACGTGCGTGGATCCACGGCACGCAGGTACCAGAGGCGCGTGACCACAATGCCGCGCTCGGTACTGGCGATCATGCTGTCCATGCTATCGGTCCCGCCCGCCATTTCGAGTGAGTTACCGCCACCGGTGGGCTGCTTGCCCTGACGCTGCGCCCAGAATCGCGAGTACGACAGCTGTTCGAGCACACCGTTGCGCACCCAGACTTCCTTCGCCACAGGCGCACCGTCGCCATCAAACGGTGCACCACGCACCAGCGGATCGCGCGGATCTGACGAGATAGTCACGCGTTGGTCGAGAATGCGTTCGCCAACCTTGGTGCCGCCGCCCGTCTTCGAAAACGCAGAGCGCCCCTCGTCTGCCGATCGCGCCTGCAACGCGCCGCGCATCACCGATACCAAATTGGCGGTTGCTTCCGGCTCGAAGATCACCGTGTAACGGCCCGGTTCAATTGCCACCGGATTGCGCGAACGGCGCGCCTTGTCGATGGCATCGCGCGCGACCGCCGCAAAATCCAGCTGGTTCCAGTCGTTGTCTTCAATCGCGGCCCACCCGGAGCCGGTACCATCGTTCGTACGTGCGGTCAGCGAATAGTTGGCATTGGTACTGCGATGATACGCAAAGAGCCCGGCGTTGTTGGCGAGTGCCACGGCACTGGCGCTGCACACCATGTAGCCGGCGACCGTGAGATCATTGGAGGCACGAGCCGGCGCGAGTGCCGTGAGCGCCGCCTGTGCGCGCGCATCGGCGCTCAATTCGGCCGTACTATCGAACCACGCCGACACCGGCTCGTACGTTTGCGCGCTCAGCTCACCGAGATACTCCGGATCTTCCGGTGCCAGTCGCGCGATGGTTTGTGACTGCTCCACGGCACGACGCAACCCGTCGTCGCTTCGATCGTTGGTCACCACCGATGCCCGGCGCTTGCCGAACACACTTTGCACGCGCACCGTTGTGTTCGTTGTCACGCCAGAGGTGGACATCTGATTGTCCGCGAAGCGCAGATTCGTTTCGCGCGCGCTTTGCACGGACACGCTGACGGCATCCGCCGTGGACATACCGATCACTCGCGCCACAAGTGACTCGGCTTCTTCGCGCGCAAGTACACCGTTGGGCGCGAGCACGCCGTGCGCCGCAGCCCCAATCAGTCGCCGCGGTGCTCCGCGATCGGTGCTCACAGCGACCGCCCCGTGTTGATGACGTTGATATTGCGAATGCGCACCGGCGGACAGCCGTGACTCACCGCATTGGCCTGCGAGGGTTGCCCCTTGCCATCGTTGAACGTGCCACCGAACTCGTAGCTTGACTTGCCGCCGAGCATATCGAGTGCGTTCCAGAAATCCGGCGTGCGCATCTGGTACGCGACATCCTTGAGTTGGCCAACAATCTTGCCGCCCTTGATTTCGTAGCACAGCTGCGCGCCGAACTGTGCGTTATAGCGCTGCTGATCAATGGAGTACGACGACCGGCCGATCATGGCAATGCCACGGTCGGTGGCAGCGATGAGATCGTCCCATGAGAGATCCTGCTCTCCCGGTTGCAGTGACACATTGGGCCTGCGCTGGAACTGTACATCAGCCCAGCTCTGCGCGTAGGAGCAGCCGTGTGAACGTGAGGGCTGTCCGTTCTGCTTGTACCACCAATCGAGCCACGGGGCCTGTTCGCGTGTGGTCTGAAAGTCGTTGAGAATGCCGTCTTTGATGATGTGGAAGTCGTCAGGCTTTACGCCGTCATCATCATAGCCGATGGTGGCCAGCGCGCCTTCTTCAGAGCGATTGCCAATAAGGTTGAGCATTGGCGGACCAAGCTTGAGCGAACCGAGCACCTGTTCCGGTGGCGCCATGAAGCTGGTGCCGGCGTAGTTCGCTTCGTATCCCATCACGCGATCCAGTTCTGTGGGATGCGCGAGCGATTCATGAATCGTGAGAAAGAGCTGCGACGGATGGAGGATGAGATCGTATCGACCAACGTCTACCGAACGTGCGGTAAGTTTTTCTGCGGCTTGCTCACCCCACAGCTGTGCATTGGTGACGATGTCAGCTTCCAGCACGTATTCCCAGCCGCGGCCGGCCGGCTGCACCACTTCCGGTCCACGCACTGCGACTTCACCGTTTGCGGATGCTGTGCACGAAAGCGTCACCCAGCTGCGCACGTAATCCTGTGTGATCACGGAGCCGTCGGTGTTGGCGTAGTTGCGCTCTTCCTTGACGAACGACAGCCCGGAGTTCACAAAGCGGATCGTTGGTACTTTCAGTGCCTCCGCATTTGCTGCGAGCAGCAGTCCCACCTTTTCTTCGAGCGAAACTGTAAACGGATCCACGGTGTATGCGCTGCGCCATGTAGCATCAGGAAAGGCTGGCGCCGGTGCAAGGTCCACGCGACGATCACGGGCCACACGATTCGCTTTCGCAATCGCGACCGCTTCCTGCGCCGCACCGCCCACACCAGGGGCGCTCAGCTCCTGTGTGGCGGCGAATCCCCAGCAGCCATCGACCAGCACACGCACACCGCACCCCATGGTATCGCTTTCAACCACATTGGTGACCTGCTGCTCGCGCGTATTCACGGAGTTGTTGCGATTGCGACTGATGCGCACATCAGCCCACGAGGCGCCAGCCCGCTTCGCGGCGTCGAGCGCTTCGAGCATGAGCTCGCGCGTGGCAGGATCGGTGTACAGCGGCGGCAGCGCGCGATAGCCGGTATTGCTGGTGTGCGGCAGATGCGCGCTGCCGGCGCGCAACAACTCCGGCGAGACGGCCAGCGCACCGAGTGAGACACCGCCAACCTTGAGGAAATCGCGTCTGCTGGGCATGAAACGGATGGGCAACAGGGGAGAGGTGGCCGCGCGGGCACGAGGAGCGCCCCGCAAGCCTTCCATACACATTACTTGTTGTGCGCGCTGGCTGCTGCCTGGCACAGCTGCATCGTCGGTTCGCAGTTCCGCGCGCGCTGCTCAGCTTTCCGCAGCAATCGTCTCGAGCGCTTCCCATCGCGCGAGCAGCCGTTCCAACGCCTGCTCCACCTGCGAAAGTCGCTCACGAGCCGCCGCGACGCGTTCGGCGTCTCGCAACACCGCCGGATCGAGCAGTTCGCTGTAGGCCGCCGCACGCTCCTGCTCAGCGTGATCGATTTGACCGGGCAGCGCCGCCAGCTCAGCGGTCTCCTTGTACGACAGTTTTTTCTTTTTGGTGGCGCGCGACGGTGGCGCCGGTGCAGTGGAAGACGCAGGCTTGCTCACCGACACTGCTGCATGTCGCACGGGACGCTGTCGTATCCAGTCCGTGTAGCCGCCCGCGTACTCCTTCACCACGCCGTCGCCCTCGAACGCGAGCGTGCTGGTCACGACGGCATCAAGAAACGCGCGGTCATGACTGACCAGCAGCACGGTGCCTGTGAACTCAAGCAGCTTGTCTTCCAACAGATCGAGTGTCTCGATATCCAGATCGTTGGTCGGCTCATCGAGTACGAGCAGGTTGAACGATCGCGTGAATAGCCGTGCGAGCAGCAGGCGGTTCCGCTCGCCCCCGGACAACGCACGCACCGGCGTACGCGCACGATCAGGAGGAAACAGAAAGTCCTGCAACCAGCCATTCACATGTTTGCGCGCACCGCCCACGGTCACGAACTCCGCACCATCAGCAATGGAATCGAATACCGTGGCATCGGGATCGAGCTGTTCCCGCAGCTGGTCGAAGTAGGCGAGCTCCAGATTCGTACCCGTGCGAATTGTGCCCTGCTGCGGTTCAAGCTCGCCCAGCAGCAGCTTGATCACGGTGGTCTTGCCCACACCGTTGGGACCGATCAATCCAATGCGATCGCCGCGCATGATGGTGCTGCTGAAATCACGCGCGATGATCTGCTTCCCATAGGCAAAGTGCACACCTTGTGCTTCCACCACGAGCCGCCCGCTTCGCTCGGCATCCTGAATCTGCACGCGGGCCGAACCCACGCGTTCGCGGCGCGCCGATCGCTCCACGCGCATAGACTCCAACGCCCGCACCCGTCCTTCGTTACGCGTGCGGCGAGCCTGTATGCCAGTGCGAATCCATGTCTCTTCGATGGCAAGCTTGCGGTCAAACTCAGCACGCTCGCTGGCCTCGGCGTCGAGCGCGGCGGCCTTGCGTTCAAGAAACAGATCGTAGTCGGGCCCCCAGTCCGCCAGTTGCCCACGATCCAGTTCAACAATGCGTGTCGCTACGCGCCGTAGAAACGCCCGGTCATGGGTCACGAACACGAGCGTCTGTGCACGTTCCGTCAGCAGCGACTCGAGCTGTTCGATGGCCGCGATGTCGAGATGATTCGTCGGTTCGTCGAGCAGCAGGATGTCGGGTTGACGCACCAGCGCTCGCGCCAACAGCGCCTGTCGTTTACGTCCACCCGAAGCGCTGGCGAAGGCGGCCTCCGGGTCGAGGGCAAACTGTTCGAGGACGGTTTCAACCCGGTTGTTGAGCTGCCACGCGTCGGCGGCATCGATGGCATGGTGCAAGCGATCGAGCTCGCGCATAGCCCGCTCGTCATGGCTGACGCTCAGCGCGACGCTGGCGTGATGGTAGCGCCCCAGCAACTCGCCCGTTTCACCAAGGCCGCCCGCGACGACATCGAATGCGGTACCATCAAGGTGTGCGGGGACTTCCTGCTGCAGTCGGGCGACGCTGATCGAACCCTGTCGCACGATCTCACCCGCGTCCGGTTGCATGGTGCCGTCAAGCAGCTGCAACAACGTGCTCTTGCCCGCACCGTTTCTCCCGAGCAGGCACATGCGATCGCCGCGATCGATGGCGAGATTCGCATTGGCGAGCACGGGCGGCCCGCCAAAGGCGACCGATACATCCTGAAGGGCGAGCAGAGCCATGAGCAATAGTGGGCGGTAACGCAGCGGGTGATGGCCGCCGCGCCTCGCGCATCAGCCGCGTGCAAGATATCCTGTGGGCATGGGCAAGCGGTCTGCGGACATGGGCAAGCGGTGCAGGCGTGCGCTGGTCGCACTGGCGATAGGGTGGCATGCGTTCGCAATCACGCCCGTGTCAGCGCAGGCGCTGCGCGCGATCCCAACGAGCGAGTTTGCGCGCCTCGTCGACACGCTGTCCGAGGCCGGCGGCTACTTCGATACGGACAATCTGATCTCGAACGAAGCGAGCTACCTGCACGTGCTGCCAGCGCTCGACCGCCGCGGCGCAACAGGCGGCGCGTACATCGGTGTGGGGCCGGACCAGAACTTCTCCTACATCGCCCGTACGCGTCCACTCCTCGCGTTTCTCATGGACGTCCGGCGCGACAACCTGCTGCAGCATCTGCTGTTCAAAGCGTTATTCGACGCAGCGACCACGCGCGCGGACTATCTCGCCCTGTGGCTGGGGCGGCCAGCGCCGCCCGCCGCGAATCGCTGGGCTGACCGAACGGTGCAGGCGTTGGTGGCGTACTTCGATACCACACCCGCAACGAGCGCAAGTCGTGATGCCGCGCTGGAAGAGGTGCAGCGTCGGGTGCAATCGTATGGCGTGCGCCTCACCCCCGCCGATCTGGCCACGATCGCGCGCTTCCACGACACCTTCATACAGGCAGGGTTGTCGCTCAAGTTCACCACAACCGGTCGCGCACCACGTTGGTACTATCCCACCCTGCGCGATCTTCTGCTGCAAACCGACCGCGGCGGCACGCCCGCCAGCTATCTCGCCTCCGAGGCGGATTTTCAATACGTGAAGGAGTTGCAGCGCCGCAATCGTGTGATTCCCGTGGTCGGCGATCTTGCGGGATCGCACGCCATGCGCGCGATCGGGCATGTGATGAATGCGCACCAGGCGAAGTTGAACGCACTCTACGTGTCCAACGCTGAAGACTACGTGCTGCGCGACGGCGGCTTTCGCGCCTACGTCGCCAACGTCACGTCGCTGCCTCGCACACCGCAGAGCGTCATCATTCGGAGCTGGTTCGGCGGGCCGGAGAGTCATCCGCACGCGGTACCGGGTTACTTCAGCGTGCAGCTGCTGCAGTCCGTTGACGTCTTCGCGCGCGTCGCGATCCTTGATGCGATGTGGTCCTACCGAACGCTGGTCAACACGCCGCACATCGCACCAGAATAGGCGCGTTTAGCGGGGCTACACGACGACGTACGCTTCCATCGCGAAATACTCGGCGAGTCCGAGCTGATCCAGCAACGCGGCGGTGTCCTTGTTGCGCGCGTCAACGCGCTGCCAGAACTCTCGATCGTCCTGCCCCGGAAACGGCGCGGAATCCTTTTGCGATTGATGTTTGAAGATCGCCTGGATTTTCAGGCGTAGCTCGTCCTGCGAAATCGGAACCAGCCACGTGGCCTCGGTGACGGGCCACTCCTGCCACGCCCCGCGGTACAGCCACAGCTCGGGGCTCACAAATGACGGCTCTTCTGTGGCCAGCTCTGCCAGCGCACGCTCCACTGCTTCCTTGCACATGCGATGCGTGCCATGCGGATCGGAGAGATCGCCGGCCACAAAGATCAGGTCCGGCCGCTCAGCCATCAGCAACCGCTTCACAATGTCGACATCGGCCTGCCCGATCGGATCTTTTCGCACCTTCCCTGTCTGATAGAACGGCAAATCGAGAAACCGCGCCGAGTCGGCCGACATGCCCAGCGTTTCGATGCCTGACACCGCTTCGGCCTCACGCATCACGCGCTTGATGTCCTGAATCTCCTTGCTGTCGACATCACCCGCCTTTTTGGCCGCCAGAAACGCCAGCACGCGCTCGCGCATGGCCGAGATTCCCGAGACATCCAGATTGCGATCGCGGGCCAGGCGTACGAGGAAATCAACATGTCGACGAACATCGTGATCAAAGACGGCAATGTTGCCACTCGTCTGATATGCCACCACGATGTGATTCTCATTGAGGACGAGCTTGCGCAGAATGCCGCCCATGGAAATCACGTCGTCATCCGGATGCGGCGAAAAGCAGATGATCCGCTTGTGCGTGGGCAGCTTGGAGCGACCGCGGATACGAGAGCCGAGCGCGTTGAAGACCATGCCGTTCACATCGCCGGCGCTCCCATGCTGCGACAGCAGCGACGAGAGATGATACTCGGCGTAGTCTCGTTCCGTGAGCTTGAGAATCGCCTTGCGCGTAGTCCGCGAGAGCCAGACGACGGCGCGCAGCGTCAGCTCGTCAGTCCACTGCACCTCATCGAGCAGCCATGGGGTGGCCACGCGCGTGAGGTCGGCAGCAGCGGCGGCATCGACGTAGAAGGTGGTGCCGCCGTGGCGCTGCAGAAACGTGGCGGCAACGTCTACCGCGATCTCTCCCTCAACCGCACGCCTGACAATGGCCGACTTGTGCTCACCGGTGGCGAGCAGGGCAATCTCACGCGCCGCGAGAATCGTCGCCACACCCATGGTGATCGCTTCGCGCGGTACATGTTCTTCGCCAAAGAAGTCTGCTGCCGCATCGCGACGCGTGACCATGTCGAGCGCGATCAGCCGCGTTCTGCTTTCCGCTCCGGAACCTGGTTCATTGAAACCGATGTGGCCGGTCTTGCCGATACCGAGCAACTGGAAATCGATGCCGCCCGCCTCCGCGATGGCGCGCTCGTACTGTGCTACGTGGGCGTCAAGCTCGTCGCGCGGAATATCACCCGCCGGAATGTGCACGTTTTCCGGCTTGATATCGATGTGCGCGAACAGGTTCTCCCACATATAGCGGTAGTACGCATGCACACTGTCACGCGGCATGGGGTAGTACTCATCAAGGTTGAACGTGGTCACGTGCTGAAATGACAGTCCTTCGTCGCGGTGCAGCCGAATCAACTCGCGGTACACACCGATGGGCGTGGAGCCCGTGGCCAAACCGAGCACGCAGGGTTGATTCGCCGCGGCACGTGCCCGCACGAGCGCGGCAATGCGGGCCGCGACCAGGCGCGCAATGTCATCGTGATCTGGAACAACAACAACGGGAATCCGTTCGCGGGCCGTGGATTGTGCAGAGTGAGTCACAAGCGAACCAGTGCTTCAGAGTCAGAGATTGTGCGCCGGACGTTCAGCGTATACCGAACATATAACTGTTGAGGTACTCAATCGTCGATTCATGCTCATTTACGCGGAAGGCCATGACGTCTCCGATGGTGACTACGCCGTATACGGTATTGGCATCAGCGATCGGGAGGTGGCGAATGCGCCGCGCCGTCATGATCGCGCCGCACTCGGCCAGGCTGGTCTCTGGCAGGCAGGTGACCACGTCCGATGTATGAACAGCGCTGACCGGCGTTTGATCGGGATCGAGCCCCGGCACGATGACGCGCCGCAGGATGTCCCGCTCCGTGAATACACCGAGCAGCTGCTTCGCTTCGTCAACAACCAGCAAACCACCCACACTTTTTTCGTTCATCAACGCGGCGGCGCGCCGCACCGACATGTCGGGGGGACACGAAACCACGTTGTTTCCCTTGCGCAGGAGAATGTCCTGAACGGTCGGCATGGCGAGACCCTGGAAAATGGAAGACGTGAGCGGTGCGCTACCGCGTGAGTCCGTACACGATGTAGTTCGTGGCGAACTTGTAGGCGTCATTGGAAAGGTTGACCGGATAGTAGCCTTCACCCGACCACTCCATGTAGTCACCAATGTCGTTGTTGTAGTTGACGACAACCATCAGGCGCTTCGCCGGATCATTGTCCTCGAAGATGCCATAGTACTGCGCTACCGCGCTCGGCGTGCCCGGGTGATTCATGCCGTCCAGCGTCTCAATCGAGAAGAACGAGTGGAACACCGGATGATCCACCGTGAGCGGCATGATCTGCGCCCCAGGCAACACGCTCAGCATGGCCCGTTCAAACTGATCCCACTGATTCCCCAGGAAGTCGTCCACAATCAGGAAGCCACCTTTCTGTAACCAGGTCCGCAGACCAAGCGCCTGCGACTCCGCCGGGTACCAGAAACCCGGTTCCGACAGATAGGCCACCGGATAGCGAGACAGCTCCGGATCATCCATGTCATACACGTTGCTTTCGCGGACACGCGGCCTCACGGTGGACAAATCCGTCAGGATCGTCATGAAGTTGCGCTCCATCGCCGGATAGTCGTATGACCATCCCGGGTGGCCGTCATAGCGCAAACGTACAAATGTGTATTGGCCGTCGTAAGCGACGTTCGGTTCGACCCAGGCACGCCGTCGCTGCGACGCGGCGTGGTCTGCCGAGATCAGAAACGCGAGTACCAATGCGAACGAGGCCGCGAGCCACCGTCGCACCGCGGATGCCGGGAATCGGGAGCTATTCATGGACGCGAGCTTACCAACGTCCCGGTGCGCTGTTCCATGTTGGCAATCTGAGCCGCAACAGCATTCGAGAGGTCGGCCATGATGTGATTCGCCGAGAAGGAAGGATCCGCGCTGGTCGTGCAGGTGGGATGGGAAGCATGGGCCGCGCTGCAGCAGTCGTCAATGTTCGCGAAAGCGACGCGGGGGCGAACGGCGTGCGTAGACGACACCCGTTCTCCGCTCCGTCCCGGTTCTGCAGGCGCTATTTTCTCCGCTGTGGTCAAACCACAATCTGCCGCATCACAGCGGTGGCCAGCACACACCAGGCGACCACCCATAGCGGTGACCGACGCGTCCCTAACAGCACCGCAAGCCCGATTCCGGCGATCAGGACGTCGTAACTGTGCGAGATCGCACTCGTGAGTACGGGGTCGTAGAGGGCAGCGGCGAGCAGGCCAACCACCGCAGCATTCACTCCCGCCAGCACCCGAGGGGCCGCGTCTTGTCGTGCCAGTCCCGACCACACCGGAAGAATGGCGACAACCAGAAGAAATCCCGGCAGGAACACCGCGACCAGAGCAATCAGCGAGACGATCAGCGGATGACTGCCTGTAGCTAGTGTCGCACCAAAGAATGCAGCGACGGAGAACAGCGGGCCCGGAATGGCCTGTGCCGCGCCGTATCCCGCGAGAAATTGCTCGGCGGTCATCCACCCCGAGTTCACCAGAGACGTTTCGAGCAGGGGCAGCACCACATGTCCGCCACCGAACACCAACGCACCAGCTCGATAGAACGCCGCCGCCAGCGCAGGAAGTGTTGGAGTGATTTGCGTGCCTGGCTGCAGTGCCGGAACCAGCGCCACGACGAGTAGCAGTACAAACACGCTGAATGCGATGGACGCCGTGCGTGGACTGATGGGCGCAGGAAGCGACACGGATTGCGCAAACTCGCTCGTGCGACAGAACAACCAGCCGGCGAGTGCGCCGCCCGCGATTACCACGATCTGCATCGCGGCTGACGACGCCACCAGCATGGCGATGGCCGCCGCCACACCAATCAGTCGTCGCGAGGTATCGGGTGTCAGCATCACCATCATGCGTATCACGCCGTGGGCGACAACAGCCACAGCGACCAGTCCCAGCCCGTGCCGTACACACGCGCCCAGCGCGCTATCGACGGTCGCCGCAAGCTGCGCGACTCCGAGTAGCAGCAGAACGGATGGCATCGTGAACCCGACGAACGCTGCCACCGCGCCAGGCCAGCCCGCCCGGAGCCACCCGATCGCGAAGCCAAGTTGGCTGCTGGCGGGACCGGGGAGGAGTTGACAGATCGCCAGCAACTGGGCGAACTGCGCCTCAGACAGCCAGGCGCGCCGCTCCACAAACTCGGTGCGCAGGTAGCCCAGATGCGCGATCGGTCCACCAAACGAAGTCACACCCAGTCGCAGGAACGCGCGCAGCACGCTGAGCGGCTCGCGCGCAGTGAGATCGGACATGCCGGAAGAGTAGGTAGCAGCGCAGGGTTTACGCCAACCGCATTGCACGGGTCGCCGCGATTGAGCGCGCCGCGGTACGACGCGTAGCTTTCACGCAGCCCTGTCCTCTGCTTGTCCCTTCCCGACGCACAGGTTCGCGAAGTGGACGCGACTCCTTTCACCAACGCCCGCATGCTTCGCCGTAATCAGATCGCCCTGGTCCTCACGCTGATCTCTCTGGCGTGTCTTGCCCCTGGATTGACGCGACCCGTGCTCACCATCTCGGCGTCGATCTCGGTGCTTGGCAATACGCGCGAGATCTTTCGGGAGACACAAAGCATCGCGGAAAGTGTGCGCAGTCTGTATGAGTCTGGCAATGCGTTCGTCGCATCGCTGATTTTGCTCTTCAGTATTGCCGTGCCGTTGCTGAAAGCCGTACTGCTGGCTGTGGTGCTGTGGCGTCGCAATGCGTCGTCCAACCAACCGGTGTACCGTTTCGTGCGGGCGATTAGCAAGTGGTCGATGGCCGATGTCTTCGTGGTCGGCGTGTTCATGGCGTTTCTTGCTGCGAATGCACTCGACAATCTCGACGCGGTCGCTGGCGTTGGCTTGTACTATTTCGCCGCGTATTGCCTGCTGTCGAATCTCGCCTTCCAGTTTCTCGTGGTGCCCGCGACGCCTGAAGGGCTGGGTCATGTGACCTGATTGCAAAACCGACGACTCCGAACGCCGTTGACGTGCGCCGCGCCAACGTCCGTGGTGCGTCGCGGCGTGCAACCGACCACCGCCAACCGACCACGTAAGCCCCGGTGCAACGACAACCGCAGCGTCGTCGGTAGTCGGTCGTCCGCCGCTACGAGCGCTTGGCTGAGCGTCGAGATCCCGAACACCGTGGGGGGTTGTCGGTAGGCGGTGGTCGGTGGTCGGTGATTTTGATCGCGGCTCGCGTCGGGGGGACCGACTACCGACCACCGAAAACCGACGACTCCGAACGCCGTTGTGGTGCGCTGCGACAACGTCCGTGGTGCGTAGCGGCGTGCAACCGACAACCGGCTACCGACCACGCGGCCCCCGGTGCAACGACAACCGCAGCGTCGTCGGTAGTCGGTCGTCCGCCGCTACGAGCGCTCGGCTGAGCGTCGAGATCCCGAACACCGTGGGGGGTTGTCGGTAGGCGGTGGTCGGTGATCGGTGATTTTGATCGCGGCTCGCGTCGAGGGAGACCGACTACCGACCACCGAAAACCGACGACTCCGAACGCCGTTGTGGTGCGCTGCGACAACGTCCGTGGTGCGTAGCGGCGTGCAACCGACAACCGGCTACCGACGACGCAGCCTCCGGTGCAACGACAACCGCAGCGTTTTCGGTCGTCGGTCGTTCGCCGCTACGAGCGCTCGGCTGAGCGTCGAGATCCCGGACACCGTGGGGGGTTGTCGGTTGGCGGTTTTCAGTGGTCGGTAGTTTTGATCGCGGCTCGCGTCGGGGGGGACCGACGACCGACCACCGAACCGCATCGCCGTCTCGTTGCACTTGCCTCGTCCGTGCGCTGCGGACACCGCACAACGCCACTTCGTCCCACACCACGGGCGGTCGTCCCAATACTGAATCTCCCGGGAATGTCGTGCGTATCTGACCCCATGCGCAACAAGTGGTACGCGCATGTCACGGCGACGCGCCGCATTCTCACTCTCTGGAGGTCAGTATGTTGTTCCTCACACTTGCATCGGCAGCGATGCTTGCCGCC
>JBGTOG010000401.1:0-4636 GCA_041742675.1 Gemmatimonadaceae bacterium | reverse complement strand
CGGCCTTGAGTCGCTGCCCGTCGCTGAGCGCGCGAGGAACGTTGTCCCAATGCTCTACGGTTGGCGCCTTGGCATCGGGCTCAGCTACTGCCTCCATGGCCAGCGCCAGTGTGAGCTGCACGGGCGGCGTGGGCGCCGAACGCCAGATCGCCCCCAGGGGAAAGCGCGGAATGCGGACGCAGGCGATGCGCCAAGGGGCGGCAGCAGGAGCGGAAGGCAAGGGCAGTGACGGCATGGCTATTCGGTACGGAGACCGAATAGATACCGAAACTACCCGGTTGGTGCCAGCTGCAGAACTACTCCAGAATCAGGAATGCAAGGGCGATTTCCGTGCGAAGCGCGTTTTTACCGCGTCACCGTGAGCGGCACCTCACCCACCAGCACCCATTCCACAACTACCAGCTCCGCACCCTGCAGCCAGCGCTCGTCCAGCGGAAGCGGCGCCGAGCCGGTGCGCTCTGCGCCCCGGTACTCGGGCAGCAAAAGACCAGTCTCCCGCAAGACACGATTCGGTGACAACAGCTGCTGCTCGAGCGCGTTCTGTCTGACATCCGCCTGCCACTCCATCCGAATGCCTTCACGACGCTCGTTGTGCACGAGCGCGAACGACAGATACTCGTTACGTGCGAGCATGCTGCGCATGGAGATGCGTAGTAGCGTGCCATTCCGATAACTCGTGGTGCACTTCGCTCGTCGACGTTCCGGTTCGCACAGCAACGAGTTGTCGCCGATCTCCAGGAGTGCAATTTGAGCACCTCGTACCGTCACGCGTGCACCTGCCGCAATAGGAAGTCGACCCAGTATGCGTGCTTCCCTGAACTCTACCGCGCCACGCACCGCACGCGGCACGCCACGCGCCATTGGCGGAACACCGATGTGCCACGCGTCGCCCACGCGCACTGTCGGTTGTTTCACCACTCGCATTCCGTCGTCGGGAGACGTTTGCCAACGCAGCGTGGGCGAAAGCTGGAGCGACGGCATGAGCAGCGAATACCCCGAGGATGCCACGCGCAGCGGCTCTACGACACCGGTCGCTTGCTCTGCGGTCACCTCCGAGAACGCCCAGTCCGCTCGCAGATCTGTTGGTGCATCCGCCAGGCGCAGGATGAGCTGTGCACGCGCAACGTCCAGCTTGCCAAACAGCGTAGTATCAGGAAGCGCTACGAGTTCACCCGAGACCGTGACATCAGCGGCACGATTCGATACGAGGCCCGGTGGCATGCTTCGTCCGCGCTCAAACGAGGACATGGCCCGATGCGAGACGTTCGCATTCAGCATGCTGATGAGCAGCAGTACACATCCGCCCATGGTCGACCAGCGCATGACGGCTGACACGCGCTGCATACGGTAGTACTGCAGACCGACACCCATAGCGAGGGCAATGCCGACCGAAATCGCGGGTATCGTACTGAGCAGATCCGTCAACCACGTGATGAGATCGCGGAACGATCGAGGCGTGAGAGAGGATGCGAATGCCAGGAGCGACATGGTGATGGGCAGCGCGACCAGCATGACAAGCGCCGAGCGCAGATTTCGTTCCACCACCGCCACCAGCACGCTCGTGGCGAGCAGGCCGCACAGAAGCAGCGCCCTGACGGACACGAAATCCGCTGTCCATGCACGCGGCATGTCAAAAGCTTCTGATACCGCGACCAGTGCGAGCACCATCCCCGCCACTACGAGGGCGCACGACAGCCACTTCGCCATCCACACGGCAGAGCGGGAGTACGGCAGACTGCTCCAGTGCGACGTGGGTGTTGCCGGTGGATGGCGCAGCACCAGCAGGACACCCAGCAATACAGGTACGCCGTAGAGTAGCAGGGTGGCCATGTTGCCCACGGCAACCCCGTTCGTGGCGATACCGCGCGATTGCAACACACCGAACGTCAGCAGCGCGGCGTATAACGCCAGCAGGAGACGCAACGCGCGCAGGTCGTGCGAGAACACATGGAGCACCTGTTGCGTCCACGACATCATTGTTCCTCCGCCAGCAACGGGCTCGCCGCGAAGACGCCGCGCGAATCCCACGTGAACACGTACAGCACCGCATCACGAAGCCAGGCGTCCACGTGCGGCCCTGCGGAGTCATCGTCCAGCCGTCGTGGAAAGAGTCCCACCAGGTTACGCACGATAGGTCGGCCCGCTGGTAGAGACTGGCCGGCGGCGTTGAGCATCATGGCTTCCGAGCGCTGCGAGTGCACCAGAACGTAGGTCAGCTGCGACAGGCCAGGGCGATGAAGCGGCGGTGCGGCGACCGAGGACGATGCGTAGAGCGTGGCAAGCATGCCGTTAGCGCTCCGCTCTGTGGAGTGTACTGTCAGTCGATATCCGCCACTGGTGAGCGTGGCTCCGGTCGAAAGCGGAATGCTCCCAAGCAATCGCGGTGTGCTCATTTCCAGTACGGCGTTGAGGCTCGGCGTACATTCGTTCTCCCCTGTATGCAGCGTCCACGTGTTCGTGAACGCTGTATCAACGGACCGCGTGAACTGAGGCGGATTTCCCAACCAGTGCAACTCACGTCCAAGCGGTAACACGGGATACTGTAGCGTAGTCTCGATGTGTGACTTGGAGAGCGCCCGCCGACACGTTTCCGGACCCATGAACCCCGCGCGAATGACCCGCAGTGTAGCCCGCCGATCTGGTGGCAGCCCAGCCAGATGCAGCTGCCATGCGAATGATCGTGCTCTCGCGGTGGCGTTGGTCGTGCGCTGCCACGTGCTCGTCAGTCTCGCGTCGGGAAGCGAGGCGGAGAGCGTCTTCTGGTATGGAGCAACCGGAATCACAATGCACGCGCCGTGGAGCACGCTCAATACGCCAACGGCCGCGTACATCACCCATGATCGCCGGCGCCGCTTGTAGAGCTGCCACGTGATGAACACGGAGCAGGACGTGAGCAGAACGGCGATGAACGCTTGTGTCAACGGTGCAACCGCACTGATTTCGAAAGACGCACCGTCGATCGCCATCGCGAACACGGTTGCCAGTGCGACGGCCGCAAGAAAGAACTCGCGTAGCTCACGCACAATGGCGGCCAAGGGCAGTGCGATTACCGTCAGTGTGACCAGCGTGCGCACGCCGGTTGCAAGCAACACCGGCAGCTCCATCAGTCGCACACTGAACGCCAGGTGCAGCACCGCCAGGGCTCCGAACACGATCAGCGGAACGACGCCGAGCACAAAGCACAGCTTGGCGCCGAACACAGCGGATCGATCGATCGGCAGGGTGGCCCAGTGCGCTCGCGGTGCCGTTGGAACATCTTCGAGGATGACCGTCGCGCAGAGCAGCGCCGCAAACGCAGGCAGGAGCAACCACAGGAGCTCCGCCAGGGGTCGACTGTGCTCGCCGAGCACACTATTCAGTGCCATTGTCGTGCTGTCGCGCAGCACGCTCGCTACGCTCCCAACCGCGCACAGCACAAACAACAGCAGCAACCACCGCTGCCGCATCACATCCTTGCGGAACACCTGCCAGACCTGATGCGTCCAGGACATTACGCCGCCTCGGTCCGCGTCTTCGCGGCCAGCCCCTGCCGCGTGAGCGCTACAAACACATCGCGAAGCGAGGCCTCATGCAGTTCAATGCGCTGCGCGTCGGGAAACCACGAACGCGCTCGCTGCTGCACGGCGTCACTATCCTGCGCGGAGAGCAGCACCCGTACGCGCGGTCCCGCCGTTTCGGTCCACACCCATTCCTGCGGACGAACCGCAGGCAGCACTGCGTCGCGTGCTGACGTGATCACCTCCAGCCAGCGATATCGCGCGCGCACACTTTCCATGGGCTCATGCAACTGCAGCGTGCCGTTATGCAAAAAGCCCACCCAGTCCGCCAGCAGTTCAAGCTCGGCGAGATCATGGGATGCCATCACCACAGTCCAGCCTTCGCGTCCTGACAACTCAAGGACACCACGCACCAGATCGTCCTTCACCACCGCGTCCATGCCGGTGAACGGCTCGTCCATGATCAACAGCTCCGGACGCGGCGCCAGTGCGCACAGCATCGCAGCCTTCATATGCTCACCGCGCGACAACGTGCGAATGCGCCGCGACGCATCAAGCTGAAAGCGCTGGCGCAACGAATCCGCGAGCGTGTGATCCCATGTGGGATACAGCGGCGACACGTACCGCTCCAACTGCGCCAGTGTCATGGATGGCGGCAGCTTGAGTCCTTCGGCCACGTATCCCATGCGCGCCCGATGCGCCGATGTGAGCTTTGCCACCGGTGTGTCGAGCACGCGTACCGTGCCGGAGGTCGCCGGCATCAGTCCCATGAGAATCTGCAGCAGCGTGGTCTTGCCGGAGCCGTTCGGTCCGAGCAACGCGTACACCGATCCCGCCGGAATACTGAACGACACGTCCTGCAGCGCGACGTGCTTGCCGAATCGATGCGTGAGATCGCGAACGTCGATGATCGACATCAGAGCTGCTCCGGTGGGCGGTTGGAAGGAGAGTCGGCGTCGGGGGGGGGATTCAACGCCTCCCAGTGCGCATTGACCGCGTCGGTGACATCGCGCAGGCTGAGTCCAAGCCGCCGCGCATCTACCAGCAACCGTTCGATCTCGTCAGCGAGCAACCGTTCGCGCTCCTCCGCGCTCGCCCGCCAGTGTGCCGAAACCACGGTCCCCACGCCCGGCAGCACC
>JBGTOG010000400.1:0-9124 GCA_041742675.1 Gemmatimonadaceae bacterium | reverse complement strand
TGCCGTGGGGCGTCGCGTTCCTCGCCCTCATGGCGCTGGTCGCCATGGTGGCCGGGCGCAACTTTGGCGCTGCACGCGGCAGCGCGATTGATGGTTCAGCGAACGCGCTGGCAACACCCGCCATCGATGGACCCGCGCTGGGTGCGGGTGCGCCGGGCAGCGGTCCGCGTGCGCCTGATATTTCCAGCATGTCGCCGGAAGAGCGCGCCGATGCGCTTTACCTGCGCATCATGAGTTATGAAGATAATGGCCTGCGTGATTCGGCAGCGTTTTTCGCGGTCATGGCGCTTCCGGCACACGAGCTGCTGCAGAACATCAGCCTCGACCGCCGCTTTCACGCCGGTCGTATTGCCGAGGCGGCCGGACTCCCCGACATCGCCATTGCGCAATCCGACACAATTCTGCGCAACGACAGCGACCATCTGCTCGGCATCATTCTTGGCGTGCGCGCGGCGCGACTTGCCAACAACGCGGATCGGGCTCGTGCGCTCGAAGCACAGTTGCTGCGCGTGCTGGACAGCGAACAGCGGCGGCAGTTGCCGGAGTACGAGCAGCATCAGGTCGAAATTCAACAGGCCGTGCGCGCAGCACGAGCGAGCGGTTCGGAATAGTGCCCCGCGTGGGGCTCGCGGCACGGCCGACGAATGCACTTCGCTGAGTCCACACCGCCGACGAACGCCGACGATCCGTTCGATCGCATCCATGCGGAAGCCGATGCGGCCGCACATGCCGAATCGCTTCGTCGTGTGCTCATCGTAGACGATGAGTCAGCAATTCGTCTGGCGCTGTCGCGGTTTCTTACTTCGCGTGGGTACGAGGTCGAGACGGCAGACTCTGGTTCGACCGCGCTGGAGTTGCTGGCGCGGGAACGTGCAGCGGTCATGCTGTGCGACCTGCGCATGCCCGGCATGACGGGCCTTGAGACCGTTCCACACGCACTACGCATTGATCCGGACATGGGCGTGGTGATGCTCACGGCTATGGCTGATGCACAGTCCGCGACCGACGCCCTCACCGCCGGTGCTGGCGACTACCTCGTCAAGCCGGTGGAACTCGTCGCGTTGCAACGCGCCGTCGAGCAAGCGCTCAGTCGGCGCGCCGTGGCCCTGCGGCGGAAACATGTTGAGCGGCTGATCCGCGAAGAGGTGGCCGCCAGGACGGACGATCTGATGCGCGAACAGGCCGCGCTCAAAGCCCTTACGCTGAACATCGCGCACACGCTCGTCAACGCCATGGAAGCCAAGGATGTGTATCTGCGCGGACACTCCGAACGGGTCGCCAAGCTCGCGCGTCGCATGGCGCAGGTGCTGCAGAGGTCGGCCGACGAGGTGGATCTCGTGCGCACCGCCGGTCGACTGCACGATATCGGCAAGATCGGGCTGCGCGAAGCCGTGTTGCACAAGCCAGGCCCGCTCTCCGCCGACGAGTTCCTGCATGTGCAGTCGCACGTGCAGATCGGGCTCGAAATCCTGGCGCCGATCAAGCAACTCGGCGGCGCCCGTGAGTTTATCCGCGATCACCACGAGCACTGGGATGGGTCCGGGTACCCGCGCGGTCTGGCTGGCAACGCCATCTCGTGGGGGGGGCGCGTGCTCGCCGCGGCCGATGCGTTTGACGCGCTGACGTCACAGCGCGCCTACCGCGAGCCCATGCGCGTCGACGACGCGCTGGCCTATCTGGCGACACAGCGCGAACGGCTGATCGAAGGCCGTGTTTACGACGCGCTGGTCGAGGCGGTCGGCATCGAATCTCGCGCCACCGCTTGACTCTGCGATTCAGTTCGTGTACTAGGGGTCATGGTTTTTTGGCGTTGGATCCGACGTAACCCGAGAGGAGGCGGTCATGCCGCGCAGTGACGAGGTGGGTGGGGAGTTCAGTTTCCTCGAGCAGGACGACATCGCGCGCACAGCGCGCGCGTACGGCGGCGCCTACGACGAAGACGAGGAAGAGGACAGCTACCGAATCCCCGACGACGAAGACGGAAACGGCCTCTGGGACAGCGCGGACGACTCGGATGATGAGGACGACGAGGACTACGGCGTCAAGGAAGAAGAGGACGACGAAGAGGACGTGGAAGAAGAGGAAGACATCTTCGGCCGGCCACCGGCGCGTCGTGGACGCCCACCCGGAAAGAAGTCGGCGCCGGCACCGCTCATCATCGTTGATGAGCCCGATGGCGACGACGATCTGGATCTTGATGATAACTCGGACGATGGCGACGACCTCGACGACGATGGCAGCGACGACGACCTTGGCGACGACGGCGGCGACGATGACATTGATGACGATGGCGACGACGATCTTGGTGATGACGTCGACGAACCGCCGTCGCGTAAGCCGAAGGCGGCGAGTCGGCCCGCGAAAAAGGCTGAGGCAGCACCAGCAGTGGTAGCGGTGGCGCCAGTTTCGAAGGCCGAGCCTCCGGCGAAGTCCGCCGCGAAGACGGCGGCCAAAACGTCGGCGAAGACGGCCAGGGTACCTGAGAGCAACGCAGCCAAAGCTGCGTCCAAAACGCCAGCTAAAGCCGCGGCCAAAGCGCCCGCCAAGGCGCCAGCCAAAGCCGCCGCCAAGGCACCCGCCAAGGCGCCAGCCAAAGCCGCGGCCAAAGCACCCGCCAAGGCTCCGGCCAAAGCCGCGTCCAAAGCCGCGTCCAAAGCGCCCGCCAAGGCTCCGGCAAAAGTCGCGTCGAAAGCGCCCGCCAAAACCTCTGCGAAGTCGGCAAAAAAAGTGGCCGCTGCCAAGCCGACGGGCGTCAAGGGCAAGACCGCCAAGGTACCGGCGAAGAAGGCCGCGGCCACTAAATCAGTCGCCAGGAGGGCCGCACCAGCAAAGAAGGCAGCGGCTCGAAAGCCCGTGGCGCCCAAGCGGGCCGTCAGCAGGGCAAGCACGAAAAAAGCAGCGCCAACCAAGTCTGCAAAGAGCAAACGGCGATAGGCAGGCTGGCCCGGTTCGTACTTCCCGCCCGACGATCGCAACTCCGCGGCGTCGGGCGAGGTATTTTGTGAGCATCATGCACCGCGACTCTGACACGCTCTCAACCGTAGACGACACGCCGCTTGCCCGCCGCGTGCTCGACGCGCTTCCGCAGACGATCTATTCGGTCGATCTCGACGGCTGCATCACGGCAGCCAACAACTCGTGGTCGCAGTTCGCGGAGAAAAACGGCGCCGCGCAGATCGCCCCCGAGTCGGCCGTCATTGGATCATCGATCTTCAGCGCCGTCGCTGATGATGCGTCGCGCGAGCAGATTCAGCGCGCCATGGAGCTGCTCCGCGATGAGCGTGTGCCCATGGTCCGCTGGGAGTTTCCGTGCTCCTCGCCTGAGGAAGAACGCATCTTCCTCATGCACATCTCGCCGCTGAAGGGGCCCGATGGCGTGGAGGGTTATGTCTTCTCCACGGTAGACATTTCGGCCAGCCACCGCTCTCGCGAAGCACTGATCGACACAGGCATCGCGCTTTCGCACGCGATCGATGTCGGCCGTGTGTACGAAGAGGTGTCGCGACAGGTGCGCCGCGCCGTGCCCAGCACCGGCGTCGTGATCGCCGTAGCCGATGACGAAACCGCCGCGATCCGGATTGTGCACCGCTGGGGATACCAGTCTGCCGGACCTGCGATCGCACTCGAAACGCGCCTCATGCCCACCTGGCTGGAGTCACTGGCTGCCGGCCGGGTTGTACTGCAGGAGGTCAGTGGGCACCTCGAGATCACCGTGCCGCTCACCAGCGCCGAAGGTGTGCTGGGCGCCATTACTCTGGCCACCGAAGCGGTGGACTCGGCGCAGCAGCTCGACGAGGCCGAACGGGTCTTCTCCGTCATCGCCGCGCAAACGGCGGTGGCGATTGAACGCGCCTGGTTGGTGCGGCGCGTCGAGCACAAGCGTCGCCTGGAGGCGATCGGTGAAGTGGCCGCGGGCGTGGCGCATGAGCTGCGCAATCCGCTGTTCGGTATATCCTCCGCCGCCCAACTGCTGCGCTTCAGAGCACGCGAAGACCCGGTCGTTGAAAAGAACGTGGGTCGCATTCTGCGCGAGGTCGACCGGCTGAACAATATGGTCACGTCACTGCTGGATTTTGGCCGACCGGCGGCAGCTCATCTCGAACCGGGCGATCCGGAGGCGCTCTGGGATGAAGTGTTCGAGCTGGAGCGGGAACGACTGGTTAACGCTGGCCTGACCCTGCGTCGCCTGCGTCTTGATCGTCCGATGCGCTGCCTCATCGATGCGCAGCAACTGCGCCAAGTGTACCTGAATATTCTGGTGAACGCCGTTGACGCTGCACCGTCTGGCACCGAACTGGTTCTGTCGGCGCATGTACTTCCGAATGGTAGCTGGCGCTGTCGCCTCACCAACTTTGGCGCGGCAATCCCGCCCGAGGTACTGCCACACGTCTTTGAGTTCTTTTACAGCACCAAGCCAGGCGGAACCGGCATCGGGTTGGCGCTGTGCCAGCGCATCATGGATGAACACGGCGGTTCGATAGCGATCGATTCGGCGCCGGAAGTCGGCACAACAATCACGCTTGCGCTCCCCCCAACGGCGGCTACGTGACGCTGTCTGTGCTCGTGGTCGACGATGACGTCACGGTTCGCGAGACGCTCGTCGAGTTTTTCGAAACGTTTGGGCATACGGCACGGGGTGCGTCTACGGCATCGGAAGCACGCGCCATGGCCGCGGCGCATGCTCCGGATGTGGTGTTGCTCGATCTGCGCCTGCCAGATGCCAGTGGCTTGCTGTTGCTGGACGCGCTGCGAGCCGACGACGCCGACGTTGGCGTGATCATTCTCTCGGGCTTCGCTGACGTCCCGACCACGGTTGGCGCCATGCAACGCGGCGCAGTGGATGTGCTAGAAAAGCCGGTTGATCTGGACGCACTGGCCGCCGCCGTCGAGCGCGCCTCGGAACGCGGACGGCTGCGTCAGGAGCTTACGCTCCTGCGCGCCCGCGACCGGACCGGTGACTCACCGCAGGAACGTTCGGCGGCGAAGGCCAGCCTGCCACGCACCTTTGAGCAACTGGTGGAGTTGGCGGCCCGAAATCCGGATGCTCCGGTGTTGCTGCAGGGGGAGACTGGCACGGGCAAAGGCTACGCTGCGCGCCAGATCCATGATCGGTCCAGTCGACGCGACGCGCCGTTCGTCGAAATTAATTGTGCTTCGCTCACCAGCACATTTTTCGAGAGCGAGTTGTTCGGCCACGAACGTGGCGCATTTACGGATGCGCGTTCCGCAAAGCGCGGTCTGCTGGAGGTAGCCGGCGCAGGTACCGTCTTTCTCGATGAAATCGCGGAGATGCCGGCCGAAGTGCAGCCCAAGTTGCTGAAGGTGATCGAGGAACAGTCCTTTCGCCGTTTGGGTGGCACCACCTCGCTACGCAGCTCGGCCCGGCTGGTCGTCGCAACCAACGAACCACTGACCACCGCGGTCGAAGAACGCCGGTTTCGAGCCGACCTCTATTATCGACTGCAGGTCCTCACGATACATCTGCCGCCACTGCGCGAACGGCGCGGTGAGATCGTCGGTCTCGCGGACTCACTTCTGCCGCGCGGTGGCGTGTTAAGTGACGCGGCGCGGGACGCGCTTCAGTCGTATGACTGGCCCGGAAACATCCGCGAGCTGCGCAATACCCTGTGGCGCGCGAGCATTCTGGCCGACGGCGCGCCAATTCAGGTAGAGCATCTCGGGCTGTCAGCATCGCCGCCCGAATCGGCGGCACGTCCGTCCGGACCCGTGTTGACGCTTCAGGAAGCCGAGCACGCCGCCATCCACGCCGCGCTTCAGCACGCGGGCGACAACCGCACTCGCGCCGCCGAATTGCTCGGGATTGCACGCTCCACGCTCTCCGAGAAGCTGAAGCGCCTTTCGGCACCTGCCTGAGCGCCGTCCGGAACTGAGCGACCGATAATCGGTCACCGGTTGCCTGAACCGACCGACAATCACACAGCGCAAAAGACAGTTTTGTGATGTGATGGCGGTGCAGTCCGTGTCTTGCCAAGCACTTACATCGTGATCCGCAATACTGGCCCGCTTCTGGCACTAGAAGCGTGTATGGAGAGCAACGTCGGGAAGCGAGTGCTGGTGGTTGAGGATGAACAATCCATTCGTGACATCCTCGTTGAACTGTTCGATGTCGAGGGCAACTGCCTCACCGCCGTCGAGTCGCTCCCGGAAGCGCTGGCCGTTCTGAAGACGCAGTCGTTCGACTTCATCGTGACGGATCTTCGCCTCGGTGGGAAGCGCGACGGGGGTCTGCAGGTGATGGCGATGGCCGGCATGGTGTGCGACGGGGCGACGGTACTCGTATTGACAGCCTATCCGGATGATGGAAATCGGCAGGCATCGAATCGACTGGGCGCGCTGCATTTTCTGGAGAAGCCAGCCGATCTGCACACGATCGCGACGCTGGCAAACGAAGCAGGGGTGAGCACGGCGTTTGGGGCAAGCAAGACAGAGGCGCCTGCACGAATGTTGTCCGTCAGCTGACGGACGTGGTGCTGGAGGTGCAGGTGCGGGACCGCCGAGGACACTCGGCACCGGAAGTGGTTGTCAGGTTCGTTCCACGGGGTGGTGGTGATACTGGGGAGTGTCACGTGGGCGGCCTGGCAACTTCTGGTGCACGAAGTAGTCGGCGGACCAATGTCTCAGGCGTTGCGGCGCAAGTACTGTATTCGGCCAAAGGTATGGTCGTACAGAGCGCTCAACGACCCGAGCCCTTCGAGTACCAGGCGAAACTGCCGCACACCAGGCTGCGCCAGCTCGGCATCCAACAGCGCCAGCTCTTGCTTCAGTCGCTGCTCCAGTCGTCGTGTGAGAGCCGACGGGGTCTCATTCGGCTGCGCAAAGATCGCCTCCCCCACACGCACGAAGCACTCGGCGCGCTGATCGAGTCGGAACTCGTAGCGCACCGCGACCGGCACCAGCGGCACATCGGGCATGACGCGAGCGAACCGCGCCATCAGCGACCGGAATCCAAGCGGTATGCGCGCCGGGAGCAGCTCGCCCTGCGGCAGCACCCAGAGGGTGCGCGAAGGTCCGCCGCTGAGCAGTGTGCTGGCGTAGTTCGGAAGCGCACGCAGATCATCCAGTCGTTCCGTGGTAATGCCGAAGCACCCCAGCCGACGGAAGAACGGATAGCGCTGCAGTTCCTCGCCCCGGAACAGGCCGTAGGCATCCCGCTTGAGCACCGTGCGAGAGAGAAACAGCGTCAGGATGGGATCCCACCACGCGCTGTGATTAAGGAACGCGATACTTGGCTCGGGGCCGTCTGGAAATGGCACGCCGCCGAGCCACACGCGGGCGAAGGCCCGGCGCAGCAGGAATCGGAAGTAGCGCGCTGCCGCGCGCTCCGCCAAGGGGAGCTTTCGCGCCTCGAGCAACATGACTCGACGATGGGTCAAACCTTCAGGGAACGCAATGCATGTGCTCAGGAATTAATGATCAGGATCACTGGTCGGTGTCTGCCGCGACAGTGGCGGGATCCAAATCCGGATGATCCGCGTTTTACCGCTGTCCCGAGCGATTTCACCGCGTCGTTCACCCACACTTCTTTTTCGATCCATGGCTGACTCACCTGTTTCGCTGCTCCGCGCCCACTCTCGGCATGCGCCCTGGAATGCGCGTGGCCTTGCGGCCCACGCTTCCGGTCTTGTCGACGCGGCTGGCATGAAGCCGACCAACGCATCAGCGCGCGCCATGCCCAGTGCCCGCGCTGTGCGCTTCTATGTCGCCAACGGTTTGCTCGACCGCCCCGAGGGCGCCGGCACCGCCGCGACGTACGGGTACCGGCATCTGCTCCAGCTGCTGGCCATCAAGATTCGTCAGCGCGAAGGGCAGACGCTGGAGTCCATCAAAACCGAGATGCGCGAAGTGACGGGCGACTCGCTTGAGCGCCGCGTGGCACAGTCACTCACACCGGCGCTGCTGCTCAACGGAGGAAACGGACACGCCACGAGCGATGGTCCGGCCACGTGGCGCCGCCTGCCCATCAGCGAAGGCGTCGAGATTCATGTGCGCGACGATTCGCCTGCGGCTCGCGACAGTGTATTGTTGGCGATGCGAGAAGCCGTACGCGGCGCCGTGGGCCGCGCGGAAGTTTCCGACTAATCAAACACCACCAGCGAATGCACCGCGTCCTGGTCACCGATGACATCGACGCGGAAGGCGTCGCCCTGCTGACCGCCGAACCCTCGTTGCACGTCGACGAGGTGGCCACGCTGCCCGTTCCCGAGCTGCACGCGCGCATCGGCGAATACGATGCGATTGTGGGACGCAGTGCCACGCGCATCACCCGTGAACTGCTCGAACGCGCGCCACGCTTGCGTGTGGTCGGGCGCGCCGGCGTTGGCGTCGACAACATTGCCATCGACGTCGCCACGGCCCTCGGCATCGCGGTCATCAATGCGCCGGCGGGCAACACCGTGGCGGTTGCCGAATTGGTGTTTGGTGCGTTGATCGGACTGCTGCGGCAGATTCCGCGCGCGGCCACCGGCATGGCGGCTGGCAAGTGGGAGCGCAGTCATCTGCTTGGCCGCGAACTCAAGGGCAAGACCCTTGGCATTGTCGGCCTCGGTCGCATTGGCAGTGAAGTGGCGCTTCGTGCGCACGCGTTTGGCATGCCGGTGATCGCCTTTGATCCGTACGTCGGTGACGAACGCTTTACCACACTGCGCGTGCAACGCGCGCGCACGCTTGATGATCTGCTTGGTGAAGCGAACATCATCACCGTGCATACGCCGCTCACCTCGGAAACCCGTGGTATCATCGGCAAGCGCGAGATCGATCACATGCAGCCGCGTACCGTGCTCGTGAACATGGCGCGCGGCGGCATTGTCGATGAAGACGCGGTGGTTGCGGCGCTGCACGCCGACCAGTTGCGCGGCGCCATTCTCGATGTGTACAGCGCCGAGCCGCTCGCGCCGGATCATCCGCTGCGCACGGCGCCGAACATCCTGCTCACACCGCACCTCGGTGCAAACTCCGTGGAAGCGCAGCGCAATGTGGCAAAGGATGTGTGCATCGGCGTACGCGATGCGCTGCTCCGCCAGGATCTGTCGCGCTCCATCAACGTCGCAGGTGCGGCGGGCGACTGGGCAGAGCTGCAACCCGCGATGCTGCTGGCACGGCGTTG
>JBGTOG010000392.1:0-1561 GCA_041742675.1 Gemmatimonadaceae bacterium | reverse complement strand
TCGTGCACGGTAAGTCCCGCTCGCCTCAGCGCACCGCGTGCGGCCTCCACGGCAAGATCGGAACACTGCTGATCATCCGCCGCGACGCGTCGTTCCACGATGCCCGTGCGCGCCTCGATGATGCCGGGGCGCACGCGAAATCCGGGGCTGGAAGCAGCGATGCGCGCCTCGACGTCGCGAGAGGTGCGTACCGTGTGCGGGAGCTCAGCGTGCACCGAGGCCAGCTGCACCACCGGTTGTCTCGCGCTTCGCCAGGACAGCGCTTCAGCCGGCTGTGTACGGACGGAGAGATGAGGTGAACCCTCGGGTCGGTAGATCATTCGGCTGCGGGGAGTAGGATGGTCGCGCCTTGGACTTCACTGCCTCAACATTGCCAGTGCTCGTACGTGGCGGCCATAGGTCGGGTTACGTAGAAGTTGACGTAGGCGATGTGTTTGCTTGTGTCGCTGGACTCCGTGCGGTATCTTCGGTCTATGTTCGGCTCATCTGATCTCTCGCTTGCTCCCGGTTCCGCGCAGCTCTCGTTTCTTGAGCCCGTGGCGCGGCTGGATGCATCGCCGCTCCGGGAGCTTGTGCGACGTAACGCGCAGAATGTGCCGGGCGTGTATCGCATGATTGGTGCGCGCGGCGATGTGTTGTACGTGGGCAAGTCACGCAAACTGCGCACGCGGCTGCTCAGTTACTTTCGCCTGCCGTGGCCCGAACACCGACACGCGCGGATGCTGCGTGAAACGGCCAGTATCGAGTGGGAGGTCATGCCCAACGAGTTTGCTGCGCTGTTGCGCGAAGCTCGGCTGATCCGTGCGCATCTGCCAGCGTACAACAAGCGCGGCGCGCGTCCGCTCGATCAGTGGTGGGTAATCGTAGTGCGTCGTGAACCGGTGCCTCGCCTGCGTGTGCAGCGCGCGAGTGCGGTGGCCGGCACGCGCGCTGGTGCCGGTGCCACGGTGATAGGACCCTTTGCCAATCGGGCACCGCTGGTGTCGGCCGTGCGTGTGCTCAACGACGCGCTTGGGCTACGCGACTGTGCCGACCGCATCCCCATGGTGCTGCGCGACAGCGGCGATTTTTTTGCGGACGACGCACGCTATGCGCGAACGCCGGGCTGTCATCGCTATGAAACGCGGCGTTGTCTCGGCCCGTGTGTGGCTGCGTGCACGCACGAGGAGTATCGCACGCAACTGGTGCGTGCGCACCGATTCATTGACGGGGACGGGAATGAACCGCAGGTGGCGCTTGAACGAGAGATGGCTGTGGCGAGTGCGCAGCTTTCTTTTGAGCGCGCCGGCTGGTTGCGCGATCGTCTTGCCGCACTCGAAACGCTCAATGCGCAGCTCGCGCGCGTGCGGGAAGCGCTGCGACGTCCATCATTCGCGTACCGCGCCGCCAGTGTGAGCGGCGCAGACCACGTGTATCTCGTGCGGGAGGGGCGAGTGCTCGCCGATGCGTGCGTGGCCGATGTTGATGCGATGGACCGGTTGCTCACGCTCGAGGCGCGTCCACCGGTGCGGGCCACGGCGCTGACGGTGGATGCCCTCGAGGAGCTGACGCTGCTGGAGCA
>JBGTOG010000388.1:0-2679 GCA_041742675.1 Gemmatimonadaceae bacterium | reverse complement strand
CCGTGCAGATCAACCGAGATGCGCCGAGCCGGCGCCGCGTTCCGAAAGTCTCGCAGGATCTCGAGCACATCGAAGTCGATCACCTTGGAACGCGAGCCATCAATGATGACGTGCGCCTGCTCCGGAATCTGTTGCAGCTGTTCCATGATGCTGCCCTTATTCAGGAACGACACTTCCTCTGCCAGCTGAATGCGATACTCCAGCGCCTCGGTGTGCTGCGTGACCACGGAGAAGGGATTGCGCAAGTTGTGGTGCAGAACCACGGCAATACCGACCACCAGACCAATGGCAATACCACGCAGCAGGTCGAAGGCCAGAATGCCAGCAACGGTCGCAGCGAATGGCGCAAACTGCTCCCACCCGTGGCGATACATCTGCACAAAGAGCGCAGGCTTGGCGAGCTTGTAGCCCACCAGCAACAGCACGGCGGCAAGTGTTGCCAGCGGAATCATGTTGAGCAGACCGGGAATCGCGATCACGCACAGCAGAATAAGGACGCCGTGCATGATGGCTGACAACTTCGTGCGCCCGCCAAACGAAATATTTGCAGAACTCCGCACAATCACTTGCGTGACAGGCAGACCGCCGATCAATCCGGACACGATATTGCCAAGCCCCTGCGCCTTGAGCTCGCGGTTGGTTGGCGTAATACGCTTTTGCGGATCGAGGCGATCGGTCGCCTCGACGCATAGCAGGGTTTCGATGCTCGCAATGAGCGCCAGCACGACGGCGACTACGTACACGTCGCCGCGCATCAACACGCTGAAGTCTGGCCGCGCAAACTGAGCCAGAAAATCAGACACGCTGCTGGCCACCGGGATCGTTACCAGTTGATTCGCGGCCAGCGACCACGGCAGTGCGCCCGATGACATCAGCACGCTGAGGCCAATCCCGATCGCCACGGCCGCGAGTGGCCCGGGTACGGCGCGGAAGAACTTGGCACGTGGAGCCAGCCAACTCTCCCACGTGATGAGCAGCGTAAGGGATATCGCGCTAACCAGCAGGGCTCCTGGCGTCACGGCGTCCATCAGTCTCGCTAACGGGCCAAAGGCGGCATCACCACCCTGTGTCACCAGCTCTTCCTGAGCGCCTCCCAGATAACCCAGGGCATGCGGAATTTGCTTGATGATGATGAGCAGCCCAATGCCGGTCAGCATTCCCTTGATCACCGACGACGGAAAGTAGTAGGCGATGACGCCGAGCCCCGCGTAGCCCATCACGATTTGCAGGATGCCCGCCAGTACGACAGCCACCAAAAAGGCTTCGAACGAGCCCCCGAGTGTCGCGATCGCGCCCAACACAATGACCGCAAGCCCGGCCGCCGGCCCGCTCACGCCCAGCGGCGATCCGCTCGCGCCACCAACCACGATGCCGCCGACGATCCCGGCAATGATGCCGGAGAACAGCGGCGCCCCGGAGGCCAGCGCAATGCCGAGGCACAGCGGAACGGCCACGAAGAACACCACGATGCTCGCGGGCAGGTCGTGCTTGATGCTTCTAAACAGCTCAGACATGCGTCAGTGGCCAGTCGATTGTGAAATGTAACACTAGTGTGAAACTATAGTATTACTATTTTTTTACATGTCAAGTACTGTTGAAGATTTGGTCGCGCGGGTGCGAATCAGCGCCCCACGCCACAAGAGCACCTCCTGATCATCGCCGGCCAGCCGAGTCAGCGCCCGCATCACCAGCTCTCGTGCATCACCCGCCGATCCACCATCGGTGCGCCCCCAGCCGGCGCGATAGGCGCCAGCTGAACGCCACGCGGCAACAAAAGTCTCTTGCAGCACACCGTCGAGAGCATCGCCGCGTGCGCCGTGTTGAAGAGAATCGTTGCCGCGAGCCTGAGCATACTGGAACGTGCGATGGTGCGGCCCGTTTCCGCCACTGTGATAACAAACGCATTTGGGGTGTTCGCGGCTCGCGACTATTCATACACGCATGTCATCGACTCAACCGTTGCTGGTAGCGCCGTCGGTTGGCTTCCGCGCCGGCCTCGCCGTGCTGCGCGGAGTGAACGCGAGCGATGCGCCGGCCTGGCTGCAGTTTGACCCACGCCTGGATGCACTCGTCGCGGCGGGAGCGCGCTATCCCGAGCTGCGGGCGTGGGCGGAGGCTCGCGGCATCGCACCGGCACCCATCCCTGATGCCAGCTTTGATGCACCGCTGCTCGATCCGCGCACCCCGCGAGACGCGCAACAGGATGCGGTCGCACGCTGGATCGCGGCGGGACACCGCGGAACCGTGGTATTGCCAACGGGTGCAGGAAAGACGCTGGTCGCGCTGCTTGCGATCCATCGCACGGGGCTGAGCGCCTGCGTCATTGTGCCTACCCGCGCACTGGTGGCACAGTGGTTCACGCAACTCGCCGATGCATTCGGTGCCGAGCACGTCGGTGCGTTCTATGGTGACGAAAAGGAAGTGCGCGCGATTACCGTGACCACATATCACTCCGCGTTCACGCTGCTCGAACGACACGGCGCGCGGTTTCCGATGATTGTCTGCGACGAAGTACATCATCTGGGCGACACGGCACAAGGCGATGCACGAACACGAATCGACGCACTGCACATTGCGCCGGCCTCACATCGCCTCGGCCTTACTGCGACCTATCCCGACGGTCAGGATGCATCGATCGTTCGCACGCTCGGACCGGTGGTCTACCGTCGCAGCATTGGC
>JBGTOG010000384.1:0-2147 GCA_041742675.1 Gemmatimonadaceae bacterium | reverse complement strand
GCACGCCGCGCACGCGCCGCGCCGGCAGGCGCCCCACCGGTCGTGCGCACCGCACGAACGGTAGAGTTGTTGCTGTTGGTGGTTGGGGTAGGGGTTGGGGAAGGGGTAGTGGTATCGCATGGGCTATCCGATACCCTATCGCGTACCCTATCCGGTGGCCCATCTCCGTCCGGCTCTTCCAAGTACTCGGCGTACCGCACCTCGAACCGGCGCAGCAGCGGGCACCTCGGGAGCCCTGCCAGCGTCTTGCGAACGAAGGCGCGGTGCTTCGCGCTGGTGCTGATGGATGGCTCGAACTTCAAGCCGTTTACGACCCAGATCACGGCGCCGTCGCGCTCAATCCATCCGCTCTTTAGCAGCTCCTCGGCCGCATTCCGACACCGGCGCGTCGGGATTTTGCACAATTCTGCAAAAGTGGCGTCAAAACCGGGCCAACTTTTGACGCCAAGCGGTCCGGATAGACCCTTGAGTGTGACGAGCACCAGCTTCGCATCCGCGCTCAGCTGGAGGTATTCCGGGCTGTGAAACAGCGACTCATAGATCGGGCGGTACTCCCCGCGGGTCTTGTTGGGCAGGCCCATTACGACAGGATCCTTTTTTGCTCAAAGGTGAGTTCACTCTTGCCGATGTACTTGGAAACCGCGCGGTCAGTGTTGATGCCGTGTTCGAGCGCCTGCCGATCTCGTTTTTTGCGGGCTTGGCGCTCACGATCGCGATCTGCTGCCGCCTGCTTCGCAGCCTCTTCTTGCTCTCTGCGCATGGCGATTTCGGCGCGCAGCTGGTCTTCAGTGATCTCGCCGAGCCGCCCGTTACGATACGCCAGCTGCACGATGCGATTGATTCGCGAGCCGCTATAGCGGGACGCCATATCAGCGATGCCCATTCGACCATCGTGTACGAGATGCATGGCGGGACGCTCGCCAGCAGCCACCTCAAGCCGATCGTCCTCGGTTGTGTTGGGCCGCTGCGGTCGATACAGCCCGAGAATGCGGGTTGCGACTTGTTGTTTTTTCCCAGGCATCCACAGCCATTCCACGAGCGGAGGACGGAATGCCGCCAACTCATCGTTGCCCGCAGCTTTACGGTTCAGCTGTGATGCGAGCACGACGGTCAGGTCGTACTGCTGCGCGCACTCAAGCGCGATCATCTGCGCGTGTACGCTCACTTGAATTTCGCTCTGGTGACTGTCTGCTGCGGCTTGGACGTGGTCGACGTGATCCACCAACACCACATCGGCGCCGCACTCATGCGCCTGGCGCATAGAGCGCCGGAGCACCTCTCCTGTGACAACGGGAGCGCCTTGCACCCACAAGCGGTTCAGCAGCTCGGGGTCGTCCTTCCATCGCCGGAACTCGATCTCGAGCGTCTCTCTTTCGATATTGGCTCGAAAATCGCCCGCCCTTGCCGCGAGGTGCATTCGCTTGCTGAGCGCGTAGTCAGGATCGATACCGAGTCGCAGGCAGGCGAGGCGCGTGTATAGCTCGTCCTTACGCTGCTCGAGCGGGATGATGAACACGCGCTTGCCACCATTCCACCAGAAATCGACGCAGTCGGATAGGAAGCTCGTCTTACCGTTCTTCGGAAATGCCGCGACATAGCTCACCGTGCCCGGCGCGAGCGGTCCAGCCATCTGATTGAGCGATGGCCACGGCCACTCGACAAGACAGCTCGTATCACGGTTGAGCTCATAGATCGCGCGATCGATGTCGGCGGGCCCGTGCACCAACGGGTCGACGTCGGCGAGCACAGCGTGCGACTCGCAATACAGCACCTGACCAGGCGACCAGCCACGCGGCGCCAAGCCAACCTTTGCACCGCATACCGCGCAGTGTTCAACCGTCACGCTGCTGCCTCGCTCGATGCGATACGGCTGATCGCCGGCGCCCAGGACACAGGCCATTGCAGCAGCGCGCGCACGGCCGCTTCGCCGATCGGCCAACCACTGCCGACCAGCGCCTGCCTGCTCGTGCAGAGCCGGGGACCGTTCGCGAGGCTCTTGTGCCAACCGCCGAGCAGCGGAACCGGTCGCGCAACGCGCGATGTCTCGATAGGCGCCAGCACAACGGGATGACCTCCGAACAGCGTCCGTGCGGGCTCCCATGCCTGGTGCAAGCGCTCGCACAGGCCGTCGACGATATCACCGGCGG
>JBGTOG010000382.1:0-1828 GCA_041742675.1 Gemmatimonadaceae bacterium | reverse complement strand
GGTGCAGGTGCTCGAGTCGCTGCTCACGCACGGGCGCATCACCCAGCCCGTCGCTTTTGTCGGCGACGGCTCCACCGACGCGGCCGTGCGCGATCTCGCGCACTTCATTGCCTTTACCGGGGTCGTGCGACGACCGCCGGTGGTCGCGCTGGCGCGTGAGGAAGCGCGTTCCATGCGCGAGCTCTCAGATCTGCTGCTGTAGTGCAGGCCAATCGCAACGAGTGCATCTTTCCAGCATGAGCTTCGGACGTTTCTTTCTGCCCGGTCCCACCGATGTGCGTGCCGAGGTGCTGGCGGCGCAGTCGGGGCCGATGCTGCCGCATCGTGGTGCGGAGTTCGAGTCGCTGTTTGCCACGGTGCAGGATGGCCTCAAGGTGGTCTTTCGCACGGCGCGTCCCGTGTACGTGTCCACCTCGTCGGCCACCGGTCTCATGGAAGCCGCCGTTCGCTGCGCCAGCCCCGGACCGATCCTCTCGCTGGTGAACGGCGCATTCGCCGAACGCTTCGCCGAGATCGCGCGTGCGTGCGGCCGTGATGTCACCGTGCTCGACGCACCCTGGGGCAACATTGTTGCGCTGGAGCGTGTGGAAGCGGCGCTGCGCGAACGCGCCTACGCCGGCGTCACGGTGGTGCACTCCGAAACAAGCACCGGCGCGCTGACCCCGCTCCCCGAACTGGCGGCGCTCTGTCGTGCGCACGGCGCGCTCTCGCTTGTGGATTCCGTGACCGGTGTGGCCGGTGCGCCGGTGGAGACCGACGAATGGGGACTCGACTTCGTGTTCACCGGATCGCAGAAAGCGCTGGCGCTGCCGCCCGGACTCGCCTTCGGTGTGGCCAGCGAACGGTATCTCGCGACGGCCAGTGATTCGCCGCATCGCGGTCGCTACTTCGATGTGCTCGAGTTCGAGCAGTACGTGCAGCGCAACCAGACGCCCAATACACCCGCCACGTCACTGCTCTACGCCACCGCGCGGCAAGTCACCGACATCACGGCCGAAACCATGACGCATCGATGGCAGCGACACGTCGCCATGACGCGCACGATGCACGATTGGGTGGTGGCCACGCGCGAACAGACGGGCATTCCGTGTTGCATCCAGGCGCTCGACGGTGAACGCTCCCCCACGGTCACTTGCGTCTCGCTGCCGTTGCACATTCGCGGCGAACGTGTGGTGCAGGAAACCGGCGATCGTGGTTTCGTGATTGGCGGCGGCTACGGGAAACTCAAGTCCACCGCGTTTCGCATCGGGCACATGGGCGATCACACCGTCGACGGACTCTCGGCCTGTCTTGATGCCGTGCGCGCTGCATTGGTGGCGTTGCACCGGGTATCGCCGTAGCGCCGGTGTCCGTTCGCGGTGTCACGGTGGCGTCAACCATCTGTCCTGTGCGTGATCGCGGCGCAGAAAGGGTCGTGTGTCAACGCAATCAAACACAAACCGGCGGTACATGAATGGCTGAGTCAACCAGTGAACTCGTCGTCCTCACGGGCGTTGGCCAAAAGGGACAGGCCGGCGAAACCATCGCGCGAGCGTTTGCCTCGCGCGGTGCCGCCGTGGCGCTGCTCGATGTCAACGCAACCGCTGTCCACGCCCGCGCCGATGAACTGCGCGCCGACGGCCTGGTGGCCACTGCGCACGCGGGTGACTTGAGTAACGCCGAGTCGGCGCTGCAGTTGGCCGCCCAGGTGCTTGCCGCGCATCCCTCCGCGCGCGGGCAGGTACACGCCCTCATCAATGCCGCGGGCGGATTTGGCATGACGGGCGCGCTCGACACCAGCGATCCGGAGATGTGGCGGCGCATGTTCGCCATCAGCGCCGACACGGCG
>JBGTOG010000373.1:0-1962 GCA_041742675.1 Gemmatimonadaceae bacterium | reverse complement strand
GCCAGATCCAGCACGCGCAGCGCTCGCGGCCCGGACTCCAGCACGCGCAGCGCTCGCGGCCCGGACTCCAGCATTGCGTCAACCGCCGCCTGCACGACCGCCGCTTTCCAGCGCGCATCCATGCCAAAGGAAAACACGCGCGTGAAGTCATCGTATCGAGGTGCAATCACATCGAACATCGGCGTGACAAACGCCTGTTTGCGCGCCGGATCGGACAGGTGCGACTCCACATCAAGGGCCGCCAACGCACGAGCCGTAGCCGCGGCCCGTGCGCTGGAGATTCCTGGCGAGGGTGTCGCCACGTTGTCGAGACTGCGATTATTCACAGGATGATGCACATGCATGTCGGAAGAATTGCCGCACCGGGCACCCGCCGCCGCACTGGACGGGCCGCCCGTGATGTGATGATGGCACTGGCCGGTGGGGCCGTTGTCTTGGCCACGGTGTTTCTCGCGCGCGACCGCTGGCCATCTCGCACGGACGCTGCGGAGTCAAACACCAGTGTGAACGCATCGGTGCCGAATGAGTCGGCCACCAACGAAGCCGCCGCCACAATCGCCGCCGTAGCCAGCGATCCACCGCCCGGCTCGCTGGCCTCCAGCCCGCAGGGGCTCGGTGCGTTTCCGGTCACGGATCTGTCCGGCGCCACGGTTCCCATTGTGGCGAACGGAACGCCGGCCATTGTGATGATCAACTCCCGAAGCTGCGGGTACTGCCGTATCGCACTGCGGGATTTGGGATTGTATGCCAAGGGCCGACAGGTGCCCGGGCTTCGCGTGTTGACCCTTGAGGGCGCGGCGCACGGTGCACCGATGCTGGTGGATGCGGGCCTGAACGGTGCGGTGCCGCTTGGTCCGGCCACATCACAGTCACAGGTGCTGCTCACCTTCCGGTACCGCGGTACGCCAACGTTTGTCGCTGTGGACGCGGAGGGGCGCATACGCGGCACGATGGCGGGCTATCCGGGTCCCGAACGCATGGAACCGTGGTTTGATGTGATGCTGGGAGATCGCGCGGCGCCGTAGTACGAACACGTGCCAGCAGATCGCGCCGCGCCGTAGTGCACCACGCGCCGGGCGATGACCTCATGCAAGACGCGTTAGACGTCTGGCGTCGAGCGTCACCAGGATCGCGCACAGCGTGATCGTCACCGCCGACACCGCGCACCACGGGCAGAACGACTGCAGGATCACAAACTCCGCCCACTTGAGCCGCAGCGTGAACAGTACCGCGGGCCAGATGAGCAGCTGCAGCGCGCGCGTCACGGCCCGCGAATCCTCATAGCGTTCCATGGTGCCGATGATCGACACCGCAAAAATCAGCGCGTAACCAATCGTGCCGATGAGTGCGACGTCGACTCCAAGAAACCATCCGTATTTGCTGCCCTGAACGAACGCGCAGCCGCCGTCGCCACCGCATGACAGCGAGCCGGCCTTGCCGATTTTCCAGAGATGCAGATAGAGCGCGACAAGGCCCGAAATCAGGCTGGACAGCGCGATAAGCATGCGGGGCATGGACGTCTGGTCGAAGTGAAAGGATGGTGAAATATGGGTGGGACACGCTAGAATCGCCCGGTGCGCACAAACGCTGAGTATCTGACACACATATCGCCCACGCTGGCTGCCATCGACTTCGGTATCAGCAACACCGATGCCGTTGCGCGTGCTGACGACGCGTTGCGTCGCTGGACGCGCGCCAGCAACGGCGCCCTTGGCGACCACGTCGTGCATGAGGTGCTGTCGCAGGGCGGTATCAACGCCGCTGAGCTTCGCGCAGTCGCCATCACGGGCGGACGGCATCGCCAGTTGCCCGCACGCATCGGTCCGCTGCAACTGGTACCCGTGCACGAGGTCACCGCCATCGGACGCGGCGGGCAAGCACTCGGACTCGAGCCTGGCGCCGAGCGCGAGACACCGCTGCTCGTCGTGAGCGCCGGCTCGGGAACCGCCGTGATCGCCGCGC
>JBGTOG010000311.1:0-3286 GCA_041742675.1 Gemmatimonadaceae bacterium | reverse complement strand
CGGCCCCCGGCGCCGGCAACGACCCGTCCACCAAAAACTGCGCGCGCTCAAACACGTGCACATGGCGTGTTCGAGACAGATCGCCGCGCGTAAAGTCTACGGCGCTGTGCATGGCGGTGCAGTGCCACCGTTCAAGATGCTGCGGTGTGGCGTGGTGAAACACGCTTGGCGTAAACGCTCCAATGTTGACACCGCCGCGCGCATCACGAGCTGATGCAAACAGGAACATCTCTACGGCCGCATCGCGCATGGCGCGGCCGAGCGGTTGCGAATCGCGGTAGGAGAGAGGCGACGAGATCTCAGCGACGTGCGCGGCAAACGGAAGCGACGTGAGGTCCACGCCACGCGCACTGCGCATGCGAACCGTGAAACTGGTGAGCGCGGTGCTCAGCGGCTCAAGCGCGGCCTGCGTGCCCGCAAGAAACAACAACCGATAGTACGCGACCTCGGCGAATGCGGTACGCTGTTCGACTGAACCGTACCAGATGCCGCGTTCCTGACGCGTCCCGAATCGCGAGCCATATCGCAGTGGCGGATAGCGCAACGGCGTGAAGAGCAGATAGTGCAAACGTGAACCCACTACAGCCGGAGGCTTCACGCGATCGATCAGCTCTTCGAGCAACTCCTGCTCGGCCGCCGTATTCACCAGTTTGCGTGTGGACACCTCATGCTGCGATTCCACGATCCGCCACGCGACCAGTTGCAGCGCACGCCGTTCAGAGTCGCCCGCGCATTGCATCCAGATACTGGACGACATCCACCAACCCCTCCACGGTTCGGATTCGCTCCGCGGGAACACCACCCAGATGCTCGTTCATCGCGTGCAGCCATGCGCGTGCTTTGCTGTCATCCCCGCCCACGAGTGCATCGAGTGAACGAAAGAGGCGAATAAACATGAGCGCGAGTTCGCCGTCCTTACTCTGCGGGTCCACACCGCGGCCATGTTGCATGCGTGACACGGAGGCCTCGCTGACGCCGATCACTGCGGCCAGATGGCGACTGGTGAGATCCAGCCGCTCAGCCGCGGCAAGTGCCGCCTGCGCGACCACTCCGGCCGGATCGGGTGTCTGAAGACGAGTCGCCCAGGTCCGCATGCTGTAATCTAACCGAACAATGCTTGCAGGTGCAAGCAAAATGCTGTCAACTTGCATTCTGAACGTCGATCGCGCGCCGATGGCCGACGGCCGATCACCAATCAGCAACCACCAATCGCTCACTCGCCGGAAATGCTGAGCTCCTTGCCGTTCGACTTTTCCGCGGTCGCTCGCACCAACTGCCGCAGTTCCGAGAGGCGAAACGGTTTTTGGATAAACCCAGGCAGTCCCTTGCCTGCGAACTGCGTGGCAATGGAATGCTCATTGTAGCCGCTCATCATGATCACGCGCAGGTCGGGGCGAATGCGCCGAAGCTGTGCGAACGCTGCGGCACCGTCGAGATGCGGCATGGTCAGGTCGAGCAGCACGAGCGGGTTGCTATCGGCCATCTCGCGAAACACGGCGACGCCTTCGCGACCATCGGCCGCGCTGGCCACCTCATAACCCATCTGTCGCAGCATGTGGCGGGTGAGGGCGCAATTGCTTTCTTCATCGTCCACGACGAGAATCGACCCTGTGCCTTGCCACGGCGCCGGTTCCTGCTCCAGCGGTACAGCGTGCGGCTCAAGTTGTGGCTCGGCGGGCAGCAACATCTTGTAACGTCGTGCCGCGCTCAAGTTCGCTGTACACACGAATCGCGCCGCCGTGTCCGCGGACAATGCCGAGGACCGCGGCGAGACCGAGTCCGCGGCCGGTGAACTTTGTGGTGAAGAACGGATCAAAGATGCGCAGGCGTGTGTCGGCGGACATGCCACATCCGGTGAGTGCCACGTCGAGGTGAACGTACAGCCCCCCGGGCAGATTGTCGTCCACAAAGTTTTCCGCCAGCTCCGCACTGTCGCACCACGCGACACCCGTGGAAATCGCAATGACGCCGCTGCGATCACCGATTGTGTCGGAGGCATTGATGATCAGGTTCATGATGACCTGGCGGAGCTGCGTCGCGTCCGCACGATAAGCTGGCAGCTCGTCCATCAGATCAAAGCGAAGCACGCACTTCTTGGAGATGGATACTTCGAGCAACCGCGCAATGTCGCGGACAAGCTTCGAAAGCTGCACGGGTTCGACAATGCGTGTGCCCTTGCCGGAATACGCGAGCATTCGTTGCGTCAGTTCCGCAGCACGGCTGGCGCCGAATACGGCTTCGTCAATGAACTCCCTCGCAGCCGTCTTGGCGCCGAGTTCACTGCGGCACGGTGTCCTCCATCGCGTCCAGTCGTCCTGTCGGTATGCGCAGCGAAAAGGCGGTTGCCCGCGACTTTGCGACCCTGCAAGTGCTCGCCTACGCGGTGGTGGTATCGCCGGTGATGTTTGCGCTGCTGACGCCCGGCGGAACGATGCGGTCGTGGCTGATTTTCCTTGGCGGCACGTTGCTGGCCGGCGCGGCGACGCTGGCGCTGCATCGTGGCGCGTCCGCGATGCTGTCGGGCACGATCGGTCGGGCCACTGGACTTCGGGGCGGGGGAGCGACCACATCGCACTTCGCGATGTCGCCGGTGCAGAGCCTTATCGTGCGTGAACGCTGGGACGAGGCCGTCGCCCAGTTGCAGGCGGCCAGCCGGGTGCACACGGGGGAGACGGGCGCGGTCATATTGCAACAGCTTGGAGACCTGCTCAGCTTTCGGCTCCACCAGTACGAGGACGCTGTGCGCAGCTACCGCAAGGCGCGCGACTTGTGGGCGACCGTCGCGGGTGCTGATGGACGTGACGGCGTGGTGTACTGCACGCGTCGTCTTCTGGACCTGTATGCGGATGCGCTACACAACCCTGCTGCCGCCGAGCGCGAGGCGGCTCGGCTACGGGTGTAGGGCGAGAGCTGGCGCTGAGACACTGGCACCCTTGCAAAACCCCTCCAAGTCGGGTATTCTCAAGGTCTTGGCCTGAATCGGCTCCGTTTTATGCGGGGGCGAGTCAGGCGGTCGTGCCGGCCCGCCGGCCACTTTTCCCAGCACATGTGCGCGGGATCGTCGCGAGTGTAAGTCCTTCGGGGCGCGTTCGCATCAACGATGCATCACATGTGATCCACCGACGAACGTCTGCCCAGCGCAGAGGTTCGGCACGGCGCGTAAGCGTCGGGACGCGAGAGCGTCGAGGGGTATTCACGTGAAGGTTCGCAGCAGCGTCAAGCCGATCTGCGAGCACTGCAAGGTCGTCAAGCGACAGGGCGTGACTCGCATCATCTGCAAGCGCAA
>JBGTOG010000321.1:0-6445 GCA_041742675.1 Gemmatimonadaceae bacterium | reverse complement strand
TCACGCGATGCATCAGCGCGCCAGTCATATCATAGCGCTCCACCGTTGCAATGCTGCTCACGGCGCGCGCCCAGTCTCCACCGTTCGCGTGCGCGTGCAAAAAACTCGGTGCGTACGGTTGATAGAAGTAACGCGTGCTGCCATCGCTCATCGGTACGGCGTACTGACCAATGCTGTCCGGTGGTGGTTCAACAACGGTCACGCGCGCCGCTGGTTCGTTCGCGTCGGCTGCCATCGTGAATCGCGTAAGCCTCATGTCGCCACCATCCGAACCCGGCGCGAGTCCGAGATGAATGAGTCGACCAGTCGACTCGAACGTTGGTGAGATCCCCGGACCCTGCACTCCCTCGTTTAGCGCGAACGTACTCGTGGCAAACAGCGAATCACCATCCACCGCAAAGCGCACGTAGCGTCCGTTGCCATTGTCGCGCACCCAGATGATGTCATCAGGTGCGACGCCAAGTCCGAATGCCTGGCGCAGCTCCCCCGGTCCGCCGCCTGCGCGGCCAGCGCGACTGAGAAACGTGCCGTCGGAAGAAAAGAGCCGCACTTCGTGGTACACGTTGTCGAGGACTGCGATACGTCCACCTGAAACGAGTCCAATGCCGGCGATGCGGGCGAAGGCGTGAGGACCGTCGTCGCTTTCGCCGTCAATGGTTGTGACCTCGACGAGTTCGTACTGTGCGACGGCGGGAGCGGTGTTGACTGCGGGCTCGGCGCATGCGGTGAGTGCCAGTGCCAGCAGCGTGCCGCGGGTGATTGAGTTGCTGCATTTACCTTTGCGCATGCGAGCGAGTATACAGAATGGTCAGTCGAGGCGCGATGACAGCGTGCTCACGTCAACTTGGTAGCGCCCGCCCCCTTGCCAACACATCCTCACGCCCCTAGTGTTGCAGTCATGTGCAACACCGCCACGCCGCCAGCATGCTGGTAAACCTGTCCCCCGCTGACGCCCGCCCCCTCTACCTCCAGATCATGGACGAGGTGCGGCGCGCCATCGTGGTCGGCAGCCTGCGCGCCGAGGACCCCCTGCCCTCCGTGCGGGAGCTCGCGGCCGAGCTGGTTGTGAACCCGCGCACCGTTTCACAGGCCTACAACGAGCTCGAACGCGAGGGCGTGCTCTACGTGCGACGCGGACAGGGCACGTTCGTTTCACCTGATGTCGCGCGCGGCGCCGAGCAGCGGCGACGCAGTCAGGCACGTGACGTGGCTCGGCGCGCGCTGTTGGAAGCACGACGCAACGGACTCGACGTGGATGAGTTCGTGGCCATGCTCCGCGAACTGGCGGCCGACGAGCAACACGCCGCGACCGACGATGGTCGCGCAAATGACAATGGAGACACCCAATGAGCCACCAGGCGGAGTGGGACAGCACTGGCGTGCTCGCTGTTGCAACGCATGCGCTGTCCCTCAACTACGGCAACGAGGTTGCGCTGAACAACGTGGACCTGCGCATTCCGGAAGGCGCGATCTACGTGCTCGCCGGAACCAATGGTGCCGGCAAGAGCAGCGTCATGAAATCGCTGCTCAATCTTGAACGCCCGCACGCGGGAACCGCTCAAGTGTTCGGGCTCGACACCGTCGCACGCGGCCCCGAGGTACGTGCGCAGATTGGCTACATCCCGGAATGGCACGCGCACGAATACGGATGGCTCAGCTGCGGGCAACTGCTGCAGCATGTCGCGCCATTCTACCCGGCGTGGGACCACCCGTACGCGGCCACGTTGATCAAGGCGTTCGACCTCTCGCTCACCAGACGCGTGGACTCGCTGTCCAAAGGCGAAGCACGACGTCTGCAGTTTGTGCTCGCACTCGCTCATCGCCCACCACTGTTGCTGCTCGACGAACCCACCGACGGTCTCGATCCGCTGGCGCGCAGTCGCACGCTGGCCATCCTCGCGGAACATCTGGCCGATACGCCAACCACAGTGGTGATGTCAACGCACCATATCGGCGAGATCGAGAGCCTGGCCGATCATCTGGGTGTGTTGCGTGCTGGCAAACTTGTCGCGCAGCTCTCGCGTGATGCACTGCGCTCCACGGTGCATCGGTATGTACTCGACGTATCGGAAGGCTGGTCCATACCACCTCTGCTGCGATGTGTTGACATCAAGCGCTCGCGCACGGGACGTGAACTCGCGGCCACATTCATTGGCCAGCAGGACGATGTGCGTGCGCGCCTGACCGGCGCCGGCGCCACCGTGCGTGACGTCACCGCAGTAACGCTGGAACACGCGGCATTGGCGCTGCTCACCGATGGAGGATCCCGCTGATGCACGACACGCCGACACTGCGCACAGTCGTGCGCGAACAGATCAATATCGTGGCACGCTCACTCACCCTCGAGGCACGAGTCGTTGCGGTCGTGCTCGCGATCGTTTCACTCGTGATCGGGGTCGAGATCGCGAACGGCCGCGCAGGGCCGTGGTTCGATTCAGGCGAGTGGTCGATCGTTGGTGTGGTCGCCCTCGTGTACCCCTTTGCGGTGTGGAGACGCGATCGGCGCTTCGGGCCCGCGTTTCTATGGACGCTGCCGGTGAATCGCACGCATCTCGTGTACGCCAGGGTATTCGCTGGCTGGGTGTGGCTCATGGCAGCACTCGCGGGGTTCATCGCGTGGAAGTTTGCGCTTTCGCTGCTCTCGGGGCTCGCCAACCCGCGCATCCTGTCGCCCGACGCGCCCTTGGGTGTTACCGCGCTCTATCTGATTGGCAGCGCGGTGTTGCTCGCATTGCGTCATCCACTGCGCTGGTTCCTCGGCGCGGCCGGCATTCTGATCATGCTTGGCTTGCTCGAGCGCGGACTCGCCGCGGGTCCGTATGCCTTTCAGGTCTTCTTCGAAGCGCCGCAGCTGCTCGCTGTTGCGGGACGCTCCACCACCGCGTGGCGGCAGCTGCCACTCTTTGCCCAGTCAACCATCCCTACGCTACTGATGCTCATCGTGGGAGGCATCGCGCTGTGGGCAGCCGCGTTGCGACATGGCGAGAATCGCCGCCGCTAAGCGACGTCGTTCGTCTACCGCGACTGCGCCACGCTGCGAATCGCTGCATTTATCAGCCACCTTCCGGACCTACGCGTGCTCGAACTTCACAACGTCAGTCACATCTATCCCAACGGCACGCGCGCCCTCAACGGTGTGTCGCTCAGCATCCCGCGCGGCATGTACGGCCTGCTTGGCCCCAACGGCGCCGGCAAGTCCACGCTCATGCGCTGCATCGCCACCCTGCAGACGCCAACTGAAGGCAGCATCCGCTTTGGTACGACAGACGTGATCCGACAGCCCGACGAGTTGCGCCGCACGCTCGGTTACCTGCCGCAAGACTTTGGTGTCTATCCGCGAGTCTCGGCCTACGCGATGCTTGATCATCTGGCGGTGCTCAAGGGCGTACACGCGACGGCCGACCGCAAGGCCACCGTTGAATCGCTGCTGCATCAGACCAACCTGTGGAGCGTGCGCAAGAAGGCGCTTTCTGGATTCTCTGGAGGCATGCGGCAGCGCTTTGGCATTGCGCAGGCGCTGATTGGCAATCCGGAACTGATCATTGTGGACGAGCCCACCGCCGGACTCGACCCTGAGGAGCGCAACCGCTTTCTCAATATGCTCGCCGAGATCGGTGAGAACGTGGTGGTCATTCTTTCCACGCACATCGTTGATGATGTCGCGGACCTGTGTCCTCGCATGGCCGTGCTGGCCGAAGGACGCGTGCTGCTTGAAGGCGCTCCGCTGGAGTTGATCAGGGCCACGCGCGGCAGAATCTGGACGAAAGCCATCGCTCGGCGCGAGCTTGAGACGTTGCGCGAACAGCACGAGGTACTGTCTACACGACTGCTCTCTGGACGCACTGTGATTCACGTGCTCGCCGACCGGGATCCGGGCAACGGCTTCACCGCGGTGCAAGCGGGACTCGAAGATGTCTACTTCGCGTCACTCGCTGAAGCGCGCCGAGCGGCGTAGGTCGCGCGCATGCTCCTCAAGATCGCGGCGTTCGAGTTTCGCTATCTACTGCGCAATCCGCTGCTGTGGATTACGGCGTTCCTCACGCTCCTGCTGTTCGTCGTGGGAATGAGCGTGGAAGGCTTTGAGCTGGGCTCCGAAGGGGGTCTGCTTGAGAACTCCGCCTATGCCATTCTGCGGAACTACCTGATGGTCTCGATGTTCTTCGTGTTCGTAACCACCTCCTTTGTGGCGAACGCCGTGATCCGTGACGAACAGACCGGCTTTGCACCGATCATCGGCTCGCTGCGCATTACGAAGTTTGAGTACGTCTTCGGTCGATTCCTTGGCGCGTTCGCCATCTGCGCACTGTGCCTGCTCGCTGTGCCGCTCGGCGTGGTGCTTGGTACATCCATGCCGTGGGCGGACGTCACGCAGCTGGGCCCCAATCGCCTCAGTGATCACCTGTTCGCGCTGTTGCTGCTCGCGCTCCCCAACGTCTATATCCACTCCGCGATACTCTTCACGCTTGCCACGATCACGCGCTCGATGATGGCCACCTATCTGGGCGTGATCGGCATGGTCTCAGCCTTTCTGATGCTGCAAGGATCCTTCACGGATCGTCCAACGCTCAAGGCGGTCGCCTCATTGCTGGAACCGTTCGGCGCGCGCGCCTTGAATGACGCCACGTTGTACTGGACCGTGGCGGAACGAAACACGACGCTGCCGGCGATCAGCGGCGTGTTGCTGCACAATCGATTGCTGTGGGTAAGCATTGCCACCGTCAGCCTCGCCCTGGCGTGGTTTCTGACGAGTCGAGCACAACGCGGCGTGGCCAGGGTCGTGCGCAAGAAACAACAGCTCGCAGAGCGTGCGGCAGGAGACGCGCAACCTGTACGCACAGGTGCGCCACTCCCTGCTCCGCGGCACGACAATGCCGGCGGGCGTGCACAGCTGTTCATGCGTATCCGATTCGAAGTGTGGCAAGTGGTCTCAAGCCCGGCGCTTGCGCTGTTGCTCGCCTGGGGGCTGTTCACCACGCTCTTCGTACTCATCACACAGCGCGACCCCGACGGACGACCAACGTATCCCACTACGCTGACAATGATCCCGGAAATCGAAGAGGCCTTCTTCATCATTCCGCTCATTGTTGTCATCTACTACGCCGGCGAGCTGGTGTGGCGCGAGCGCGATCGTCGCATGCATGAGATCATCGATGCAGCACCGCTTCCCAACTGGATGTTCGTGGCATCGAAAGCCAGCGCGCTGGCGATGGTGTTGCTGTCACTGCTGGTGATCAATGTGCTCGCATCAGTGCTGGTGCAGCTCTCGCTGGACTACACGCATCTGGAGATCGGCAAGTATCTGCTGTGGTACGTGTTGCCGAATGCATGGGATATGATGATCCTCGCTGCGTTGGCCGTGTTTGTGCAGTCGATCAGTCCGCACAAGGCCGTCGGCTGGGGCATCATGGTACTGTTTGTACTGTGGACGCAGATCGGGTCGGCGATTCAGCACAACCTGCTCAAGTTCGGCGGATTGCCCTGGATGCCGTTGAGTGACATGAACGGCGCGGGCTCATACTGGCAGGGTGCGTGGACACTTCGCCTGTACTGGGGTGCGATAGCCGCGCTGCTGCTGGTAGTAGCACACCTCGTATGGAGACGTGGCGCCGACGTTCGCCTGAAGTCTCGCGCGGCGCGGGTGCCGCAGCGGTTTGTTGGTGCCGCCGCATGGGTGGCCGGCGCTGCGCTCGTGACGGTGACAGCGAGTGGTGCCTACGGTTATTTCAACATCAATGTGCTGAACGAGTACCGGTCTGCCGATGAAGCCGACCAGTGGGCGGTGACCTTCGAACAGAAGTACAGGCAGTATTACGATCTGCCGCAGCCGATGATCGCGCATCTTACGCTGGATGTCGCGCTGCATCCGGAGCAACGCCGAGCGGAGATGAGCGGCGCGTACGTGCTCAGGAATCTGACGTCACAGCGTGTCACCGAAGTGCACGTGCGGTTGTTGGATGAGGAGCTGACACTTACGCGCTCAGCAATCGAGGGCGCCTCGCTGTCGCTCGACGATCCCGAGTTCAACTACCGCATTTATCGACTCGACGCGCCCATGCAGCCAGGCGACGAACGCACGATGACGTTTGAAGCCGTCCGTTCGATCCACGGGTTTCGCAATAGTGCGCAGGATACGCGACTTGTTGCGAATGGCACCTTCCTCGACACGTACCAGATCGCGCCATTTGTGGGTATCAGCATGGCGGGAATGATCAGCGACCCGGATAAACGCCGCGAACTTGGACTTGCTGGAGGAATCCCGCGTCCGACGCTCGAAGACACCGCGGCGACCGAACATCCATCGTTCGGGGGCAGCTGGGCGATGACCGATATCACGGTGTCCACGATCGCCGACCAGACGCCGCTCGCGCCAGGCCGCAAGGTGAGTGACTCGACGATTGATGGCCGACGTATCGCGCGCTTTGTCTCCGAATCGCCGGTGCGTCCC
>JBGTOG010000300.1:0-2756 GCA_041742675.1 Gemmatimonadaceae bacterium | reverse complement strand
CCGGGCTGTCGGAGCCGGACGCGGCGCAGCTCGGACGCGCGGTCTCGATTGTGACGAGCTTTCGCCACGCGGCGAACGAAGCGTTGCGTGAGGCGTTCGGGGTGGCGTCGCTGCCCGAGGATCGACCGCCGTCGGCAGTGCTTCGGGAGCGCACGGGGCACGGCTGACCACAAAAAACGCGCAGCGGGGAGCGCGTCGAGGCGGGCACAAAAACAGCGCGCGGCAAGACACCCAAAGGCGTCTGCCGCGCGCTGTCTTGTACTCAGTGCTGCAACCCCTCACAGGTGCCGAAGGCCGGACTCGAACCGGCACGGGCTTGCGCCCACTGCGCCCTGAACGCAGCGCGTCTACCAATTCCACCACTCCGGCAAACGCGGCCGCCCTCGCCGCGCCGAATCATGAGTATAGAGGGAGCACGGGTCACAAGTCAACGTGTGCTCGGCACCGATCTGTTGTGTGCCACCGTCGCCTGTCCTTAGCTTGCACAACGCATGGCCAAACCCGACGATACCGACGAAGCCCGCCACATGATTGCGCGGAACAAGCGCGCCCGACACGACTACGAAATAACGGAGACGTGGGAGGCGGGTGTTGTGCTGCGCGGCACCGAGGTCAAGTCGCTTCGGGAAGGGCGCGCCAACCTCACCGATGCCTACGGCGTCACGGTGGACGGCGAGGTGTTTCTGCTCAATCTCAACATCGGGGCCTACGGCCAGGGCAACCAGTTCAATCACGATCCCACGCGGTCCCGAAAGCTGTTGCTTCACCGCCGCGAGATCCGTCGGTTGTATGGCTCGCTGGAGCGACAGGGGCTGACGCTGATTCCGCTGGAGCTGTACTTCGTGCGAGGCAGGGTCAAGGTACTGCTCGGCCTTGGCCGGGGTAAGAAAGCACACGACAAACGCGAAGATCTGAAAAAGAAGGACGCGGATCGCGAAATCGCGCGTGCGTTGCGAACGCGATAGGTCGGTCGCGTGGTGTGTGCAGGTTCCTGTTTTGTGGAGTGCTGAGGTGTGATGCTGCTCTCGCTGTTGTGTGCGTGTCAGGTGGCCGCGTCCACGCCACCGCCATTGGTGGTGCGTGTGGGCGACCGTGTGCGGTCGGTACCGGTGGTCGCTCACCCCGAAGGCGGAGCCGCCGTGCGAGGCGATCAGCTGGCCGACGCGCTGAACGGCAAGTTGGTGGACGCGGGGCAGGGTCGCTGGCGCTTCGAGCTCGGTGACGCCAGCGTCAGCATGGTGTTGCTGGCACCGTTTGTGGTGAGCGGCGACAATCCACTGCCCATGCCGTCCTCACCGTTTCGTAGCGGCGGACGGTTGTACGTACCGTATGCGCTGGTAAGCGATGTGCTGCCGCGCGCATTTGGCGGTTTGATGTACGATGTAGAGCGTGTGGAGTTGCGCCGCTTCGCGCCGATTACGCGCCGCCCCATCGCGCCGCGTGTCGTGGCCGATGCGGCAGCCCAACCACCGGCGCGATCCGACAATCGAGGCTCCAATGCGGCACCACCGTCTGCCGCCAATGTGCCGCCGCCGCTGATGACACCGGCGGCTCGTCCGCCGGTGCGACGGCGCACGGTGGTGGTGGACGCAGGCCACGGTGGACGCGATCCCGGCACCACCATAAGTCTCGGCGATCGTCGCATTCCGGAAAAAACGGTTGCGCTGGCCATCTCGCTCAAGCTCAAGGCGGCGTTGGAAGAGCGCGGCGTGTCTGTGGTGATGACGCGCACATCCGACACGTTGATCGCCCTTGGTGATCGCGGCCCGATGGCGAATCGTGCCAGGGGGGACCTGTTCGTGTCGGTGCATGTCAACGCGGCCAATCCCGGGTGGAAGAATCCCACGGCCGCGCGCGGATTTGAGACGTACTTCCTCGCCGAAGCGAAAACCGAAGATGAAGCGCGCGTGGCCGCCATGGAAAATGAAGCGGTCAAGTTCGAGACCAATGAACAAACGTCGCGCGATGATCCGCTGGGTTTCATTCTGCGCGACATGGCGCAGAACGAGCATTTGCGTGAATCGCTGACGCTTGCGACGCTCACGCAGGAGCACCTCAAGAAGATTCACCCTGGGACCAATCGTGGCGTGAAACAAGGCCCGTTCAGCGTACTGGTGCGCTCGTTCATGCCGGCGGTGCTGGTGGAAGTGGGCTTTGGATCCAATCCGGCGGAGGCGCGGTGGATGGCCTCGGCGGCCGGTCAGCAAGCACTGGCTGATGCCATGGCCGATGCCTGTGTGGAGTATCTCGCACAGTACGAGCGCAAGGTCGGCGCGAATGAGCCGTGATGTGCGTGGCGCGAATGAGCCGTGATGTGCGTGGCGCGACAAGCGCTGCGTGATGGGGATGCCCCTGGTGCGCCTCTCGACGCACGTGCGATCGGCGCTGATGGTAGCCGCGCTGGCACTGACATCGGGCTGCGTGTACTACAACGGCGTGTACAACGCGCGTACGGCAACACGGCGCGCCGATGTGCTGCAGCAGCGTGGCCAGCCCGACAGCGCAGCGTTGCAGCTGCGACGCGCGTACGATGCCGCCGAGCAGGTGCTGCAACGACATCCGGAATCGCCCTACGCGCCTGAGGTGCGTTTGCTCGCGGGGTATGCTGCGGCACGGTTGGGTGACTGTGCCGCTGCTGAGCAACGATTGCAGGCGCCGCCGCCGGTGGCGGATAGCGCCGCCTCACAATCGTTGCGATCCGCGCTCGCGCTCACGGAGTGCGAGGCAGGCGCGCAACAGTGGGCGCGGGCCTCGGT
>JBGTOG010000289.1:0-18489 GCA_041742675.1 Gemmatimonadaceae bacterium | reverse complement strand
GCGCCGGGGTCCCTGAGCGGCTGTCGGCGAAGCCGTTGAGCCGCGAAGGGACCCCGGCGCGAGGCGCCCCGTGCACCATACCAAGCCAGCAGAAACGCCCGGACGTGTGCACTCGCGCCGGTTGCTAGCCAGCTGCACCGGACTGACATTGCGAGACGCCGACACGATCGCGTGTCGCGCGTTCACCCGACACCACAACTCCCCTCATGTCGGCATCACCAAAGTTTTTTGAGCAGGTCAATCGTTACGTCGATCGCGCCGCCAAGCTGCTGGATCTGCCGGAAGGTCTGCTGGCGCAGATCAAGGCCTGCAACGCCGTCTATCATGTGAGTTTTCCGCTGCGGCGTGATGATGGCACCATCGAAGTCATTCACGGTTGGCGCGCGCATCACTCGCAGCATCGCCTGCCCGTCAAGGGTGGCATTCGGCTCACACAGCACGCGTCCGAAGATGAGGTCACCGCGCTGGCCGCGCTGATGACGTACAAGTGCGCGCTGGTTGATGTGCCGTTTGGCGGCGCCAAGGGCGCGATCAAGGTAGACAAGAGCAAGTACTCGGACGGCGAGCTCGAACGCATTGTGCGTCGCTACACGTTCGAGCTCGTGCAGCGCAACTGCATTGGGCCGGGCGTGGATGTACCGGGACCGGATATGGGTGTCGGTCCGCGGGAAGTCGCGTGGATTGCGGATACGTACATCGCCCTCAAAGCGGGCGAAGTGTCGGCAGCCGGTTGCATTACCGGCAAGCCCCTGTCGCTCGGCGGTGTGCGCGGACGACTCGAAGCCACCGGCCGTGGCGTGTACTACGGAGTGCGCGAAGCGCTGGCGCAGGCAGAGGACATGAAGCGACTGGGACTCACGCACGGACTCGATGGGAAAACCGTGGTGGTCCAGGGGCTCGGGAACGTGGGGTACTTCTCCACCAAGTATCTGATGGAAGACGGCGCGCGCGTCGTTGGCATCATTGAGCGTGAAGGCGCGATCTACGACGCGCGCGGTATCGATGTCGAACACGCCTATCAGCACCGCGCGAATGGCGGTTCGCTGCTGGACCTCGACGCACAAATCAAGCTCTCCGGCAGTGATGGAATGGCGGGACTTGAGTGGGAGTGTGATATCCTGTTGCCGGCAGCCGTTGAGAGCGTGATTCACGCCGAGAATGCGCCGAAGATCAAGGCACGGGTTGTGGCCGAGGGGGCAAACGGACCCACGACGGCCGATGGCGGCGCGATTCTTCGTGAACGCGGTGTGTTGCAGCTTCCGGATCTGTTTCTGAACGCCGGCGGTGTGACCGTGTCATACTTCGAGTGGCTCAAGAACCTTTCGCACGTGCGCTTTGGACGCATGGAGCAGCGGTTCGAGGCGTCGTCCACGGCTCGACTGCTGCGCGCCGTGGAAGAGCTGACCGGCTCAGCCTTCAATCAGCGCGTGTTCGAGCAGGTGGCGGTGGGCGCGTCGGAGATGGATATCGTGAACTCGGGACTCGAGGAGACGATGGTCTCGGGCTTTCACCAGATGCGCGAACTGGCGTTGCTCAAGGACGCCGACTATCGCAGCGCGGCGCTGGCGACAGCGATCCAGAAGGTGGCCACGTCTTACAATGAGCGCGGCATTTTCCCCTGAGTGCAGGAACACCGCCCCGTCGCTGGTTTCTTAGTCTAGCAGCTGTCCTGTTTTCTTTTGCCAACTGGTCCTATGCCTCTTTCTGTCTCGCTTCATTCGGCCGTGCACAGCTCGCGCGCGTCTGCCCGATTCCTGTGTGCCGCGCTGGCACTCACGGCTTGCACGTCATCCAACCTGCCGGCCCAGTTCGCGATGCAGCACGCGGGCAGTGTCGCGTTCAATGTCGTGCCGGTGGTGGATGGATTGCGGTTTCCGCTTTCCATGGCGTTCCTGCCCAACGGTGACATGCTCGTCACCGAAAAGGCGGGTACACTGCGACGCGTGAGCAAGGGCGTGCTCAATCCAACGCCGATCAGTGGTGTGCCGGAAGTGCACAGCCGCGGACAGGGTGGCCTGCACGAAGTCGCTGTGCATCCGCAGTTTGCGACCAACAATGTCGTGTATCTGGCGTACGCGAAGATGCTCGAGAGTGGAACCGCAACCACCGTGCTGCTGCGCGCGCGCCTCAACGGCAATGCGCTGGTTGATGTGAAGGAGATCTTTGTTGCGCAGACGAACAGTCGTGCAGGCGCGCACTTTGGCGGACGCATCGCGTTCGACAAGGATGGCTACCTGTATCTGAGCGTTGGTGATCGCGGTGCAGCTCCGTCGGGCGATCTGGCAGCGCATCCGGCGCAGAACCCGGGCAATCATCAGGGCACGATTGTACGCCTGCACGACGATGGCCGCGTGCCGACCGACAATCCGTTTGTCGGTCAGGCGGGCAAGTTGCCGGAGATCTGGTCGTACGGCCATCGCAATCCGCAGGGGCTGGCCGTGCACCCAACAACTGGCGCCATCTTTGACGCCGAACACGGTCCGCGCGGTGGTGACGAGCTCAATCTGGTGCAGAAGGGGAAGAACTACGGCTGGCCCGTGATCACGTATGGCATCAACTACAATGGCACGCCGATCACCGAAGAGCGCACGCGCCCGGGCATGGAGCAGCCGGTGAAGTACTGGGTGCCGTCGATCGCGACATCGGGACTGATGGTGTACACGGGCGACAAGTTTCCCGCGTGGAAGGGCAGCCTGTTTGTGGGCGGCATGGCGGGGCAGCAGGTGGCACGTGTGACGCTCGACGGCACCAAGTTCAAGAGCGAAGAGACGTTGCTCAAGGAAGTCGTCGGCCGCGTGCGCGATGTGCGTCAGGGTCCGGACGGGCTGATCTATCTGGCCATCGACAAGGATGGCGGCCCGGCGTCGATCGTACGGCTGGAGCCGGCGGCGCACTAACGCGCGATGCCCGGCACGCGATTTCAGCGTGCCGGGGCACAAGTTGATGGCCCGCGAGCGCAGTGGGAGTGCTACCGCTGCGCCGCTGGCCTACCCGCCCGCCATCGCTCCAATCACCAGCAGCGGCTCCTCACCGCTCGCCACGCTTCGAGGCAATAGCGCGTCGGGCGATTGCAGCGAGAGGTCCTGCTCACAGGCGTAGAATCGCACGAACGCGCGGCGCTTGTGCGTGACGTGATCGCGCATCGTGCCGCGCAGCATGGGATATTGTGCTTCCACCGCATCGAGCAAACGTCGCAGCGTAATGTCGCCGGCCACGGTAACGGTGATCTCCGCGCCGACCTGCGCGATCACACGCAGCGGTGACGGCAGCACGACGCGAATCATGACAGCGTCTGCACCCAAACCGACATGACCGCGCATCATGACAGCGTCTGCACCTCCACCGACATGACCGAGGGCAGATCATGCACGATGGTGCGCCAGTGGTCGCCACTGTCGCTGGACACATACACCTGACCGCCCGTGGTACCGAAGTAGACGCCGCACGACGCCATCGTGTCCACCGCCATCGCGTCGCGCAGCACATTTACATAGCAGTCGGCTTGCGGCAAACCTGACTCAAGCGCTTCCCACCCGTTGCCGCCGCTGCGGCTGCGATACACGCGCAGCTTGCCGTCCGGCGGAAAGTGATGCGCATCGCTCGTGATGGGCACGACGTAAATGGTTTCCGGTTCGTGCGCATGCACGACAATGGGAAACCCAAAATCGCTCGGGAGGTTGTCACTGACTTCGTGCCAATGTTCGCCGGCGTCATCGCTGCGCATCACATCCCAGTGCTTCTGCATGAACAAGCGCTCGGGATGCGACGGGTGCATCGCGATGCGGTGCACGCAGTGTCCGACCTCGGCATCCTGATCGGGGATCTCACCGGACCGCAGTCCTTTGTTGATGGGCCGCCATGTCACCCCACCATCATCGGTGCGAAAGGCACCCGCGGCGGAAATGGCGATGTACATGCGATTCTCGTTGGTGGGATCGAGCACAATGGTGTGCAGGCACAGTCCGCCGGCGCCCGGTTGCCACTGGGGTCCGGAGCCGTGTGTTCGCAGCCCGGGAAGTTCGGTCCACGTGTGTCCACCATCAACCGACTTGAACAGCGCGGCATCCTCGACGCCGGCGTAGACCACATCGCGATCCGTGAGCGACGGCTCAAGATGCCAGACACGTTTGAACTCCCACGGGTGCGGTGTGCCGTCGTACCACATATGCGTGCCAGGCGCTCCCTGATATGTGAACTCATTGCCAACGGGCGTCCACGTCACACCGCCATCATCTGAGCGCTGGATGATTTGCCCAAACCAGCCGGACGACTGCGACGCGTAGATGCGCTGCGGATCCACCGGGGAAGCCTTCATGTGGTAGATCTCCCACCCCGGAAAGTGTGGACCGTTCACCGTCCACTGCTCGCGCTGCGTGTCCGATGTGAGGACAAACGCACCTTTGCGCGTACCAACCAGAACTCGGACCCCAGTCATCATTTACTCCGTTGTAACAGGACAACTGCGATGACCACACACCAACGCGGCCGGAAAAACATGGTGTTCGGTTGCGCATTGTGCGAGCGTCGCGCAGCCTTCACCCATGACCTTGCCGTTCACGCCGGAAGAAATTCGACGCTACCAGCGACATCTCTCGCTGCCGGGCGTTGGCACGGATGGGCAGCTGCGCCTCAAAGCCGCACGTGTGCTGATTGTGGGCGCGGGGGGGCTGGGCTCGCCAACCGCGCTCTATCTGGCGGCCGCAGGTGTGGGCACCATTGGGCTGGTGGACAACGATACGGTCGACGAGAGCAATCTGCAGCGTCAGCTGTTGCACGGCACCGCCGACATCGGGCGCCCCAAGCTGGAGTCGGCACGCGACCGCCTGCACGACATGAATCCGCACGTGCAGGTGATCCTGCATGCCACGTGGCTCTCGTCGCACAACGCACTTGAGATTCTTCGCGACTACGACATCGTGCTGGACGGCACGGACAACTTTGCCACGCGCTATCTCATCAACGATGCCTGCGTGCTGCTTGGCAAACCCAATGTGCACGGCGCGATTTTTCAGTTTGACGGACAGGCGTCCGTTTTTGCGACGGCGGATGGTCCGTGTTATCGCTGCCTCTATCCCGAACCACCACCGGCGGGCATGGTGCCGAATTGCGCCGAGGGTGGCGTGTTTGGTGTGCTCCCCGGGCTCGTTGGTACGATTCAGGCCGTCGAGACCATCAAGTGGATTCTGGGAGTTGGCGAGTCGCTTGCGGGCCGTCTGCTGTTGATCGACACCCTGTCGATGCAGTTCCGAACGGTTCGCATTGCACGCGATCCCCAGTGTCCGGCGTGCGGCACACGAAGCATCACGGAGCTCATTGACTACGACGAGTTTTGCGGTACACCGGCAGTGGGAAGTGCACATGCAGAGGAACGCGTGCCGCAGATCACGGTGCAGGACCTCGCGCTCCTGCTCGAGTCAGAGGCGAAGGCGCTCGTGCTGGACGTGCGCGAGCCGCATGAAACCGCGTCGGGCTTCATTGCCGGCGCGATGCTCACGCCACTCGCCACCGTTGGAGACATCATTCCTTCGCTCGATGCATCACGGCGCATTGTGACCGTGTGCCGGAGCGGCAAACGCAGCGATGACGCCGCGCGACAGTTGCAGAAGGCTGGATTTGCGCACGTGCAATCGCTAACCGGTGGCATGCTGGCCTGGGACGCGGCCATGCTGCACACACAGGAGCGAACGTATTGACTGAATCGCCGACGTCCCGGACGAGTACTCCGCCAGAGGACGAGCAGCCCACAGCAACCACTCCGCCGGAACGCGAGCAGCCCACATCAGCTACTCCGCCGGTACCCAAGCGACCGAAATCCACCACACCACTCTGGAAGCGAATAGCGCCAGCCGCGATTGCGGCGCTCGCTATGGCCATCGCGTGGTCGGTCACACCAACGTTGGATGTTGCCGTCGCTGACGGCGGGCACTACGGCTTCGCGTCACTTCTCCCTGCGCTCACCACACTTGTACTCGTGTTTTTCACGCGCGATGTCGTGAGCTCGCTCTTTCTCGGCATTGTGGTCGCCGGCGTGGTGGTGGCAGATCTCAACATCGTACAGGGTTTTCTGATTCCGTCGATCGGATCAGAATCCTTTGCCGTGATCCTGTTGGTGTATCTGTGGGCGCTGGGCGGACTGATTGGCATCTGGACGCGCACCGGCGGAGCCGCAACGTTCGCGACATGGGCTGCGAAAAAGATGGTGCGCGGCCCCAAGTCGGCGAAGCTGTTTGCGTGGCTCATGGGCGTGACGTTTCATCAGGGCGGCACCATCTCCACCGTGCTCGCGGGCACCACGGTCAAGGCGGTAACGGACTCCCAGAACGTCTCGCACGAGGAGCTCACCTACATCGTGGACTCCACGGCGTCGCCTGCCGCCACAGTGATTCCACTCAACGCGTGGCCACTCTACGTGGCCGGCCTGCTGGTCGGCACGATTCCGATCTTCGCCACCGAGCAGGAAGTCGTGTCGTTTTTCTTCCGCGCGATTCCCTTTAACTTTTACGGCATCATCGCGGTGCTCACCACACTGTTCTTCGCGTTGGAGCTGCTGCCGTGGGAAGGCAAGCGCATGCGGCAGGCGCGTCTGCGAGCGCGCGAAACCGGCGCGCTCAACCGCGAAGGCTCAGCGCCACTTGCTGCCGCCGAGCTCTCGCGCATGCAGATCCCGGCGACGTATCGTCCGGGCCTCGAAGATTTTCTGGTGCCCATGCTGGTACTGCTCGGCGTTGCGATGACCGGTGTGATCGGTCCGCTGATCCCGGCTATTCAGCAGGGGAATCTGGAGATGTTTCTCTCGGGGATTTCGGTGCCGATTGCCGAAGCGTTCGGGCTCGCCGTACTGGCCGCCATGGTGCTCGCCATTGTGAAGGGCATGCAGCTCAAGATGGTGATTGATGGCTTTGTGGACGGCTGCAAAGGCGTCACCATTGGCGCGATCATTCTGGCATTGGCCGTTACACTGGGCACCGTATCGCGCGAACTTGGCACGGCCAACTTTGTGGTGGAGCGCACCGCCGAGCTCGTGAACCCGGTGTTTCTGCCAGCGCTCTTCATGGCGATCTGCATGGTCGTCGCCTTTTCAATCGGCTCGTCATGGGGCACGTACGCCGTGGTGTTTCCGCTGGCGATGCCGCTGGCGTACGCGGTGAACCCGGATCCGTTCTACCTGTCACTCGCGTTTGGCGCGGTGCTCGGCGGCGCGGTGTTTGGAGATCAGTGTTCGCCGATCTCTGACACTACGATCCTGAGTTCACTCGCCTGTGGATGCGATGTGATGGATCATGTGCTCACACAGTTACCGCTCGCGATGGCGGCGGCGACGGTCGGAGCTGTGCTGTCGACGCTGCTGGCGATGACGGTGTTGTAGCGGACCGTCTCGCCAGCGGCTTGGCTGGTGTGAAACTCCGCAGTGCAGCGTGGGCTGCGGTGTCAGTGCGGCAGCTGGTGCTGACCCTTGGCTTCGCGGCCGAGCTGGCGCGAGAAGTTGATCGCCACGATGGTCAGCGCGCCGAAGATGCACGTAAATGCGACGTAGCACACCGTGGCCATGATCGGCTCCATTCCACCCGTTGGGCTGGGAGTGGAAATCCAGATGAGCAGCGCGTACAGGCCGATGAGCGGCAACGCGGCCCCAAGGAAGACGATGCTGAGCAAACGAAGAACGGAGGGCGACATGGCGTGTGATGCACGGGAACAGGTCAGCACGGCGGAGCGCGCACGGAACTCAGGTAGTCTATCAGCGTGACGGGAAACACGGGAGGGTGCGCAGCGGGTTCCCGTGCCGCGACGGTGTACAACGAGGCCATCAACCTTCCCGATATTCCTTCACACCCGCCTCGGTCACCCGATGGCTCACGAGTGGCAGCGGCAGATCGGCCTCGTCGGCAATGACAATCGCCTCAGCGAGCGCCTGCTGACCGGTGGCGACTCCAGCGTCATTACGCGCATAGATCGTGGCCAGCGGCTCACCGCGGCGCACGACATCGCCCGGACGCGCGGTAATCACGAAACCAACAGCGGGATCAACCACATCCTCCACCCTGGTACGACCGCCACCAAGTGCGATGATTCCGTGCCCCACGGCACGCGGCAGCACACGCGCCACCACGCCATCTCGCGGTGCGACAAACAGCTCGCACTCCGGTGCTTCAGGCAACAGTCCAGGGTCATCCACCACGGCCGGGTTGCCGCCCTGCGCCGCGATGATGCGCTGGAAATGCTCGGCGGCTTTGCCACTGGAAATCGCCACTTCCATGCGGCGACGCGCTTCGTTGGTATCGCGCGCCACGCCAGCCAGTAGCAGCATCTCGGCACCCAACGCATACGTCACGCGCATGAGATCCGGCGGCCCCTCACCGCGCAACGCCATAATGGCTTCCTCTACTTCCACTGCATTGCCGCAGGCGCGGCCAAGTGGGCGGTCCATGGCGGTTACCAGCGCGATCACCGGACAGCCGTGATCGGTGCCAAGTTCGATCATCGTTTGTGCGAGTTCGAGACCACGATCCAGTTCGGGGATGAACGCTCCCGACCCTGTTTTGACATCAAGCACAAGCCCAGTGAGTCCCTCAGCGAGCTTCTTGCTCATGATGCTGGCCGCGATCAGCGGAATCGATTCTACCGTCCCTGTGGCGTCTCGCAGTGCGTACAGCTTGCGATCGGCCGGTGCGATCGCCGCAGACTGTCCGATGAGAGCGCAGCCGATACGTTCGAGTTGCTGCACCGCCTCGGCAATTGAGAGCGCCGTGCGAAAGCCCGGGATCGCCTCGAGCTTGTCGAGGGTACCACCCGTGTGTCCAAGGCCGCGCCCCGACATCATGGGCACGGTGACACCGAGCGATGCTACCAGCGGCGCGAGGATCAACGAAACCTTATCACCCACGCCGCCAGTTGAGTGCTTGTCAATGCGCGGCTGTCGGAGGTGTGCGAGGTCAAGCATTTCTCCTGAGCGCATCATCGCGTCAGTCAGTGCATGTGTTTCGTCGCGCTCGAGGCCAACAAAGTAGATGGCCATCGCGAGCGCGGACATTTGGTACTCCGGGATCTCGTCCGCAGCGTAGGCGGCCATGAGTTGGCGCCACTCGGCGGGCGTGATTCGACCACCGTTGCGCTTTTTTTCAATCAGAGGTCGGGCGAGCATGATGAATTGGGCAAGAGCGCGAAGCTGGTATGCAACGATGGTGGCCGTGGTGCTGTTCGCCGCGCCGCTTATGGCGCAAAACACGTTGGCCGCGCATCTGGAAGCGGGTGACCGTGAATATGCAGCACGACGGGCGCCGGCGGCGCTGGTGCACTATGAAGCGGCGCTCCAGCTCGCGCCGACGAGCTTCGACGCACTGTGGCGCACATCACGCACGTTGATCGACATCGCTGAGTATGACAGCAATACCGCGCGTCGCAAGGCCAGCTTTTCGCGCGCCAGCGATCTCGCGCGCAAGGCCATCGCGGCGAGTCCGTCGAACGCCGAGGGGTATTTCCACCTCTCGCGTGCACAGGGCCGAGAGGCGCTGTCCGTCAGCGCTCGGGATCGGGTCAAGTACGCGATCGACGTGCGATCGAGTGCGCTCAACGCGTTGGCTCGCGATTCGATGCACGCGGGTGCCCTGCACGTGCTGGGTCGCTGGCACGCGGAAGTCATGCGACTGAATGGCGTGACACGCATGATTGCGAAGACGTTCATGGGTGGCAAAGTCTTCAGCGAAGCCAGCTGGTCTGACGCGGTTCGGTTGCTGGAGCGCGCGAACTCACTCGAACCGAATCGCACGGTACATCAGTTGGCGCTGGCTCAGATCTACCGAGACGCCGGCAATGTCGCCAAGGCGCGCTCGGCGTTTCAGGCCGCGATTGCGGCGCCAGTGTTTGACATCAATGACGCGGAGTACAAGAAGGAAGCGGCGCAGGATCTGGCGCGTCTCAAATAGCACAAAGGGCGTCCCGTAAAGGACGCCCTTTTTCTGCTGCACGACTTTCGCAACGGTGCGTTAGACACGCAGGCGCTTGCGGCCGTTCTCCACGGTCTCTTCACTTAGCGAGCGCAGCCGCGCAGCCTGCTGACGGGCGCGCTTCATGCCGGCGCGCGCGGCGCGGCGTGCAGCCCGCTCCGCATCTTCCCATGAATCTTCCACCAGCTCCTGCCCTTCGCGGTAGGTCTTCCGCGCGCGCTTGGCCAATGCACGTCGGGTTTCTTCACCCGACGCCGGGGCGAACAACAGCGCAGAGGCAGCGCCGAGGGCGGCGCCTACCAGCAGACCGATACCGAGGATCTGCAACTTCTCTGACTCGCGGTGACGCTCGCGACGAAAGGAATCAAGCATGGGCATACAAACTTCCTCCTGATGGGGCGCGGCCTCGGGCGGCCTTCGCTGTGGACAGTCCACAGTCGAGGAACGGGCCGAGCGGCGCCGTGGGCAATCAACGTGTAAGATGTGGGAGAATTGCGTTGATGTCGACTGTGACGCGGTGATGGCGCACACGATCGACGGCTCATGTCGCAATGCTCTGACGTCGCCTTCTACACCCGTCCAGTCATTTTGTGCCATGACACTGCCCGATCCCTCGTCACATCCCGTTTCTCCCGCTTCGTCAGCTGCTCCCGCGCAACAGGCGCGCGTTGTGGCGCTCCAAGCGCAGCTCACGCGCGCTTCGTACGAGTACTACGTGCTCGACCGACCGTCCCTGCCGGACCGCGAGTACGACGAGCTGTTTCGAGAGCTGCAGCTCCTCGAGCAGGAGTATCCGGAGTTGATGACTCCCGATTCTCCCACGCAGCGAGTCGGTGCGCCCATTCAGAGCGGCTTTGCGCGCCATGCGCATCTGGTCCCCATGATCTCACTCGGCAACGCGTTCTCCGACGACGAGATGATCGAGTGGGAGGCGCGACTGGTGCGAGTGGCCGGCCGCGACATCGCCGAAAGCGGCTACACGGTGGAACTCAAAATCGATGGAGCGGCGATTGCACTCACGTACGAGCAAGGGGTGCTCGTCAGCGCCGCCACACGCGGCGATGGCACCACGGGCGAGAACGTGACCGCCAACGTGCGCACCATTCATGACATTCCGCTTCGCCTCACGGGTGATGCGCCTGAGCGCATGGAGATTCGCGGCGAGCTGTATTTGCCGTTCGATCGGTTTGAACGCATGAATGAAGATCGCGTGCGGGCGGGTGAGCCGGTCTTTGCCAACCCGCGCAATGCTGCGGCCGGATCACTCAGGCAACTCGACCCAGCCATTACCGCGTCTCGTCCGCTGCGGTTTTTTGGCTACACGGCGGTGTTGCCAGGGGGCAAGACGCCCACCGATTCTCAGTGGGAATTGCTGGAACAGCTCAGTGCGTGGGGAATCCCGGTGGCGCCGCATCGTCATCGCTGCAATACGGTGGTCGAGGTCAACGCGTGGGCGCACGCAGTGGAGCACACACATCGTGCGACGCTCAACTTTGCGATTGACGGCGGTGTGATAAAGGTGGATCGCGTGCGCGTGCAGCAGGATCTTGGCATTGTTGGTGGACGTGAACCACGCTGGGCGGTCGCGCGAAAGTTTGCGGCGGATATCGCGGAAACAACGCTGCTGGATATTCAGGTGAATACCGGTCGTACCGGTGTGCTCACGCCCTATGCTGTGCTGGATCCGGTGCAGGTGGGCGGCACCACGGTCACATTCGCGACACTGCACAACGCCGACCTGATTGCAAGCAAGGATCTGCGGGTTGGTGATGTGGTGCAGGTCAAGCGTGCGGGCGATGTGATCCCGCAGGTCATTGGTCCGGTACCGGAAAAACGCGACGGCTCACAGAAGCCGTGGACGGCGCCGCGCGTGTGTCCATCATGTGCGAGTGAGGTAGCGCGTGATGAAGACGGTGTGGCGCTGTACTGCCCGAACGTGCTCTGCCCGGGGCGACAGCTTGAAGCGCTCGTGCACTTTGCCGCGCGCGACTGCATGGACATTGATGGCCTGTCGTATCAGCGCATCAAGCAGTTGCTTGACGCGGAGCTGGTCCACGATGCATCGGACCTGTATGCACTCACCGTTGAGCAGGTGGTGCAGTTGGAACGCTTCGCGGACAAGAGTGCGGAGAACCTGATCACGGCGATTGCCGCGTCGAAGACCTTGCCGCTTTCACGCTTGCTCCTTGCGCTCGGCATTCGCCATGTGGGCGCGCAGGCGGCGCAGCTTCTCGCTCGGCGATTCGGTACACTCGATGCGCTCGCCGGCGCGCCAGTCAAGGAAATCAGCGCGGTGCGCGGCATTGGCGACGTGATCGCGATGTCGGTGCGAGGGTTTTTCGAAGACGAGCGGTCGATTGCGCTGCTTGAGAAGCTGCGCGCGCACGGTGTGTGCATGGTGGAACCGGAAGCGCAGCAGGCCACCGGCACACTCACGGGCGCAGTGGTGGTGATCACCGGCACCCTGCCCACACTGTCTCGGGGTGAGGCCACTGCGCTGGTGGAGCGGGCCGGTGGCCGCGTGACCAGTTCGGTATCGCGCAAGACGACGTTCGTAGTAGCAGGAGAAGAGGCGGGCGGCAAGCTGGACAAGGCGAAAGAGCTTGGTGTCGAGGTGATTGACGAGGCGGCGTTGCTGGCGCGTGTGTCGGGCTGATGAGTCACCGTGCTGGCAATCACCGTTTCGCCACGGGTTATCACCTGCACACTTGACGTGACTCCGTTGCGTGGCGAGCGTCCCCCTAGCAAATGCCTCGTGCGCGAGGCTGTCTTTCCCGTCCGCTTCCGTCACCACCGGTTCATGACGAGCACCCTGTCCATTCAGAGCCCCCGCGCCGTGGCGGTTTCCGCCGAGTTCTTTGGTGCGCTGCGCATGTCGGCCGAGCGCAATCCAGCCACCGTGAGCGCGCTGCGCGATGCGGGCTTCGCCGCTGGCGTTGCGTTGTACGATAGGTTCACCGACTGGCTGGACGAGCGGGGTGAGGGTGCACCGGCGTTTCTGACGGACGAGGAGTTCGGTCCGCTGATGGGCGAGTTTCTGTCGGTGGTGGGCTGGGGTGCACTTCGTGTGGAATCGGTAAGCGAGGCCGTGATGGCGCTCGACACCGAAGACTGGGCCGAAGCGACCGATGGCGCCGCAACCAACGCCCCGTCATGCCACGTGGGCACGGGTTTGCTGGCGGGTTTCTTTGGCCGCGTCGCCGACGCACCGCTCGCGGTCCTCGAAGTGGAATGCCGTTCGGCCGGCGCATCACGCTGCCGGTTTCTGATTGGCAGCGTGGACGTGCTGCAGTACGTCTATGAGGCGATGGAGCGCGGCGTCCCCTACGAGCGGGCAGCCACCAGCGCCGCGACCGGCTGAGACTTACGCCTCGGCCTCGCCGAGCAGGCCGGCGTACTTGGGATTCGGCACCAGCTCCGAACCCACCAGAATCTCGCGATCCCATGGCAGCACGATCACGCTCTCCGTGGCCAGTCCGTGGTAATCGGGCTCATAGGTGCCCGTCTTGAAACTGACCGCGGTACGCACTTCACGAGCGCCCGCGTTTACGAGCGAGCTCACCGCCAGGCGAAGCGTATCACCTGAGCCGCAGGTTTCGTCAACAATGAGCGCCAGCTTGCCGCGCACTTCCGGCGGCGCCGCCCCAAACACTGTGGGCGTGTCGCGGATGCGGTCAGCACTGTATCGACGACTCACGAGAATCGAATAAAACGGTTTGTCAAGAATGGCCGCGATGGCCGCCCCAGGCACCACACCGGCCGTGGCCACGCCGACCACGAGATCCGGCTGATACGTGCGCGCGACCTTGAGCGCCAGCGCGCGGGAGAGTTCCCCGAAGAGCGGCCAGTCTACGATCAGGACGCCGCGAGTGGGATCAGGGGCGTACGTGGCTGGGGTCATGAACCGCTCCGTGGTGACGATGTCGACGCTTTACTCGTGGACCGCGCGACACGCCACCGCGCACCGCACCCAGAGAGTGTACACTGCCCTCGCCTGCGGGGCCAGCGAAGTGACGCGGTTTGTGACTCGGTTTGTCACGTGACTTTGTGACGCACGAACCCAACCCCGCTTGTTGCTGCGCGAGCCGCTGCGTAGCTTTGGCGATCCGCGCCGAACTGGCATTCGTTCCCTTCTCCCCGACCCCGCGCGAGCGCATGTCCTGGTGGCACCGCCTCACCGGCGGCTCTTCCGAGCGCGACGGCTCGTCCCGCTCGACGGATTATCTGGCCGAGGCCATCGACCTTGAAGCCCGTGGCGATTTCGCCAACGCGCTCACGTCGTATCGTCTCGCTCTGCGGCAGCGACCCGACGATCCGAAAGTTCTGCAGAACATCGCGATCGCGTTTTCGAAAACTGCGCAGCCGGAAGAAGCGATTCGTCATTACCGCCGCGCGCTGGAGCTTGAACCCTCGCTTTCCGGAGCGCACTACGGATTGGCGTTCCTGCTGCTCAAGCGGTCCGACAGGGCAGGATGCGCGGCACATCTCGAGGCGTTCTTGCGCACCACACGTCGTGATGACGCGTCCACACGGTTCATTGCCCACGCCGAGCGTACCCTCGCTTCGCTGAGCGGCGCGGCGCCTGAGGCAGACGACCTCGCCACCTCGCAGAGCAACAGCACGTGGGGTGTGGACAGTGATCACGCGTCGCCATCGCAGCGCAGCGCCGGGCCGGCCGAGCCGGAGCCCGGGCGGTAGCGTGGGGCGGGTTCTTTCGATTGTCAGTCAGAAGGGCGGAGTCGGCAAGACAACCACAGCGGTGAATCTTGCCGCCGCCTTTGCGCGACGTGGACTGAAGACGCTGCTCGTGGATACCGACCCGCAGGGCGCAGTACGCTATGGCGTTGGACTGCGACGCGGGCATGCGACCGTCGGCTTTGACGACTACCTGCGCGGTGAGCGTGCGCTGCGTGAAGTGATTTTGCCCACCGCGCTGCCGTGGCTGCGCGTGATTCTGGCCGGCTCCGTCAGTGACCAGGCTGACCACACGGAGTTTCAGGCGCGCGTGGGCAGTTCGACCGTGCTTGCCGACTTGCTCGAAGCCGCGCGTGAACGTTGTCACATCGTGGTCGTGGACACGCCACCAGGGCTGGGTGCCATCACCCGCCGCGTACTGGCGGCGAGCCAGCATGTGCTGGTTCCGCTGCAGTGCGAACCGCTGGCGCTGCAAACCACCCCGCAGATTCTGCGTGCGATCCAGGATGTCGTCGGCGAGAACGACGAACTCGTGCTCGAGGGACTGCTGCTCACGATGTACGAGTCGGGCAGTGCGGCATCGGAACGTGTCGTGCACTACGTGCGCGAACACCTGCCGCAACATCTGGTGTTCAACACGCGCATTCCACGTACACCAGCAACGGCTGATGCGTTTGCGGCGGGACAACCGGTGGTGCTTCGCACGCCGTCAGACGCGGCCAGCCAAGCCTACGTGAATCTGGCGACACTGCTGGCCGAGCGACTCGGTTGATGAGCGATTCAGCGCGTCTGCGTCGTGGGCTGGGGCTCGCGGCGATCGTTGGCGTCGTTGTTGCAGGCGGATGTGCTGATGTCAACACGGATCCGCTGATTCCGGCAACCATCGAACTTGCACCGTTGGCATTTCCGTCTATTGCCATCGGCGATGTGCTGCGCGATACGCTTGGCGTTGAGCAACCGGTGCGGGCGATCGTGCGCAACATCAACGGTGACATCATCGAGGATGCACCGCTGAATTATTTGTACGTGCAGTTTGCGCGAGATTCCGCTTTGACAGTGGAGGAGGTCACTGGACGGGTGCGTGCAGAGAAGCAGCCGAGCGGTACACCGATTCAGATCGCGGCGCGATTTGAGAACGCACTGCAGATTCTCATTCCGATTCGAGTGACCAATGCGCCGGACACCGTGTTTCGCACCGATAGCGCGCTGCTGGTTGGCTTCGTGCCCGATAGCGGGCGGCGTGGCGCGGAAGAAAACAGTGTGCCCGTAAGCGTGCGTGTGCAGTATCGCAACGCTGCGGGCGCGCTGGCGAATGTGGGGGACTGGTTGGTACGCTTTGCCGTGGTGCGCCCGGCCAACCTGCGCAACGACACCACGCAGGCGGTGTTTCTGGTGAACGACACCTATCGCGCTTCGCAGATCGACACCACGGGTACTGACGGACTGGCCTCGCGCCGAGTGCGCGTCCGGGCGTCGCAACTTCCGGCGGGCGGCGCGCTGCTCGACACGGTGGAGGTTGAGGCCATGGTGGTGCGCCAGGGGGAGCCGGTTTCTGGCGCACCGATCCGGATTTTTGTGCCCGTCTGCGCGTCGAGCACCCGGAATCCGTCGGTCGTGTGCCCGGTATCCGGTGCAATTTCTTCGCCCGCAAGGCCTCGCGCTCCGTAGGTCCATATCGCAATTTCCGGGGTATGTGATGCCAGCGCGTCGTTCGCGCTGCCGCATCTCCCGCCCCGTTTCCTGCCCACGCCCGCCCAGGAGTTGCGATGTCCGCACCCGCTGGCAACGCCTACTCGTCTCTCGCGAATACGTTGTCGAATGTCCCCTCGCCGCATCGATTTGCGTCGGGTGGACCGCGCATGGAGCCGCCTGGCACCGTCAATGCGCTGTTTTTCAAGGCAGTGGAGTCGCACAAATTGCCCAACGCCTTCATGCACAAGGTGGGGAGCGCGTGGGAATCGATCTCGCATGACACCGTGCTCACTCGCGTACGTCACACCGCGCTTGGACTCGCGCAGCTCGGTGTGGTGCCGGGCGATCGCGTGGGCATCTTGTCCGAGAACCGGCCGGAGTGGGCGATGGCGGACTACGCGTGCATTTGCTCCGGCGTGATTGATGTGCCCGTGTATCCGACGCTTCCGGCGGAACAGATCCCGTTCATCCTGAATGACTCCGGTGCCAAGGCGCTCTTTGTATCGACAGCGGCGCAGGCGCAGAAAATCAAGTCAGTGCGCGCGCAGCTTACTGATGTGCAGTGGGTGATCGGTTTTGGCGCCACCAAGGACGACGGCTGCGATATGACGCTCGCCGAACTTGAAGCGGTGGGCGCCAAGCATGACAACGCGGAGGCGGCGGCCACATTCAAGAGCAATGCACTGGCGGTTGAGCCGAATCATCTGCTCACGCTCATTTACACATCGGGCACCACAGGCAAGCCGAAAGGCGTCATGTTGACGCATGACAATGTGTACTCGAACTGCATTGCCACGGAACACTCGATTCCGTTGTCGGGTGGTGATCTGGCGCTGAGTTTCCTGCCGCTCAGTCACATCTTCGAGCGCATGGGTGACTACTACCTGTTCTCCAACGGCGTCACGATTGCGTACGCGGAATCGATTGACACGGTGCCGATCAACATGAACGAAGTGCGGCCCACGCTCATGATGTCGGTGCCGCGCTTGTACGAGAAGATTTACGCGCGCGTGCTGGAGAATGCCGTCTCTGCTGGCGGGCTGAAAGCGCGCATTTTTTTCTGGGCGCGCTCGGTGGGCGACCGGTGGGCAAATGAGAAGCTGGCCGGTCGTGAACCAGGTGGTTTGCTCGGCCTTCAGTATGGGCTGGCGCAAAAGCTGGTGTTCTCCAAGCTGAAGGAGCGCACGGGTGGACGGATGCGGTTCTTCATTTCCGGAGGCGCGCCGCTCTCGCCGCAGATCAACAAGTTTTTCTACTCCGCGGGGCTGACCATTCTTGAAGGCTATGGTCTGACGGAAACATCGCCCGTGATTTCGGCGAATACCGTGAAGGATTTCCGCATCGGGACCGTTGGTAAGCCGATTCGTGGTGTGGAGGTCCGCATTGCCAGTGACGGCGAGATTCTCACGCGTGGACCGCACGTGATGAAGGGCTACTATCGCAACCCCGAAGCAACGGCCGAGGCGATCGACCATGAGGGCTGGTTTCACACCGGTGATATCGGCGAGTTGGAAGACGGCTTCCTCAAGATCACCGATCGCAAGAAAGACATCATTGTCACGGCGGGCGGCAAGAACATTGCGCCGCAGCCCATCGAGAATCAGCTCAAGACGAACAAGTATGTGAGTCAGGCCGTGATGCTTGGCGACAAGCGCAAGTATGCGGTGGTGCTGATTGTGCCTGACTGGGATCAGCTTGAGAAGTGGGCGTCAGCGCAGAGCATCGTGTGGACGAGCCGCGCGGAGCTGCTCAAGATGCCAACCGTGCAGGCGAAGATGGAGAAGGAGGTCAAGGGTGAGCTGACGGGGCTGGCGAGCTACGAGACGCCGAAAAAGGTGGGGCTGCTCGAGCATGATTTCAGCATTGAGCGTGGAGAGCTCACGCCGAAGTTGAGTGTGAAGCGGCGGGTGGTGGAGCAGTCGTATGCGGAGCTGATTGAGTCGTTGTACGTGGAGTAAAGCGGACGGTGTGTCACGTTGCGGATCGATACAACGATCGGGCGAAGCGCGGTGTCGCAGGGGTATGCTTATCTCTATTCTGAACGCGGATTCGGCTCGAACCCTCGCGCTGGCTCTAGCCTGTACGGCCCTCGTTGCCTGTGGCGAGGGCGCAGTCGATTCCGCCGCTGCAGCCGTTCGTGTGGACACACTGCCAAACGGCG
>JBGTOG010000288.1:0-2563 GCA_041742675.1 Gemmatimonadaceae bacterium | reverse complement strand
CGCCGTTTGGCAGTGTGTCCACACGAACGGCTGCAGCGGCGGAATCGACTGCGCCCTCGCCACAGGCAACGAGGGCCGTACAGGCTAGAGCCAGCGCGAGGGTTCGAGCCGAATCCGCGTTCAGAATAGAGATAAGCATACTGTCTTGGTTCAGCGTGAATGTGACACGTGGGTGGACGAACAATGGAATCCAGCGTCCCGCATGAGGTGATGTTACGCCGCCGCGGCGCGATGCGCGAGCTGCCGAGCCGCGCGCGCCGCTTCGAGTCGGTGGTCGCGCGTCGCCCAGATCTGCGCTGCGCGACCAGCGAGCCGATCCGCCGGGGTGATGTAGCCGATCGCGCTGTGCAAGCGCTGGGTGTTGTACTCGGCGACAAACGCCGTGACGAGGCGACGCGCGTCCTCGACCGAGTGCGGCGCGTCGGGCCGAATCGTGGTGACCTTGAGCGTTTGATTCCAGCGTTCGAGTTTTCCGTTCGATTGCGGATAGTACGGGGCCGTGCGCACATGCGTCATGCCCGACACGCGAATGAAGTCGCGGAAATCGCGCGCGATGAACTGCGGCCCGTTGTCGGAGATCATGCGCGGACGCGCGTTCGGGAACCGTTCGCGCGCGCGTTGCAGAATGGTGGTGACATCCGCCGTGGTCATCGATTCCCGAAGCTCCCAGTGCACCAGATAGCGCGACCAGCCGTCAAGAATCGCGCAGAGATAGTAGAACGTGCCCGCGATGTTCACGTACGTGAAATCGATGTGCCAGTGCGCGTGCGCGTACGTCGGTTGGTCGAAGCCCGTGCCCTTCTTCGACGGCGTGCGCGTCCAGCGATCCAACCGGCCGGCCGCCTTCAGCACGCGATAGACCGACGAGGGACTGACGGCCACCTCCCCCGCGTCCAGCATCATGTACGCCAACTGCCGATAGCCCTCGCGCGGATGCCGTTCGTGAAATGCCAGGATGCCATGGCGCTCGGCCTGGGTGAGGTGATGCTCGCGCGGCACGGGGCCATGCGCGGTCGCCAGCGCGCCGTACGACGCGGTCCATCGGGCGTACTTCGCCCGCGCGATCCCGAGCCGGTGGAGGATCGGTTGCACGGGCAGCGCGGTCCGCGTGGCGAGCGCGGTGACGCAGTCCACCACCTCGTCGCGCCGATCGGGCGGCACCCAGCGCCCCGTCATCGGTCCCCACTCTTTTTTTTCATGTCGAGGTACTCCTCCGACACTTCCGCAATGATGCGATCCTTCTTCGCGATGATCGCTTCCAGCGCCGCGATGCGCGCCCGGTCGGCGCTCGCCGTCTGCGACGCGCCGCGGGCCGTACGCCCGTCTTGCAGCGCGGCGGTCAAATGATCGAGCGCTTGCTTCTGCCACAGATAGAACAGGCTCGGCGCGAGCTGATACTCGTCACACAGATCCGACACCGGGACTTTGTCAGCCAGATGCCGTCGCAAAATCGTCGCTTTCTGCTCGGGCGTGAACACGCGCCGCGACCGGGCAATGGCTTCCTTCGAGGGACTCATGACAACCTCCGTTGCTCCATAGTGTGGAGCGGGGGGTGTCACATTTCAACTGGAGCAGGACAAGTCCACACCCGATAGATCATGCCGTCATACGAAAACTCAGGCAGGCCTTGCAGCGCGAAGAGATACGGAAGCGTCGCAAACAGAACTGGCGCGAGATGCGCCTTCCACGCGCGATCCGAGCTATCCGCTGATCGGGGTTGATCCTTCATAACGAGACGAGTACGGTCGTGTGGGTCGGCGCAAGACCCACCCATGTTACTTCACGATGCCGGATGCGTATTGTTGTCAGCAACCTGTCCCCATGCACAGTGGTGTGATTAGTCGGACGGGATACATTATCGGCTCGAACAGAGCGGCTTGCACTACGACCTCCTCGAAGGCGTTTCTCAAACCGAGAGAAATATGGATGGTGTTCGAACGCGCGGCACATCGATTCCATTGCTGGCTGGCGTCGTAACGTTCGCCTCCGCGCTTGCCTCCCGCCACGTATACAAGGATCCTGACACTTACTGGCATTTGGCGGCAGGCCAATGGATGCTGGCGGAGCGCGCCATTCCGACCCAGGATCCGTTTTCGTTTACCATGTACGGGCACGCCTGGACTGCGCACGAGTGGGGAAGCGAACTGGTGATGGCAGTGTTGCACAACTGGATGGCGTGGACGGGGTTGCACGCCTTCATGGCGCTGGTGTTCGCCGTGACCGTCGCGTTCATTGCCCGAAAGATGCTGGGGTATCTGGAGGCGGTGCATGTTGTCACGCTCGTGGCGCTTACGGCGGCGATGATGCACACGCACTTTTTAGTCCGCCCTCACGTTCTGGCCTGGCCGATCCTTGCGCTGTGGTTCTCAACGCTCTCGCGCTCTGTCGAGCTGAAACGAGTTCCTCCTCTATGGATGCTGCCGTTGCTGGTTCTTTGGGCGAATATGCATGCGTCATTCACGCTGGGTCTGGCGTTTCTCGCAGCCTTCGCGCTCGATGCGTTGCTGCACTCTGACGCAGGACGCGAGCGCAATCGTCTCGTCGCCGGGTGGGCAGCCTTCGG
>JBGTOG010000253.1:0-2022 GCA_041742675.1 Gemmatimonadaceae bacterium | reverse complement strand
TCGTGCAGTGGGGGCCGGAAGCGGAGCCCACGAAGTACCGGCAGGAGGTTCGTGTGCCGCGTGCGCAGTTGGCTAATGCACCCGCGGGCACCGTGGTGTCGGTAAAAGCGGTGAACACGCGCACGCTGGAGGGGTGGGACTCGGCGGTTGTGCGGGTACCGTAACAGAGGCGCGAACGCTGAATGGGGGCGGTTGCGCAACTCCCTCTGACCCGGCATGCCTCGGTGAGCGCCGCACTCAAAGAATCGAACAGACTCAGGCGCTCACCCGATCATCAAGCATGCGAAGCAGCGTGGTTGTTGTACGCCAGTTGCGTATCGTGATTTCCTTGTACATCGGGCGACTGACCAGCTTGTTCAGCCAGCTTTGCGAAGCGCGCGCGATCAGACGAGTAAAGTAGATCACACCGTCACCGGCGTGCGCCTCATCCACGCCGGCGCGAGCCTCCAGTTGCGCAAACGCATCACGTGCGGTCAGCGCATCAGACAGGAACAGCACGTCATACCGATACGCATCAGGTGCGTCACCAAAGCCCGCCGGTGCGTCTGTGACAATCGCGCGCAACTGCTCATGCGTTCGGACCATCAAGCGGGCCGCGTAATCAAATGATTCGGCCAACCCACGTTCGAGCAGCCCGGTCCATGTACCCGCGCTTCGTCGTCCGCCATCAAACAGCACGTTGCCGCTCTGGATATACGTCGCCACGTCCTTCGCACCCAGCGCGCTGACACACTCGCGCAGCTCGGCCATGGGAATGATGTTGTTGCCTCCCACGTTGATGCCGCGCAGCAGTGCCACGTACTGCGTGCCCACCGTCAGGCGCTCCGCGAAGCCATTAACGCCTGTTCGATATCCGCAATGATATCGTCCACATGCTCAAGCCCGGTCGACACTCTCACAAGCCCCGGCACAATCCCCACCCGCTGCCGCTCTTCTTCCGTGAGCCTGGAATGCGTGGTGCTCGTGGGGTGCGTGACAATTGTGCGCGTATCGCCCAGGTTCGGCGAGTGTGAGCACATGGTGAGTGCGTCGAGAAACCGGCGGCACCGTTCAATGCCACCGCGCAGCACCAGCACTACAATGCCGCCGCCCGCCCGCATCTGCTTGCGCGCCAGATCGTGCTGCGGATGCGACGGCAGAAACGGATACCGCACACTCTCGATCTCCGCGTGACCGTCAAAGTGCGACGCCAATGCCAGCGCATTCGCACAGTGCCGGTCCATGCGCACCGCAAGCGTTTCCAGACTCTTGGACAGCATCCACGCATTGAACGGCGAAAGGGCAGGGCCGGTGTGCCGTGCGAAGAACCGGGCGTCCGCAATCAACTCGCGCTCACCAACTATCGCGCCGCCCAGTGTGCGCCCCTGTCCATCGATGTACTTGGTGGCCGAATGAATCACTACCGATGCGCCGAACTCAATCGGCCGCTGCAGATACGGCGTGGCAAAGCAGTTGTCTACCACCAGCGGAATGCCGCGTTCGCGCGCCAATGCGCCAAGCCACGTCATGTCCACCAGTTCCAACCCCGGATTCGATGGCGTCTCAATAAACAGCATCCGTGTGGCCGCCGTGATTTGCGATGTCCAACTGTCCGGATCACCCGCATCGGCATAACTGCTCGTCACACCCCACTTGGGCAGAATGCGCGTAAAGATCTGGTGCGTGCTGCCAAACAGCGCACGCGACGCGAGCACGTGATCGCCACTCGAGAGACGTGACGCCAGCGCCGTGAACACCGCCGCCATCCCGGATGCCGTCGCGATGCCGTCTTCTGCACCCTCCAACGCACACAGCTTGTGAATAAACTCGTCCGTATTCGGATTTGCATACCGACTGTACACATTGCCATCGATCTCGTCGCTGAACAGCGCCCGCGCCTGCTCGGCGCTGTCAAACACAAAGCTCGATGTCATGTACAGCGGCGCCGAATGCTCCCGTTCGGCGGTGCGGGGGATCTGCGTACGGATGGCGTCAGTTTCGAAGTGGCGCGGCTCGGACATGCGGGACTCGGCGGAGAGCGTC
>JBGTOG010000240.1:0-2027 GCA_041742675.1 Gemmatimonadaceae bacterium | reverse complement strand
CCCAGATGCGCGACGGCCATTGCCGCTGAACCACTGCCCTTCGTGGTGCCCGCAAGCGTGACCTCATCCACCATCGTGACCGGCGTCTTGAGCACACTCGAGTCAGCAACTTCGACGACGTCGACACCCATCGCGAAGCCCATCGACCAGCCGCTGTCGTCGTAGGTACGCAGGCGCGGATCAGGATAGTTCTGCTTCTCCATCAGGTTCTTCGCGAGGCGGCCGTACGGCTGATCGAGCTTGATCACGTATGAACCGGCCGGATACGTCGTGGAGTCATTGATCTTGATCGCATCGCGCGCGATACCTACTTCCACGCGCTGGAACCGCAGGATCTTCACCATCTCCGCCGGCTTCGTCATGTCGCGCTGCACCGGGATGATGTACGCATACGGCGCTTTCGTGCGCCCATGCTCCATCGAGTTGCGCGTCTTCACGTAGAAGTTCTCAAGCACCGTGGCCGGGAACATCGACGCCAGCTGTAGCGCCGAAAGCACGCCGGTCTGCATGTAGTTCGCGTTGGCACGACGCGTGAAAGTGGCCACGTCGTTGAAGCCCACCTGAATACCGCGATACCACTCACGGTCCTGGCCTCCGCCGCGTCCTGTGGGCACACCACCACCACCGCCGCCGAATCCGCCGCCAGCAGCGGCCGTGCGTGTCGGCCCCGGCTGCTGCGGGTTGCGCGCACGGGCAATCGCCGCACTGTCGAGATCACGCCCCGACTGCGTCTCGTACATCTTCATGAGACCGTTGTGATTGTACGAGATCGAGCCCAGGTAGCCTGGCGACCAACCGTCCATGAAGGCGTGCGTGTACACGCCGGGCATGCCCCACTTTGTCATCTGCGCCATTTCCCAGTTGGCAAACCACGGCAGTTCGGCAAACAGCAACGGATCCAGATTGGGGTTTTGCGGCGCTGCACCGCTGTACGTGTACAGTAGAGCCAGCGACTCGTGCAGGTCGTGCATGATCGGCGGGTACGCCGTGAAGTACCAATCGGCAATCGCGCGCATCTGATCGAGCACGAGATTGATGTCACGATTGTTGTCGTGGTAGGCGTACTTGCCCCAGTACGGGACGGCACCAATGCCGCGTCCGCCGCCGCCACCAGGAGCAGGCGCCGCACTGTCACCCGGCGCACGGGCACTGTCTCCGCGCGCAGGGGCTCGAGAGGCATCGGCAATTTCGAGTCCGCGATAGAACCAGTCCACGTTGCGATCGCGTCCATCCGCATCAGCCACCGGCGTGATTGACACATACAGATTCTCGCGTATACCGGAAATGATCGGCGACGTCTCAACGGCCAGCCGGTACGCCAGTTCCATCAACATTTCCGACGGACCTGTCTCGCCGCTGTGCAGACCGCCCATGAAGTGATAATGCGGCTTGGTCTGCTTGATGACGTCCTTCACCTGCTGCTCGGTCATCCCGCGCGGATCCGCAATCTTTTTCAGGTTCGCGCGATTCTGCGCAATGTTTGCCATGTTCGCGTCAGACGAAATCCAGATCACGACCAGTTCGCGTCCCTCGTCCGATTTGCCAATCGTCTCAATCATCACGCGAGGCGAAGCCGCCGCCAGCGCACGATAGTATTTGAGCTGATCGGCGTAGTACGTGAGCTTTTTCGGCGCGCCAATGTGGTAGCCCAGAACGTCCTTGGGCATCGGGATGCCCGCAACGACCGGCAGATGGTCCACAAGCGGACTACCATGTTTCGGGCTCATGATCCACTCGCTATACGCCTTCGCGAAACTTTCGTCCTGCTTTTGCGATGGGTCGCGCGTATCGAGGGACATCATCTGCGCGGCCGCCGACGAAATCGGCAGGAGCGCGAGCGTGCAAAGGGCGCGTCGAGTGAGGCGCGCGATGGTGGGACGATTCACTGGATTCCTGCGGCGTCGGTGGGGAGGAAACTGCTGCTCATACTCTACGCAGCACCCCGGACGCGTGTTCGGCAACCCTGAAGTTTGGTGCGGGGGCCCGCGGGCGGGTTGGCCCGTCGCGCCCACTGCCGGCCCGGGCGC
>JBGTOG010000215.1:0-4723 GCA_041742675.1 Gemmatimonadaceae bacterium | reverse complement strand
CAGCGCCGAGCAGTGCGGCACCGTTTGCGAATCGGAGAGGCGGGCGGAGCATGGTTCAGGCGGGCAGGAGGTTGGCGCGGAGCACACAGCGGACAGGCAGCCCGATGGATTCTCTTCGAGTGGCGCAAGGCGCCACCGAATGCGGACACGGATGTGCTGGGTCGCATGCGGCCAGCGTTCATCGTGAGATTCCCGTCTCGCTCGGGGTTTTGCGGGTACTGTTTGCGGCGTAAGGAGGGATCGGGCAGCAGGCGCAGACTTTTCCGCTTCGGGGTAGCTTGCTGTATGCGCGTGTCCTTCGAGCTCACCGAGCAACTCGCCGGTGGCGACGCGGTAGTTCTCGCGCACGCCCGCTTCATATTCTCCCTGGTCTGTACAGCGCTGCTTCTGCTCGGATTTGTCGCCTGCAGCGACTCCGCTCCGCAGCGCGACGCACCGATTGTGGTCACCATCGACAGCACGGTGCTCGCCATCCCGGACACCATGCCGTTTCTGAATGGGCGCACTCAAGCCGTGCTCCGGGACGGTTCACACCTCCTCGATTTTCGTACGTCGGTGCTTCACTTCGCACGCACCGGCGCGTTCATTCGATCGCTCGGTAGCGCAGGCAACGGCCCGGGGGAGTTTGGCCGACTCTCCACCATTATTCCCCTGCCCGGTGATACGCTGCTCGCCGGTATGGACGTGCAGCGGCAGCGCATCGTGATACTGCGCATCCCGGATGGTGCGCTGTCGCGAGAGGTGCCGATGCCGTTTCGTTTCTTCGCGGGGCAGCAGTGGCGCATTCGAGGAGATACCGTGTTCATGCCGGTGACACTCGACGCGAATGCATCTGTTCTCTGGGTGCCGGCCACAGATTCAATTCACCGCTTTGGTTCAGCGCCCACGCTGCTTGAGCAGAGTACCGTCGCGTACTCGCGCGGTGGTGAACCATCGCTGGCGCCGCTCGACTCCGGGTGGTTGCTGCTCATGCCCGCAGACGACCGGTTGTACCTGACAGATGCCGCCGGACACGCACGATCGTTCGTCACGCTTCCACATCGGCAGCGACGAGGCGTTCCCTCAGATCTTGTTGAGCAAACGGCTGCACTCACGGCCGAAGCCAACACTTTTCTCGCGTCGCTTTCGATGGGCATCACGCGATTGTCCGATGGAAGTTTTCTGGTGATTCACGCCGATAGCGACTTCGAGCAGGTCGGCAATCAGGTCGTGTATTCCAACACCACGTACTGGGCAAGCGTGGTGTCATCCGACCTGACGCGCGCCTGTGTTGACGCGCCCATTCGGTTCCCATCAATGGACCTTGCCCGTGTTGTGTTTGACGGTGACACGCTGCTGCTGCTCGGCCGCAGGCTGGAGGATGACATGACGGAGCGCGCAACGTTGCGCCGGTTCATGATCCGTGCAGAAGGATGTCGGTGGATTGCGCTTGGTCCGCCGACTTCGCCAAGCCTTATGAAGCTCAACGCGCAGTAACTGCGGATGCACGTGGCTTGAACCGCCGGGTGGTCAATCACCTCGATCACCGCTGGTCGTCAGCGTGAAGTAGTGACACTACCTCCCAGTGCCGATTTCAGCCTCGGTCTTGATCGACTAATGTCGAGGGTATGCTGCACTTTGTTCGTCAGGGAACCGGGCCTCCGTTGCTGCTCGTGCATGGCCTGGGCGGCTCATGGCGATCGTGGGACACCGTACTTCCTGCTCTCTCCAGAAGCCGCGAGATTATCGCGCTGGACCTGCCGGGTCACGGCGACACGCCTGCGAACGCGAACAGCGCCACGTTCACAGGGCTCGCCGACAGTGTCGATGCGTTTATCGCCGAGCAAGGGCTGATTGGTGTGGACACGGTAGGCAGCTCGCTGGGTGCGAGGATTGTGCTCGAGATGGCACGCCGCGGAAAAATCGGCGCGACGATCGCGCTTGATCCCGGCGGATTCTGGCACAGTTGGGAGCGTTCCTACTTTCGCCTGACGCTGCTCGCATCGATCCGGCTCGTGCGCGGCCTGCGACCGGCGCTACCGATCCTCTCCCGCTTCTCGCTCACTCGCTCGATGCTGCTGGCCCAGCTGTCGGCTCGGCCGTGGAAACTGGACGGAGAAGTGGTGTCTACCGAGCTGAAAAGCCTGGCTGCGACGGCGACCTTTGATGCGCTCGTGCGCGATCTGGCGAGCGCACCGAAACAGCAGGGTCCGGCGGCGGAGGCATCACAACCCGTGGTCATCGGGTGGGGCCGCCAGGATCGACTGTGTCTGCCGCGACAGGCTGCGCGCGCCGTCGAGGCGTTTCCGTCGGCGAGAATGCACTGGTTTGAAAACTGCGGACATTTCCCGATGTGGGATCAGCCGGAGGAAACGGTGCGGCTCATTCTTGATGAAACGGGCAGCGGTCGCGCGTGAAGGACGCGCGAGGAACGTTCCCTGTATGTGCAGCGGGGCGTACGGCTACGGCGCATCAGGCACGTCGATGCTGCCATGTCGTTTTGTCGCGGCAGCTGTGGAATTGTAACAACAGTCGAGCTCGCCTTAGGCACGTCCCGCAGGGTGCCCAGGTAGCCACCAACCCTCCGGCGATCGAAACCCCACCACCCCCGCTACGGCAACCCCACCACCGCGCTCGGCACCCCGGCGGGATCCCGGCTGCCATTTCCCACGCCGCCGTAGGTTCCGTTGCCCCAGCAGAACACCGCGCTCGCCTGCGTCGCGCCGCAGACGACCGCGCCGCTGCTGCGGATCTCCCGAAAGGAGTGCCCGCCCAGCACCGCCACCGGCGTCAGGCTGAAGTTGTCCACGACCGACACGTCACCGTTGCCGAGCGAGCCGTAGCTACCGCCACCCCAACACGAGGCGTTGCCGCCCGCAGTGAGGCCGCACGTGGTGACTGAGGCGGCGGTGATGGACACGAATGACGTGCCCACCGCTGTCTGCACCGGCGTTGATCGATTCACGCGCGTCCCGTCGCCTAGCTGCCCAAGGCTGTTAAAGCCCCAGCACCAGACGACACGCTCGGCGGTGCGACCGCAAAAGTGCCCGAACCCGGCCGTCAGCTCCACGAAACGATGGTTGCCGCTCACGACCACCGGCACGCTCGACGTCCCGCCCACGGTGCCGTTTCCGAGCTGTCCGTAAACGTTGGAGCCCCAGCAGAACGGCGCCCCGTCGTCGCGCAGTGCGCATGCGCCAGAGGTAGCCACGACGACCTGACGGTACGTGCGCGCGCCGGCCACCCGCACAGGCACCGTGGATCCGGCGCCGACGCCACCGACGCCGAGTGCGCCCAAGTTGTTGCTCCCCCAGCACCAGATCTCGCCTTCGGCCTTGAGCCCACACGTTCGTTCGCTGCCGCCGGCCGAGAGCTGCGTAAAGACATGCCCGCCAGTCACCGCGACCGGCGTGCTCGCGTTGATCTGCGTGCCGTTGCCGATCTGTCCGAGCGTCGCCTTGCCCCAGCACCAGGCATCGCCGGCGGCCGTGAGGCCGCACGAGTGCGAGTAGCCACCGGCGAGCGAGGTGAACGTCGGTCCGCCAGTGACGGCGTCAGCGGTGGTGCGAAATTCGTTCACTTCGCGTCCGTTGCCGAGTGCGCCGTAGCGCTCCCAGCCCCAGCAGAAGGTGCCGCCGTTGGCGCCGATCGCGCACGTCTGCTCGAAGCCCGGCGCCACACTCCGTCGCACATCGGCGATCACGAACGGCGGGCGCACCACGATCTCAGCCATGGCCGTCTGCCCCTCACTGGTGGCGGAGATGGTCGCCAAGCCCGGGGACACCGCGGTAACTACGCCGTTCGTGACCGAAGCGATGGCGCTCGCGCTGGAGTTCCACGTAATGGTGCGACCGGTCAGGACGATGCCATTGGAATCGCGAATAGTGGCCGCGAGGGTGGTGGTCTGCCCCACGTTCAGAGTGTCGTTTGGCACGCTGAGTTCGACCACGGCGACCGGCACACGCGTTACCTGAACGATCGCGGATGCGCTCGCCCCCTCGCTGGTGGCCGTGATCATGGTCGTGCCCGGTGCAACGGCGCTCACGACACCGTTCGCAACCGTGGCGACCGCACTGTTGACTGCACTCCACGTCACCGGACGATCGAGTGGTTCGCCGGCGGCCGAACGCGCGACTGCGATCAGTGTGTCCGAGGTACCTTCTACCAAACTGAGTGCGGAATCCGACAGCTGCACGCTGGCAACCGCGACGGGTCGCACGGTGAACTGCGCATTCGCGCTCTGCCCCTCGCTGGTAGCGGTCACCGTGGCCACCCCGGGACTCACGGCCGTGACGACGCCGTTGACGACCGACGCGATCGCAGACGGAGCCGAACTCCACGTCACAGCGCGATCGCTGAGCACCGAGCCGTCGGCAGCGCGAGTGGTGGCCTCGAGCGTGCGCGTCTCGCCTACCTGCAGTGTATCGGCGCCGATCGAGAGCGTAACCTGCGAGACGGGCGTTGGCGTGACGGTGATGGTGGCAGTGCCGGTGCGCCCTTCGCTGGTAGCGGAGATGGTCGCTGTTCCTGGCGCGACCGCGGTGACCGCGCCCGTGGTGGAGACTGAGGCGACGGACGTAGCGTTGCTACTCCAGATAATCGTCCGCCCGTTCAGCACGTTGCTGCTCGCATCCCGCGCGGTTGCCGAGAGCGTGGTGGTTTGTTGCGGCACCAGCGAGGCGGTGGGGGGCGTGACGGTGACGGACGCAACCGGCGCGGGGGCCGGTGGGTTGGGCGTGGGCGT
>JBGTOG010000201.1:0-12835 GCA_041742675.1 Gemmatimonadaceae bacterium | reverse complement strand
CTTGGCCGCCGGCTTCGCGGGTGCCGCGGCCGGCGCCGATGTCTTGCTGGCTTCAAACACATCAACTTTGGCGATCATGCCACCGCGACCGGTGCCCGCTACCTGCGCAAGGTCGGTACCCTGTTCCGCGGCGAGGCGGCGCGCGGCAGGTGAGGCCTTGGGGTCGCTGTCTTCGTCGGTCTTGGCTGCTGGCTCCGCTGGTGCGGCGGTTGCCGGCGCGGTTTCCGCGGTCTTGGCCGGCGCGGTTTCTTCGATCTTGGCCGGCGCGCTTTCTGTCGCCGCAGACGGCGCACTGGCTCCAGCGCCCGCCGTGACTTCACCGAGCACATCGCCCACGTTGACGACGTCCCCTTCGCTCTTGGCCTGCGCTGACAGCGTGCCCGATTCAAGCGCCGGCACTTCGACCGTGATCTTGTCGGTTTCGAGCTCCACGAGCGTGTCACCAGCGGACACGCTCTCACCCACTTGCTTCAGCCAGCGAGAAACGGTGGCTTCAACGATCGATTCGCCGAGCGGCGGGACTTGGAAGGACGCCATGGAACAACGGGACTGGAAGGACGAGGAGTGCGCCGGGGCGCGGGATGCTCGGAATATAGGCGCCGTGCGACCCTCGGCGCCCCTCCTCCAGACCGAAAACCGACCACCCCCCACGCAGTCCGCGATCTCCGCACCAACGCTCGTGGTGCGTAGCCGTCGGCAAACCGAAAACCGATGACGGACTACCGACCACCCCCCACGCAGTCCGCGATCTCCGCGCCAACGCTCGTGGTGCGTAGCGGTCGGCAAACCGAAAACCGATGACGGACTACCGACAACCCCCCACGCAGTCCGCGAACTCCGCACCAACGCTCGTGGAGCGTATCCGTCGGCAAACCGAAAACCGATGACGGACTACCGACCACCCCCCACGCAGACCGCGATCTCCGCGCCAACGCTCGTGGTGCGTAGCGGTCGACAACCGATTACCGAAAACCGTGGCGGCGGTAGCCGGTAGCCGGTAGCCGGTAGCCGGTAGCCGGTAGCCGGTAGCCGGTGATCGGCAGTCGGTATTCAGTGATCCGTTTGAACAGCTCGCCGCTACCGCCGACAGCCACAGCGCGGGCACTCGAAACTGCGTGGGGGGTCGTCGGTGTGCGGTTTTCAGTTGTCGGTTGGGAAAAGCGCACGGGTGATTGCGTCATTATCGTGCGGGATGGCCACCTCGATGCGCGCCCTCACCATTTCCGCCCACGGCGACCTCTCGCAGCTCTCCGTTCGCGACGTCCCGCAACCTCAACTCGACCGCCCCGGCGACGTACGCGTGCGCATCCACGCGGCGGCGCTTAACCGGCTCGATCTCTTCGTGCTCGCCGGCATCCCGGGCGTCAACATCACGCCCGACTGGGTCGTCGGTTCCGACGGCGCTGGTGTCATCGAATCCGTGGGCGCGAACGTCACCGACGTGCGCCCAGGGCAACGGGTGATTCTCAACCCGGGCGTTGTCAATCGCGACTGCAGCTGCGAGTACTGCCGCGCCGGCGATCAGCCACTCTGCCTGACGTATGGCGTGCTCGGCGAACATCGCCACGGCACGCTTGCGGAGTACGTCGTGGTACCGCAGGAAAACGTGCAGCTGATCAACGCCAACATTGCTTTCGAGCAGGCGGCTGCATTCCCGCTTGCGACACTCACGGCGTGGCGCATGGTGCACACTCGCGCTCGTGTGCGTGAGGGCGATCATGTGCTGATCTGGGGCATTGGCGGTGGTGTGGCGCTGGCGGCGCTGCAGATCTGCAAACTGCTTGGTGCCACCGTGTGGGTCACGTCAGGCAGCGATGAGAAGCTCGCGCGTGCCTCAGCGCTCGGCGCAGACCACACTATCAATCATCGCGATGGTGATGCCGGCAAACAGGTGCGCCTCGCGACGAACAAACGTGGCATGGATGTGGTGATTGACAGCGTTGGTGAAGCAACGTGGACGCAGTCACTCATCGCGCTGGGCAAGCGCGGACGACTGGTCACGTGCGGTGGCACCTCGGGACCGATGGTGCAGACGGATGTGCGTCGCATGTTCTGGAATCAGTGGACACTCATGGGTTCCACAATGGGCAACGATGACGAGTTCGCTGCGATTGCCGAACAGCTGCGTGCCGACCGGCTCCTGCCGCCGGTGGATTCCGTTTTCTCACTGCAGCGCGGACGCGACGCCTACGCGCGCCTGCAGTCCGGCGAACAGTTTGGCAAAGTGGTCGTTCGCGTTGGCGACTAGTCAACCGCTGCTTGCCTTGCCTCGGTAGGCCCAACGCGCACATTGTGCAGAATGACACAATCCGCGTCGTACACGAGCAGCGAAGAGCGGGCGATACGTGCGGCCCACGCGGCGGGGCAGATGGCGCTTTGCCCGCGGTGCGAGGTGGCGCTGACGCACCGGGCCATCGGTGGCGGCTCGTTTGGGCTTGGCTATTCAAGACGGCGTGAATGGCTGCTCTGTCCGGGCTGCAAGCGCAGTGTGTTGTTCGACGCGCAGCGCGGGACTCGGCTGTGAGCCGCAGCGCTTGCTGGGCCCGCTAGATTCGCTGGAATGGTTGAAACCGCGATATTCCCCGCACAGGCGTTGCTCCTGCGAATGCAATCGGCGCCGCTGCCCGACAGCTTCACTGGCCGTCTGGAGTACAGCTTCACGCTGATCGCCGAGTTCATTCCGGCGCTCTTCGGCGCTTTGGTGATTCTGTTCGCTGGATATCTGGTGGCGAAGCTGGTGGAGAAGGGTGCGCATCGGCTGCTGCGCCGTGTGCGCTTCAATCAGCTCATGGATCGGGGCGGCGTGCTTGAGGCCGTGGCGCGCTCTGGCACGCCGATCAATCCGGCGCGTGTGGTGGCCGCGTTTCTGTTCTGGGGCGTGATGTTCTCCGTGCTGCTGATCGCAGCCAACGCCATCGGGCTCGAGTCGTTGGCTGGCGTGTTCAGCGAACTGCTGTCGTATATCCCCGGCATCATTGCCGCCATAGTGATTGTGATTGTTGGCATCGTGTTGGGTGGTTTTGTGGAGGGGCTGATCCGTGCCGCCGCCGGTGCCGTGCACGGCGCAGCGGCATTGGCTCGTATTGGGCGCGGAAGCGTGATCGTGCTGGCGATCTTCATGGCCTTGCAGGAGATCGGCGTGGCCACGAACATCGTGACGATCGCCTTTGGCATCCTGTTCGGTGCTGTCGCGCTGGCCATGGGACTGGCCTTCGGTCTGGGTAACACTGCGTTGGCCGGTGAAGTCACGCGCCGCTGGTACACGCGCTATCAAGCGGAGCGCGAGGCGATCGAACGGGAAGCGGCGGCCGATGAGGCCGAGGATTTCCCGGAGACGCAAGAGTTCGCTTCGGTGACCATCGACACCACGATCGATACGCAAGGTCCCGAGCGACTTCCCTGAAGTCGTTGCTACGCAACAACTTACAGTGATCGCCGTAAGTTGATTTGCGGCCTGCACTCGACTAGATTTCACAGGTTGCCCCCCACATCGCGCAATTCGTGCGTGATCCCTCGGGAGGGGCCGATTTCCCTGTCTCCCCACGCCATTCCATGACCGCTCCCAACGCTCGCGAGCGCATTCTGCCGCGAATGATTCACGAGGAAATCAAGGAATCGTTCATCAACTATTCCATGAGCGTCATCGTCTCTCGTGCACTGCCCGATGTGCGCGATGGACTCAAGCCAGTGCATCGGCGAGTGCTCTATGCGATGAACGAACTCGGTCTTGTTCCGGGTCGCCCGTTCAAGAAGTGTGCGACGGTCGTGGGCGATGTGCTCGGCAAGTATCACCCGCACGGTGACAGCTCGGTCTACGACGCACTGGTCCGCATGGCGCAGGATTTTTCGCTGCGATATCTGCTTGTGGATCCGCAGGGAAACTTCGGTTCCATCGATGGTGACTCCGCCGCCGCCTATCGCTACACCGAAGCGCGACTGACGCGTCTGGCCGTGACCATGCTCACGGACATCGACAAGAATACTGTCAACTTTGCGCCCAACTTCGACGATCGGTTGGAAGAGCCGAGTGTACTGCCGGCTGGCGCCCCGAACCTGCTCATCAATGGGTCGTCGGGTATCGCTGTGGGTATGGCGACCAATATTCCGCCGCACAACCTGCGCGAAGTGGTGGACGCGTGCATTGCACTCATCGACAATCCGGAGCTCGAACCGGAAGCGCTGCGTGGCATTGTGAAGGGTCCCGACTTCCCAACGGGCGGCTATATCTACGGACGCGCGGGCATTGCGGATTATCAGGCCACGGGCCGCGGTCGCATTGTGATGCGTGCCCGCGCCGTGATCGAAGAGCGCGAGTCGTCGGGCAAGTCACAGATTGTCGTAACGGAAGTGCCGTATCAGGTGAACAAGGCCAAGCTGGTCAAGGACATTGCTGATCTGGTGCGTGATGGCAAGCTCACCGGCATTTCAGCGCTGCGCGATGAATCTGACCGCGAAGGCATTCGCGTGGTGATCGAGCTCAAGCGTGATGCGATTCCGCGCGTCGTGCTGAACCAGTTGTACAAGCACACGGCCATGCAGAGCACGTTTGGCGTGATCATGCTGGCGCTGGTGCCCGACGAAACCGGGCGCCTCATTCCCCGCGTGCTCAGCTTGCGTCAGGTGCTGGATCACTATCTCAAGCACCGCCACGAAGTCATTGTGCGGCGCACGCAGTTCGATCTCGACAAAGCCGTTGAGCACGAGCATATCCTCGAAGGGCTCAAGATCGCCGTCGACAACATCGACGAAGTCATCAAGCTCATTCGCGCGGCAGAAGACACGCCTACCGCGAGTGCACAGCTGCAGACGCGCTTTGGGCTGAGCGAGCGGCAGGCGCAGGCAATTCTCAACATGCGTCTCGCCAAACTTACCGGTCTTGAGCGTGAGAAGCTGGAGGAGGAGCTGGCAGAGGTGCGCACGTTGATCGCCGAGTTGCGGAGCATCCTTGAATCGCGTGAGCGCCGCATGGAGATCATGAAGGGCGAGCTGCTGGAAGTGCGCGAGACCTTCGGCGACGAGCGTCGTACGGAAATCGTGAGCGATGAAGGCGAGTTTTCGGTGGAGGATCTGATCGCCGAAGAAGAGATGATGGTGACCATCTCGCGCCAGGGGTACATCAAGCGTACGGCGGTGTCGCTGTTCAACAAGCAGGGCCGAGGAGGGCGCGGGAAGATTGGCGCCGATCTCAAGGACGGCGACTTCATGGAACAGATGTATGTGACGTCCACGCATCACTACATCCTGATCTTCACCGATGACGGGCGCTGCTATTGGCTCAAGGTGCACGAGTTGCCGCAGGCCGGCCGCACCACGCGCGGCAAGCCGATCGTGAACCTGATCAACGTCACGCCCGACACGCGTATCCGAGCGATTGTTCCGGTGCGCGAGTTCAGCGACAACGAGTATCTGCTGTTCGGCACACGCAACGGCACGGTCAAAAAGACTGCGCTGTCGCAGTACTCCAATGTGCGCGCGAACGGTGTGAAGGCGATCAAGATCGAAGAGGGTGATGAGCTCATCGATGTTCAAGTCACGTCGGGCACCAGCGACATCATTCTCGGCACGCGTCAGGGCATGTCCGTGCGCTTCCATGAGCAGGATGTGCGCGAGATGGGACGCGACACCACAGGCGTGAAGGGCATCACGCTGTCAGCCGGTGATGCGGTGGTTGGCATGGTTGTGATTCGTCGCAATGAAGCCACGTTGCTGGTGTGCACCGAGCTTGGGCTGGGCAAGTGCACGTCGCTCGATGACTACCGCATTCAGAAGCGTGGTGGCAAGGGCATCCTCACGCTCAAGCGCACCGAGCGTACGGGCCATGTGGTGGCGCTGATGGAAGTCTCGGCAGACGAAGAGATCATGATGATCACGCGCGGCGGTATTTCCATTCGCTCTTCGATGGCCCAGATGCGTGTGGTGGGACGCAATACGCAGGGCGTCAAGATGGTTGCGCTCGACAGCGGCGATATGGTGACCGCGGTCGCGCGTGTGGTACCGGACGATGACAAGGAGAATGGCGACGGAGAGAATGGCGAGAACGGCGACGCGCCGGCGCCAGACACTGCTCCGGATGGAGAACTCGACCTGAACGGTTGATCGGTTAGTTTGGGGGACGGCGCGCGCGGTACTGGCGGGTCGTCCCCCGTCTTCCCACCCGCGTCCCCACGCAGTACGTGTCTCCCCCCGCTCCGCTCATCAACCTGGCCGCTCTCCACGACGCTGCGCATCGACTGCGTGGTGTCAGTGTACGCACGCCGCTGCTACCCGTGGATGCGCTCACGGAACGATTTCCGCAGGGTGTATGGGTGAAGGCAGAATGCTTGCAGCGCATCGGGGCGTTCAAAGTGCGCGGCGCCTTCAACTACATGGCCACGATGGACGCGGACGTTCGTGCACGCGGTGTCATTGCACCGTCGAGTGGCAATCACGCGCAGGCGGTGGCCTACGCGGCGCGTCATTTTGGTGTGCCGTGCACGGTGGTGATGCCGACGACCGTGTCAACCGCCAAGCAAGCCGGCTGCGAGCGACTCGGCGCAACGGTGGAGCTCGTTGGTACGACAACAATTGCTCGCATTGCACGCGCGGAAGAGCTGGCGAGCGAAACAGGTGCGACCGTCGTCCCGCCCTTTGATGACGACACGATCATCGCGGGGCAGGGCACCGTTGGGCTTGAGATTGTTGATGATCTGCCTGACGTCGCCACGGTTGTCGTCCCCGTCGGTGGCGGCGGACTGTCGAGTGGTGTGGCGGCGGCCATCAAGTTGCTTCGACCCAACGCGCGCATCGTGTGTGTGGAGCCGGCGGGTGCACCCAAGCTTTCGCGGGCCATCGCGAACGGTGGTCCGGTCACCCTTGATCACACATCATCAATCGCCGATGGCCTGCTCGGCGTGCGACTGGGCGATCGCAACTGGGATCATCTGTCAGTGCTCGCCGATTCCGTGGTGTCCGTTGAGGACGGTCCCATTCGCTGCACGATGCGCTTCCTGGTAGACCGTCTCAAGTTGGTGACGGAGCCCAGCGGCGCGATCACGCTGGCAGCGGTGATGGAAGGCAAGGTTGCCGCGGACGGACCGATCGTCGCTGTGATCAGCGGCGGCAACATTGAGTGGCCGGGATTAATGGCTCAGGTCAGCGACGAGGCAATGGCGAGCGAAACGGTGCACGGCTGATGGCCGCTGGCGCGCGCATTCTGGTGGCCGACGATGATCCGGCGGTGCTGGAGTCCATCGGGTGGCTGCTGCAGGAGAACGGCTACGAAGTAGTGCGCGCCACGGACGGGCGGAGCTGTCTGGCGGAGCTCTCGGCACGCGCGCCCGATCTGCTGCTGCTGGACATCATGCTGCCAGACACTGAAGGCTTTCAACTGCTTGAGCGCATCAAAGCCGACGAGAAGTGGCGCGACCTGCCCGTTCTGATGCTCTCCGCGCTGCCTCCGGAAGACGCGTCTGTGCGTGCGCTGGGACTCGGTGCCGTTGACTTCATTCGCAAGCCGTACCGCCCCAAGGAGCTGCTGGCCCGCGTGCAGGCGCACCTGCGCCACGGCGCCGTATTCCGCGCCACACGTGCGGCGCTACAGCGCACACAGGATGAACTGTTTCGCGCGCAGGAAGATGCCGAAAGTCGACGGAAGCTTGTCGATATCCTGCACGAAGTCACGGGCGATCTGTCGGTGAGCGAGTTGTATCAACTGCTCGTTGGCCGCGCGGCGCGAGCACTGGGTGTGTCGCACTGTTCGGTGGTGCTGGCCAAGGCGGGCACACGCACCGCCACGGTTGTTGCGGCGGTGGAGAATCCCAAGATCACGCATCTGGACGTGTCGCTTGATCGCTACCCGGAACTCGAGGCGGCGCTCGAAACCGGCCAACCTGTGCTGGTGGAAGACATCAAAACCCATCCGCTGTACGAGGGTGTGCGACAGGTGTGGGGACTGGAAGGCATTGAAGTGAACATCCGCTCGGTGATCGCGTTGCCGTTTACGGTGGATCGTGGTGCCTACGGCGTGTTTCTGGTGCGCCGCACCATGGATCAGGAGCCGCTTGGCCCGGCGGATCTCGAGTTTGCCGAAGCCGTGATCACAGCGGCTGTCGCGGTAATTCAGCGCGCTCGCATGGTAGAGCACACCATGGCCGACAACGCTCGTCTCGAGCAACTCGCGCAAACCGATCCGCTCACGCAGTTGCTGAACCGCCGCGCCCTGTCGGAAACGATCACCGCCGAGATGGAGCGCGCACTCCGATACGACGCGTCGCTGGCGCTGCTGATGATTGATCTGGATCACTTCAAGCGTGTGAACGACACGTACGGCCATCTCATTGGCGACGATGTGTTGCGCGACATCGCAGAGCTGCTTCGATCGCTGGTGCGCGAGAACGATGTAGTGGCGCGCTACGGCGGCGAGGAATTTCTGGTACTGCTGCCGGAAACAGACGACGCGGGTGCTGATGCGTTTGCGGAGCGTATTCGCGAAGCGGTGGCAGAGCACACGTTCTCCTCGCGTCCGCGCGAAGAGGGCATCTCGATCACGGCGAGTATTGGTGTGGCCACGTTTCCCGCGGCGCGCATTGAAACGGTGGAAGATCTGTTCGCGCGGGCGGACGCCGCGCTGTACCGGGCCAAGGCAGAAGGGCGGGATCGGGTGCGGCGGTAGTTTGCGCGCCGCTACGCACCACGGACGTTGGGGCGGCGCACCACAACGGCGTTCGGAGTTTTCGGTTGGCAGTTTTCGGTGGTCGGTTTTTCTGATGGCGGTTCACGATCGTCGCGCCGAGTCGCGATCAAAATTACCGACCACTGACCACCGCCAACCGACCACCCCCCACGGTGTTCGGGATCTCCTCGCTCCGCCGGAAGCCAGTAGCGGCCGACAACCGAAAACCGATAACGGCAGTTCACCTCCCCCCCCGCGCCGACAGACCGCGTCACGCCCGATGCAACGTGATCTGCGCGTCATCGACCCTGAAGCTTCCGCCGCTCGACACCTGATCCCGTAGCGCGCGACGCGCGATCCACGCGAGCGTCGCCTCGTGCTCCTCTGCTCATCTCGATGGCGATCTACTCCCGTGCAACGTCGCCCGCCTGGTGAGTGCTCGCCTTCGCCGTGGCTGCGGCACCGCTGGTCATCACCGTTTCGATGCACCTGTACACGCGCACGCAGTTCGCGGCCAACTCCAACGCGGCGGGCGAACTGACGTGTGCACGCGGCCACCACCCCGAACTGGCACGCTGTGCTGTTGCTGCTGGAACGCGGAGCGGATCGGCATCAGGGACGCTCAAACACCGGAGCGAGCTTCGATGAGATCGTGGATCGCTACGCGCGTGAAAAGCAGGACGGGCAGATGCCGCAGTGGAAAGTTGCTGATGATGCAGGAGTTGACGCGGTCGTTGCGTTCCTGCGGCCGCCACCGTGAACGCCGTGCGGGAGTGCGGCCGCCACTGTGAACGCCGTCAGTCTTCGAACTCGACCCGCACGCCCCGTTCGAACTCCACCTCGAACTCAATCAAGCGAGACGTCGTTGCGAAATTCCACTGAGAGAGGTCGCGCACGGTGCCATCGGCGTTCCGAAACCAGAGATCGGGGCGCAGCTCGAGTGTGATCCCAGCCGAGTTGCCATCGATCACCAGTGGTGTCGCGAAGTACCGCTCGATCTCGACCTCGGCGTCAAAGTACGCTCGAAACTCGCGTGCCTGACCTCCCGTCGGCGTGAACGTTCCCTCATCATCATCGAGGCTCTCGACTTCAAACTCCAACTTTGTGTAGGTGCCTGCCGGAATGCGATCATTGGCAATGTTCAGGGCGCCGCTGCCGAGTGGAACATCGGCAATAAACAGTTCGGTCTCAAACTCTGCGCACACGCCGACAACATCATCGTCATCACAGTCATCGTCATCGTTTTCGATCTCAAACTCATCGACGATGAGCTTCATGTCGGTGAGCACGAGCGTTCCGTTGGAGCCCGAGATGGAGAGGCCGCCGACCGTCTCACTGCTTAGCCCCGCCTGCGCCGGACTCGCGATGCGGAGTGAAGCGTTGCTGTTGGGACTGGTGGAGCCGTCACATGCGGCGAGCAGGAGGACCGACGCCACAATCGGCCAACAGGTGAGGCGATGCGCGATACCGGACGTGTTGCACTGATCCATGGTGAGAAATTCTCCCTCAAAAGATCCGAAGCCGAAGCATTGCGTACGAGGACGAATGTTGCGGCGTCAACGCGCATGGCTCTGTGTCGCGGATCACCGGCCATGAGCGTTCCCGTGAAACAGCTGATCGTGCGCCGAATCACGCACCATGACATCTTTAATGCGCGGAGTCACGCCTGACAGGCATCGTCAATTCGTGTCAACTCATCAGCCGGTAAACCAATGCCATCCTTTCGCCGCAGTGTCGTGGTGTCAGCGCTGTCACTCATCGCCGCGACGTCCGGACAGTCGCAGACCACGGGCACGAGCAGTACGCACGACGCACATGCGCAGAGCGCGCAGCCCACTCGCGCCGGCCAGGAGGCGTTTGCTACCATCGCCGAGATTGTGCGCTTGCTCGATGCCGATCCGCGCACCGACTGGTCGAAGGTGAATATCGAAGCGCTGCGACAGCACCTTGCTGATATGGACGACGTCACGTTGCGCGCTGAGGTACGCAGCGAGGCCGTCGAAGGCGGCGCCAGCTTTCATGTCAGTGGCAGCGGACGTGTCCGCGATGCGATCCGACGCATGGCCATGTCCCACGGCAGCACGGTCACGCCTGCAGATGGATTCACCTGGAGCGCAGCGCACGCAGATGACGGCGCGCGTGTCACGGTCACGGCACGCGATTTGAGTGACGCACGCATGACCACGCGCATCCGGGCGCTGGGTTTCGTGGGACTGCTTGCGCTCGGTGATCACCACACGGTGCACCATATGGGAATCGCCAGTGGGACCATGGGTGTGTCGCATCATCACGACTGAGGGCGTCGGGGGTGCGCATAGCGCGATGGCGAATCTTCACCGGGCGATGTCTCGTAGGTGAGCGAACACGATTCCTCCATGGAGATGTCATGCTGTCGTTCGTCATGCTCTTGCTCGCCCTCTGCGTGACCCTTCCGCTGAGTCTGGGCGCGCAGGAGCCAACCGTCGCGCAGAAGCTCGATCGGCTGCTGGAAAAGACCGTAGACGGAAAAAAGATCAACGGCGTCGTCGTGCACATCATGTCGGGCGACGGCCGCATCGATTATCGCGGTAGCGCGGGCGCGCTGACCACAGACACCAGCTATTTCATTGCCAGCGCGACCAAGCTGTTTGTGACGTCGATCGTGATGCAGTTGCGCGCTGAGGGACGATTGGGGCTTGATGACAAGCTGACTCGGCATTTGCCGGCCGAGGAGCTCGCGGGTCTTCACGTGTACCGCGGCGTGGATCGGTCCGGCGAGATCACGATTCGACAACTGCTCTCGCACACCAGCGGTGTACCCGACTACTTCGAGGGTGAGCGCGACAATGGTGTGCGACTCGATCGCGAACTGCTTGCGGGCCGAGATCAGAGTTGGGACTATGCAGACGCGCTGGATTGGGCGCGCGGCATGTCACCGCGGTTCGCGCCCGGCGCCTCCGGCAAGGCGCACTACTCCGACACGAACTTTCAACTGCTTGGCCGACTGATCGAACACCTTGAGGGGCGCACCATCGACCCGGTCATTGAAGCGCGGATTCTGACACCGCTCGGCCTCACGCGCACCTACATGTACCGCGACACGACAGACCGTCGCCCGGCGGCGACTACTGGGTCAAGCGGAGTGCTGCACATTCCGCGCGCCATGGCGTCGTTCGGGCCGGACGGAGGCGTCGTCTCCACGGCCGACGAGCAGGTCACTTTTCTCCGGGCATTCTTTGGTGGACAGCTCTTTCCGGCTGAGTACCTGCAGGAAATGGAGGCATGGAATCGCATCTTTTTCCCGCTGCAGTATGGCGTAGGGGTCATGCGATTCCGCTTGCCGCGCTGGATGTCGCCGTTCTCGGCTCCACCTGACCTGCGCGGTCATTCCGGGTTGTCAGGCTCGTTCATGTTTTACGATCCCGAGCGCGATCTCTACATTGCTGGCACGGTGAACTCGGTCGCCAGTCAGAGTGCGCCGTACCGGCTGATGCTGCGCATGCTTGGTGAGGTCAAGCACCAGCGCGTGCAGGCCGAGACGGCGCCTGACGCACCCAGATCGGAGTGAGTAGGCAGTCAGCATGCGACGAGTCCCGTATGTCATCCTGATTCCAGTCGCGTTGTTCATGGCGCTGCAGCCAATTGGGCAGCAGCCGCACCTGATGGAAAAGCTGCTCATGCTGATGAGCGGCACGCTGAGACGTCCAATCGACATCTTCGACCTCTTCCTGCACGGCACGCCGCTCGTGCTATTGGTGTGGAAGGTGGTCGGTGATCTCAAGTCGCGTACGGGGAAGCAAGAACACAGGTGAACCGGGGCTGGCAGACCGCTCGGTCCAAAAGGCCGAGCGTGCGCGCACCCCATTACCTTACGTCCATCACCACTCCCTAACTTTCCCCGTTCGGAGACCCCTCCATGCGGATGCTTGTTCTTGGCGCCGGACTGCAAGGCTCGGCGTGTGCGTTTGATCTGCTCAGAAATCCGGCCGTCGAGCGCGTAGTGCTTGCGGATCTTCGTCTTGGCGCCCTGCCACCGTTTTTGGAAGCGCACGCGGGCGGTCGCTTGCACACCACCGAAGTTGACGTGCGCAATCACGACGCAGTGCGCGCCCTCATGCGTGAATGCACCGCCGTCTGCAGCGCCATTCCGTATTACTTCAACTTCCCACTCGCGCAGCTTGCCGTGGAGTGCGGTGTGCACTTCAC
>JBGTOG010000196.1:0-10709 GCA_041742675.1 Gemmatimonadaceae bacterium | reverse complement strand
GGTGGACCGGAGTTGCTGGCCGCCAAGCTGATGGGACGCTGGCCCGACGGCACGCCGCTCATGCATTCGCCCGATCACCCGGATGCCGAGCTCGCCGCTGACAACATGCGCAACACGGATTTTCGCTACAGCGGTGACCCGCACGGTGCGGTGTGTCCACTCGGTGCACACATCCGACGTGCCAACCCGCGCGATGGCATCGGGTTTGATGGCGTGACGGTCAATCGCCGTCGTATCATTCGTCGTGGTTTGCCCTATGGTGAGTACACACCGCCAGACGCACCGGGCGACGACAATGCGCAGCAAGGGCTGCTCTTCATCGCGTATGTCGCGAGCATTGCCGAACAGTTCGAGTTTGTGCAACAGCAATGGATGAACTACGGCAACGACTTCGCGCTCGGCAACGACAAGGACGTGGTCGTTGGCGCGCGTACCAGTGACCGTGATCGCCTGCTGATCGGCGGTGATCCCGCGCGACCGGACCGACGTCCCACGCACTTCTGTTTTGGACTACCGCAGTTTGTTGAAACGCGTGGTGGTGACTACTTCTTTCTCCCCAGCCTTGCTGGTCTCGGGGTGATTGCCGGCGCGCCCACGCACACCCTTCCGGAGAGTCGCTGATGTCGCTGATTGGTTCCGTAGCCAAGACCATTGGGGATGGCGCGCGGTTGCTGCCGGCCGACCTCGGTGCACTGTTTTCGCAGGCCAACACCACGCTGCACGACGATGTCGAGCAGTTCGTTGCCAACCTCAAGGCGTGGGCGCAGCAGCAGAACGCCGAGCCGGTGTTCCGACTGCTGCGAAAGGTTGATCCAATATTGGTGCTCAAGGACATCGCCATTGTCACGCGCTTCACTGATGCGCAGGAAGTACTCAGTCGTGACAATGTGTTCCATGTGCCATACGCGATGCACTTCGACCGCCTGTGCGATGGTCGCAACTTTTTTCTGGGCATGGAGAATACGCCGGAATACGCGCGTGATGTCGCGACCATGCGTCTGGCCATCCGTCGTGAAGACATTCCCAACGTCGTCGCGCCATTTGTGGCCGCACGCGCTGGAGCGATCGTCAACGCCTCTGACGGACAGATCGATGTCGTCACGCAGCTGGCAGACATGGTGCCGTCGGCGCTGGTTGAGCACTACCTCGGCTGTGCATCCGCTCCTGGTCCGCACGATTTCGCGGAACAAGCCGCCGCGATTTCCGGGTTTCTCTTCCTTCCGTCCACGCCAGAGCTGGAGCAGAAAGCGCTGGCCGACGCGAAGCGCATGCGCGACACGCTCCGGGCTACGATCGCGGCTCGCAAAGCTGCGCCGTTGCCTGTGGACGATGTGCTGGCGCGCCTGCTCGCGATGCAGGAGATGGGCATGCCCGGACTGACTGACGAAGACTTGCTCAACAAGCTGTTCGGCATTGTAGTGGCGATCATTCCTACAACGTCTGGGGCCGTTGCCCGTGCGCTCGATGAACTGTTCCGGCGTCCGGAAATGTTGGCGCGCGCACAGGAAGCCGCCCGTGCCGACGACTACGCCACCATCCAGCAGTTTATCCTGGAGGCGCTGCGATTCAATCCCATCGGTCCCGGTGTGTTTCGCGTAGCCAGTGCCGACTACACACTCGCTGCTGATACGCGTCGCGCGAAAACCATACCGCAGGGCAAGCAGGTGCTTGTTGCGCTTGAATCCGCGATGATGGACGCGGATGTGATTGATGACCCGCGCAGCTTCAGACTGGACCGCCCCGCATGGCAGTATCTGCACTTCGGATACGGACTGCACACCTGTTTCGGACAGTACATCAATGCGGTGCAGTTGCCGCGTATTCTTGGCGCCGTGCTCAAGCGGGAGAACTTGCGGCGGGCGCCGGGCAAGGAGGGCACGCTGCAGCTCGCTGGACCATTCCCCGCCCATTTGGTTGTGGAGTTCGATGCTTGAGCGGCTGCGCTCACTTCCGCTGACTCCTGGTGGCGAGCCCGACTCGTCGCCGCGCTTTGATGTTGTGCGGCCGCTCGGGCAGGGCGGCATGGGTGTGGTGTACGAGGCGATCGATCACGCCATGAATGCGCACGTGGCCGTGAAGCTGCTGCCGGAGAGCAACGCGCGCGGTGTCCTGCTGTTCAAGCGGGAGTTCCGATCGCTCGCGCGCATCGTGCACCCGTATCTGGTGGCGCTCTACGAGCTCATCGCGCACGAGGGCGACTGGTGTTTCACCATGGAACTCGTAGATGGCGTCGATTTTACCGAGTGGGCACGACCCAATGGAGTGCTCGACGTCGCGCGCACCGTGGTGGCGACCCGACAGCTGGTGGAAGGACTGGCGTACCTGCATGCCCGCGGTGTGATTCATAGAGACGTGAAGCCCTCCAATGTGCTCGTCACACACTCCGGCGTGGTGAAGATCCTCGACTTCGGTCTGGCGGAAGACCTTGATTCACGCGGTACGTCGGACGACAGCAGCGGCGGAACGCTGGCGTTCATGTCTCCCGAACAGCTCTCCGGTGAGCCGCTCACAACAGCCAGCGACTTTTACTCGATTGGCGCAATGCTCGTCGAGGCGTTATCGGGACAGCCGTCATTCAGCGGCACGCCGATTCGAGTGATGGGCGACAAGCTGCTGCAGCGCGTTCCGGCGCTGGATGAGATGATGGGCACGGTTCCGCCCGCACTCGTATCACTGTGCGTAGATCTGCTGAACCCTGCCGCGGAATCGCGTCCCGATGCTGAGGCAATTCTTCAGCGACTCGGTGAGCTGGCGCCGGGTGGTGAGCCGTCAGCCGATGTGGTGGATCGGGTTGCCGTGTCCACAGCACGTGTGTCGCCCGTCGTAGGCCGCGACGCCGAGTTGGCATCGCTTCGTGACGCCGCGGCCGCTTCTCGTGCGGGTGCCACGGTGATGGTTGGTGCACGCGGGCGTTCGGGCAGCGGGAAGAGTGTGCTCGTCGCGCAGTTCCTCAAGGAGCTACACGAGCCTGAGGTGCTGCTGCTGGCGGGACGTTGCTACGAGCAGGAGTCGGTGCCGTACAAGGGCATCGATGCGGTGGTGGACGCGCTGGCGCGCCATTTGAACACGCTCGATCAAGACGCGCTTGGGCGTTTGCTGCCAGACGGCACAGGCTTGTTGGCGCAGCTCTTTCCAGTGTTGCAACAGGTCGAGGGGATTGAGCAGTTGGCGCGTGATGCGGTGCTTATTCCGGATCGCCGAGAGCGACGCCGTCAGGCCTTTGCGGCGTTCCGCTCGCTGTTGTCGCGTCTCGCAAACGACTATGTGGTCGTGGTGCACATCGATGACTTGCACTGGGGCGACACAGATAGTGCTGCACTGCTGCTTGATCTCCTGCAGCCGCCATACGAGTCGCCATTGCTGCTGCTGGTGTCGTACCGGAGCGAGTATGAGGACACGAGCGAATGTCTCCGCATGCTGCTGCAATCGGAATCGCTCGAAGCGGTGCTGCGCTTTGTGGATGTCGGTCCGCTCGCTGAGAAGGAGGCGCAGTCACTGGCTCGCTCCCTGCTGGGAGACCGCACAGACGCCGATCGTCACGCTGCCATGGTCGCGCGTGAGGCCAAAGGCAATCCGTACTTTATCGCGGAGCTGTCGCGTGATTTGCTCGAGCGCACCAGCGATGATCCGATCATGACATCCGCCGAGTTCTCGCTCGATGATGTGCTGCGACATCGCGTCTCGCGGCTGCCGGCAGAGGACCGTGACCTTATCGACATTCTCAGCGTGTCGGCGAGGCCACTTCGGTTGCGGCACGCGCGTGATGCCGTCGGCGTGGGCACCTTCAGTCCACAGTTGATCGCCCGCCTGCGCGCGCAGAATTTGTTGCGCAGCACGGGCCCCTCGCTCGACGACGAACTCGAACTCTACCACGACCGTGTGCGCGAATCGGTGTTCGCCCGCATGCCCGCAGAAGCGCAGCAACACTGTCACGCCCGCCTGGCACAGACGCTGGCGCCCGACCAGCGCGTGGACGCGGAAACCATTGCCGTACACTTCGAGCGTGCAGGAAACGCGGAGCGCGCGGGCGAGTTCTACGCACGCGCGGCGGACGGCGCAGCCCGTGCACTCGCGTTCGAGCGTGCCGTCAAGCTATACCGGCTCGCCATCGACCTGCGGCCATCGCTCGACGCCACCGCGACCGCCCCACTGCGCGTGAAACTCGGCCACGCCCTGGCCAACGCCGGACAGAGCGGAGAGTCGGGTGACGCATTTCTGCGTGCGGCCGCTGACATTGGCGACCCCACCAAGCAAACGGATCTGTTGCGGCTCGCTGCCACACAACTGTGCATCAGCGGACGAGTGGATGAAGGGCGGGCAATTTTTCGTGATGCCATGCGTCGTGCAGGTCTCGCGTTGCCAAACGCCGGCATGGGGATTTTGCCGTCGCTGCTGCTGCGTCGCGCGCGCGTGGAGTTCAGCAATCTTGAGGCCGCACGAAGCGCGAACGCCAAGGGTACACCGCAGCAGCTTGCCCGCATTGACATGCTCTGGTCGGTCAGTACGTCGCTGTCCGGCGTGGACCATGTTGGTGTCGCGTCATTGCAAGCCAAAGCGCTGTTGCTCGCACTGCACGCCCGCGAACCACAGCGGCTGGCTCGCTGCCTGAGCTGGGAGGCGGTGCTGCGCGCCAGCGGTGGAGGCAAGCAAGCGCGCACCGTTGAGCAACTGCTGAGCATTGCCGAAGAACTGGCCAACCGCATTGATGAACCGCATGCGCAAGGCATGGTGCAACTGGCCAGCGCGTGGTCCGCGTTCCTGCGGGGGAACTTCCCCATGGCCGTGCAGCATGCGGTGCCCGCCGTGAGCACATTCCGCGAGCGCTGCACTGGCGTGGCCTGGGAGCTGGTGATGAGTGAGACCGCCATCTCCTGGGCGCACGTGCACATGGGTGATACCGACGGCGTGCGACAGAGCATCAGGCAGTACTATGACGATGTGCTGGAGCGCGGCAATCGTGTGCTCATTACCAATTTTCTCTCGGTCGTGCAGCCGTTTCTGGCGCTGGCCGAAGATGATCCGGCGGCGTCTGCGCACGCGCTACGCGAAGCGCTCGAGTTGTGGCCGCACAAAGGCTATCACGTGCAGCACGTATCGCTGCTCTGGAGCTGGTCTCGCCTGCATTTGTACAACGACGAGGCCGAGGCCTCGCTGGCCCGGTACGAAGCCGAGTGGGCACCGATGCGCAACGCGCTGCACCTGCGTGGATTGTTGTCACGCGTCACGCAAGTGGACTCGCGTGGCCGCAGCGCCCTCGCGGTAGCAATGAAACGGGGCGGGGATGCCGGGCTGATGACGCGCGCCCGCCGCGATGCAGAGGCGCTCCAGCGGGAGCAGGATCCGTTGGCGGCGCCGTACGCCGATCGCCTGTTCGGATTAATTGCCCGCTACGAACGCAACGAGGTGGAAGCCGCCAGACGACTGAGAGTGTCGCACGAGGCCTTTGCGCAGCGCGGGGCACTGATCGATGCGGCGGTTACGCGGCGGTGTTTCGGAAACGTCGTGGGTGGTGATGAGGGCCAGTCGGAGATCGTCGCCGCGGAGCATGTGATGCGCGAACTTGGGGTGAAGAACCTTGACGCGATGACGCGCATGCTGAGCGTGCCGTAAGCCTGTCCTCAAGCCGGCGATCCGCGCAGTGCGCCACGAATCAGGGTGCGTCCCTGCGGTCCGAGCGCACCCGCCGTGTACAGGGCGAACAACAGGTTCATGATCGCCAGCACGAGCAGCGGCCAATGTCGGTCGCGGAAGTGCCAGGCAAACCACCCGCCATAAAAGGCGGCGCCCATGAGACGGCCGAGGATGCTACCAATCACAATGCCGAAATGCCGCACCGGATTTGCCGCGCCAATGAGATAGAAACACGGCAGCACGAACAGGAATACCGATGAGTAATACGGCCAGAACAGCTGCCCGGACGAGACCGGCGTGCCGAGCCACGCCGCTGTGGCCTGTGGCGCGAAGATCATTGGCAGGCCGCCGCTCACATCAACCAACGCGCCGAGCACGAGCGCGATGCGGATTGGCCGGACGGGAAAGGGTGACAGGTCAGTAGTCACGGGCTGGATGAGATGAGGGCGTGTCGGATCAGGCAGCGTGCGAAACGACTTCGGTCACTAGTATGGGGCCTCGGCTGGCATCTCGCCACGACGAGCCGTACGCTTGAGGCGATTGGTACCACCAACCACCCTCTGATATGGCGAGGTCGTGATGAGCTGGGTACGCATGTTGATGTTGGGGCACATCGGACCGTGCGCGTTCTCCTGATCGTTGCGGCGACGCTCGCGCTTGCCGGAGTCGCTGCGTACGCGCTGCGTGCCACGTTCCGGCGCATGGGCCGTCGTGCCTTGCTGCGATTCCGCGCCCGCGTGGATCGCTACAAGTTCACGCAAAAGCAGCATACCATTGACGCGCTGTTGGCCGAGCCCGTTATCGAGCGCGCGGTACAAGCGCACGCGCGAGAGGCCGACGAGACCGAAGACCAGTCGTGGCAACGTGTACGTCGCTACCTGGACGAAATCGTCCCGCAGTTCAACGTGCTCGCGTACTATCGGCTCGGCTACTCCGTGGCCAACGTCATGCTGCGTGTATTCTGGAAAGCGTCCGTGCAGTCAGCGACCCCGGGTGCTGTGGCCAGACTGCGCAAAGACGCAATCGTCGTGTATCTCATCAACCATCGCTCCAACGCCGATTACGTGCTGGTGGCGTGGGCGCTGGCCGGCAGTGTGTCGATCTCGTACGCAGTGGGTGAGTGGGCGCGTGCGTTTCCGCTCGAGTTTCTGTTCAAGCGTTTCGGTTCGTATTTCATCCGGCGCGGATACCGCGAAACACTGTATCACACCGTGCTTGAGCAGTACGTCATGCACATCACGCAGCGCGGCGTCACGCAGGGCATCTTTCCCGAAGGTGGACTCACACGCGACGGACGCCTTCGCCCCGGCAAGGTGGGTCTGCTCGACTACCTGCTCGGCGCGGGCCGCGATCCGGCCTATCGCGAACGCTTGTATCTGGTGCCCGTTGCGCTCAACTACGACCGCGTGCTCGAAGACCGTACGCTGTTGCGCGAGCTGCGCCGGCGAGAAGCGCGCGACGCTGGAGTACGTTTGAAGCCCGAACGCTGGCAACAGTTCCGAAGTGTTGTCAGTTATGCCGGCTGGAACATGCTGCGACTGCTCACCGGCCGCTGGCGCCGCTACGGCCGCGCCGCCGTCATCGTTGGTGATCCGGTGCCACTCGCGCCGTGGTTTCGCGATGAGGACGAGCGCGCAGGTGGTGATCTGTTTGCACTCCCGCGGGAGCAGCGGCTCGGTCGCGTGCAGGCGTTGTGCGATCACATGCTCACACGTATCGGCGCGATCATTCCCGTGACACCCGTACCACTCGCCTGCGCCGCCATCCAAAGCCTTGATCGTGATGTGATTTCGCGCGAGCAGTTGCTGGTGCGCATGGCCGATATGCGTGATGTGCTTGTCGAGCTGAATGGCCAGGAGCTGCGCCGCGATCGCGATATCTCGGAGACGTTCGACATCGCGTATCGAATGCTGCGTATGCGCAACGTGCTCTCGCGTCATGGAGAGAGCTACATCGTACTCGAACGCGGCCGCGAACTGGTGAGCTACTATGCCAACTCCATCGCGCATCTGCTCGGTGACTTTGAGGCCGGTGTACGCGCACGCGATGTGTTGCCAATGGACGTCGCCCTGGCGGCACACTCCGGCGAACCGCGCGGCAGTGCGGGTGACGTTAGCACCGAATGAACGCAGGGCTGCCCGCAAGCAACGCTGCTCCACAACCGTCGCGGTTGTCGCCGAGTCGCTTCTCAACCGGCGCAGCGGTCGCCGAGCCGCTTTGCACCCGTCACAGCGGTCGCCGAATCCCTCTACGGCTGTCGCTGCGGCCGTCGCACGGTAGCACGCGCACTCGCGTCCCGCCGCAGCGAATCAAGTCGAGCCCGCACCCACCTCGCTGAAGGCGCCAACGCCGATGTGGCCTGCGCAAGTGGCGCCTCCTCCGCATTCAGGCGTGTCGCTGATCCGTTCTGCACATCCGTAAGGCCGGTAATGATGATCAAACTGTCGTTGCGCACGAAATACGCTCCGTTGAGTACGTAGTTCGCGCGCAGGGAGAACCCAGCGGCAATCGCCTCTCTCGGCGAGACCTCACCGACCAGCTTCTTCGTGGCGTCCGCGGTCAGGATGTCGAGACGTCCCGGCGAGCCTTGCAGCGCCGCCGCAATGCTGTCCAACAGCGCCGCACCGATCGTGGCATAGGCGGGATCGCGTGTGCGATCAGTGAAGGCGATGATCGCCAGGCGATGTGTACCGCGTGGTGGTGGCGGGATCAGTGGGGTGGCCGCGTCCACCGCTGAACGTAAGTCACCGCCACTGGCACCGGACATGCCTTGCGGAGGTCGTGGCGGCACACGCGATGGGTCACCGGGAGTGACCATCGTACCGGCCAGCACACGGACGGAGTCTCCATTGCCACGCAGGGACTGCACGATGAGTGACTGCAACTGCTGCTGCCGCGGAAGTGCCGACAGCGCCGTCTCCATGTTCTGCAGCGCCTCACGCAGGGAGTCAGAAAAAATGCGCGACACGGCGGCAATCAGGGAATCACGATTGACCGTGGGCGTACCCTGTCTCGCAAGATTCGCCACGTTTGGGGCCGTGCCGGACATCTGCTGAGCAATCTGCAGTGATTCAGCGCGTGAGAGGCCGAGCTGCAAACTCACACTCGCCGCTTCATCGCGCAGCATGGGGGCGTCACGAAATACCACGACCGTTTCTGCGGCTGCGGAGCGAGTGACACTATCGTTGCGCATGGCGAGCGACGGAGTGCTCTCTGATCGGTCGCGTGTGAATGCGAAGACACTGGTCGCCACCACCAGAAACCCCAGCAGTACCATCACCGCGCGACGAGAGCGTGCGCTGTTCGCAAATGCTGCGCTCGCGGCTTCGTCGCGCATCGCCACATCCACATCGTCCAGCGCCTGCAACAGCGCTGTCGCCGTGGGCGGTCTTTGCGCGGCATCTTTTTCAAGGCACTGCATGATGACCGCGGACAGCGCGCGCGGAATCGCAGGCTGCGAGATATGCGGCGCCGTGGGCCGCACCGTGAGCTGCGCGGCGAGTGTAGCTTGCGGCGAACTGCCCGAAAAAGGCGCGATGCCAGTAAGCAGTTCATAGGCCAGCAGCCCAATCGCATAGATGTCCACGCGATGATCAGCCGCCGGGTCTGCGGCAAGCTGCTCCGGTGCCATGTACGCCGGCGTGCCAATGGCCATGCCGCTGGTCGTGTGACCGGCAATCGGAATCGCCGCACTCAATGCCTTGGCCACACCAAAGTCAGTGACAACCGCGTGCGACCCACTCATGAGAATGTTCGCCGGCTTGATGTCGCGGTGCACCACACCGCGCGCGTGCGCATAGGCAAGCGCATCCACCACATTGCGCAAAATGCGCATCACCTCGGCCACCGGTAGCCGCTTGCGCTCGTTCAGCGTGATGCGCAACGACTCCCCTTCAATGAACGGCATCGTGAACCACAACAGATCGTCGCGTTCACCGGCTGTTAGCAGCGGCACCACATGCGGATGCTGCAACTGCGCAGCCAACTGGATTTCGCGGCGGAATCGCTCCTTGTTCACACCGGCCGCCAGATCGGGCGGCAGCACCTTCACCACAACGCGGCGCCCAAGGGCCATCTCCGTGGCCACAAATACACGCGACATGCCACCACCGCCGAGCTCGCGCTCAAGCGTGTAGTCTGGGCCCAGGGCTGTTCGGAGTCGGGTGGCGAGCGTGTCGGTCACAGCGTGTGGTTGAGTGTCACCAGAACATACGTCAGCAACTGGGTAGACGTTACGGCGGCACGCATCCCGTCTTTTGCGCTACCCCCACACCTCCACCTCCAGACCTTCGACCCGCTGGAACTCCCGGGCGTTGCCCGTTGCAACCTTGAGTTCGTGTGCCAGTGCTGTTGCGGCGATTACCAGATCGCGCTCGCCAATCGGGGTTCCAGCTTGCTCGAGCGCGCGCCGACGCAGGGCGTGATGTTCGGCAGCGACGGTGTCGAACGCGAGAATTTGAGCGGTCGCCAGGAGTTCATCGAGGAGGTCGTGGGCCAGCTTGGGTGCGCGCGCCTTGCTCGCGCCATAACGCAACTCGGCGACCGTCATCGCCGAGAAAGCGACGGCATCAGGGCTGACGGACGCCAATCTCCTGAGGGTTGGTTCGTGCGCACGAAGCACTTGTACGCACACGCTCGTGTCAAGCAGCACGCTCAGCGGCACGTCACTGCTCGTCAAAGCTGACGTCCGTCCCGCCCGCTGGCAGCGGCGGTGGCACTTCAAGACCCGAAAAGACCTGCGCGTTCTCGCGGATGTGCGCGAAGAACCCGTCCGGCCACTGCCGTTGCACCACCGGCTCAAGAATCACGGCGGTTCCCTCTCGACGAATGTCCACCTCGGTTCCCTCGAAGCGAAACTCTTTGGGCAGGCGCACGGCCTGAGAGCGACCATTCCAGAAGAGTTTGGCGCGTGTTGGTTGATTGTGCCTTTCGGCCATGGCGTCCTCGGAGGAAGCTAGTGGATATATATCAATATATACCGTATCGAAAGGCTGCGAGGTCAATCGTCTGGTTGCTGGTGTGTTGGTCGCGGCCCACCGGACCCTGCGCGGCTCAACGGCTTCGCCGACAGCCGCGCA
>JBGTOG010000102.1:0-2290 GCA_041742675.1 Gemmatimonadaceae bacterium | reverse complement strand
CCCGGCGCTCTCTCCCGTCGCATCGTTCGCCCCGAATGAACTTGGACTGTTTGATATGTCGGGCAACGTGTACGAGTGGACTGCAGACGCGTTCGACTCGCTCGCGTATGCTGCTCCTCAGCCACGTGTCGATCCACTCGTGAGCAACGCCTCCGGAACCCGCGTCGCGCGAGGCGGCACGTGGGGCTATCCACCGGAGCACCTTCGCATCTCCTTCCGCGCGTACTTCTCCGCGTCGGGATTCTGGACCGCGACGTTGGGCTTTCGGTGCGCGAGGGACGAGAAGATAGCAGGACGTGTCCGCGACGGCGGTGGCTGAGATGCAGCTGCTCGATCCCAACTCGGATGTTTCTAGCCTATCGCTGCTATCACCGCATCATCAAGCGTCTGCCCTGCTTACTCGTCCTGAGCAAATCGGTCGGAACGCGAGGTACACCCCGTGAGTCCGAGCCGTTGCTCTCGACACTCACCGTTAAGGGCCACCCTCGACATCGTAGGTGCGACGAGTGCCGTGCTGTGCGCTGTACATTGCATTGCGACCGGGATGTTAGTCGCGGTACTGCCTCTACTTGGTGCGAGCGCGCTACTAGGCGAGACTGTCGAGCGGGGATTCCTCGCTGTTGCCGTGGTGATGGGTACGTTCAGCATCGGAGTTGGACTGCGCGCCCATCGACAGCGAGCGCCCGCCGTTCTGCTGCTCGCCGGACTCGCCAGCCTTCTCGCTGTGCGTCCGCTATTCGGTGAAGGCACGCTGGCGGAGGCGCTCTTGGTAGTCACCGGTGCGGTGCTGCTCGTCGCAGCGCACTGGCGCAATTTGCGCGCTGGACGGGTGGCGGCAGCAAGCTTTGCAGCGAGTAGCCTCGGCAGGTGAATCGAGGTGCAGCCATCCCCGGACATCGCCTGGCTCGCATCCCACGAGAGACACCAGTGAAAAACGTTTCGACGTTCGTGCTGCTCGCGGTGGCTGCGGCGTGCACCGGGGCTTCACGGCCGCCAGTCGTCGATCCAAGGTCGTCAACGCCTCTGACCGTCGTTGGGACCGCGGAGCACGCGCGAACACCGAGTTGCTTCATTACGGACTCGCTCCCCGCGAACCTTCGCCAGGTCTCCGAACGAGTGCTGCTCGAGGCAGGGGATGGCGAAGCGCTGTACACGCTCGCCGGTGGTCTCAAGCCGCTGTCATCGGGCCGAGCAATCTCGTATCGGATCGCGCCCTCACTGCAGACCACGATGCTCGACTCGCTCGAGCAGCTGCGTCGCGCGACTGCCGCACTGACCTGCGGCGATATCGGCGCGTTTGTGCACGTCTTCACTGCGGCGCAGTCCCGATCAGATGGTCAAACGACGCGCGCAGCCGAGGTCATCGTGTTTCATCGGACATCTGTAGCAACAACTGTCTCTCGTCACGCTGGGTTCTTCGGCACACTCGGCATCACGCCATCGGCCGATGTTCGAGAAGTACTTGCGGCGGTGGAGAACGCATCGCGCGCCGCACGGTGGCGTGGCTACGGATTGTTGTTCGGCTATCCGGAACACGCCGTGGATTTCTTCGTGCGTGCGGGCATCAAAAGCGACAGCACCGGTACACTCGTGCCGCGCGATTTTCTGCGCATAGACACGTTTCGGAAGTTTCCGGATGGAGATGGTCAACCACCAACCCTCTCGAGCTTTGTGTACGCCGTGCCGAAGGGAGCGGGCGAGCAACAAAACGATCGCTTGCTGCGGGAGGCCGCCGCACCAGTCTACGCACGCTACTTGCGGGAGCGTTCGGTACACGTGCGTCCGGACTCGAGCGGCGCGATCGCGTTGTGGACAGCGTGGCTGACGAACGTCACTCCATCACCCCACCGGCCATGATACGTCACTCCCAGCGGTTCAATCTTTCGCTCGCCCTCGCGCTGTACGTCTTCGCGAGTGCGCGGCTCTCCGCGCAGACGGCGCAATCCGGCGTTGCACAACCCGGCGTCGACAGTGCGGCGACCGCACTGCTCACGCGGGCAGTGCGTATCACTGAACCCCTCGCGGTGGACGGCCGCCTCGATGAAGCGGCCTGGCAAACAGCACCCGAGATCAGCGGATTTCGACAGGTCGAGCCGGAGAACGGTGCGCCGAGCGCGTTCACCACTCGCGTACGAGTGTTGTTTGACGATGAGTATCTGTACGTGGGCGCCTGGTGCATCGACAGCGCGGGCCTGAGCGGCACGCGCGTACAGGACCTGCGACGCAAATGGGACTACTTTGCCAACGATCACTTCTCCGTGGTCATCGATCCGCTCAACAGCGAACGCAA
>JBGTOG010000127.1:0-17667 GCA_041742675.1 Gemmatimonadaceae bacterium | reverse complement strand
GTGGCCGGATTCAACCGGAATCAGTGGCCGGAATGGGCCGGAATACGCACGCACATCGGGGCGCTCGCGTGTCGTGCCGTGGAGCCGCGCATTCGCGACCTCGCGCAGCCAGTGCGCGAGCTGATCGGCGAGATCCGCATCGCCCAGGAATTCCCGCCCGTACACAAAATTGGTGCGCAGGTAACCGACCGGCCGCTCCACTTTGCCTTTCGTCTGCGCGCGATACGGGCGACAGGCGCGAATGCGAAAGCCCCAGTGCGCGGCGAAGCGGGCGAACTCCGGATTTTCGAGCAGCCGGCCGCCGCCGGGCCGATGGTCCTCGACGATTACGGCCTTCATGTGATCGAACAACACCTCATCCGGCACGCCACCGAAACTCGTAAAGCCCCGCTCGATCCCGCGCATCACCGTCAGTGCCGTCTGCCGATGCACAAACTCGGCGTGCAGCACCCGCGAATAGCCCAGCACCATCAACAGGGCGAACCGCTTGCCCCACGGAAACCGCACCTCCGCGAAGTCGAACTGCGCCTGGCGCCCTGGCTCCGTCTCAAACCGGATGATGGGCTCGACCGGGGGCCGCGGTCGAATCGACGCCACATAGTCCCGGAGCCGCGTGACGCCGCCCTCGTAGCCCGCCGCCCGACACTCCGCAAACAATCGGCTGGCGGAGAGCTTGGGATACGTGGCCAGGCGCTCCTGAATCAGCGGGCGAAACCGATCCAACCGCTGCGCGCGTGGCGCGCTTTTCCGAGCCGGGGCGGCCTCGAGATCGCGGTCCAACTGGCCGGTGGCAATCCAGTGATGAATGGTGCGCGGACTGATGCCGAGCTGATGCGCAATCGCTCGCTTGCTCAACCCGCGCTCCAGATAGTGTCGCAGTAACACGAGAGTCTCCCTGCTGTACACTGGCCCCCCTCCGTCAAGGAAGAGAACCAAGGTCGCCTTATAGCGCGGCGGCGCTACCGCCGCGTGCGAAGGGATCCCAAGTGCGCAACTTTACCCGGTGATTCTGCGCAATTTCATTCCGGTGATGACAGTCAGAGTGCTGTCAGGGGGTGGCCGTACCGTTCTCCAAGTAGGATGTTAGCCTGTGCGTGGGTCGAGAAGCCACAACTCGGTACCGTTCGGTGACTCCCAACCAACCTTTGTAGCGCCAATCGTCTCAGCTCCGGGCGCATGTCGAGGTGGTTGCACACCACGGCTGGTTGTAGGCCACACTGAGCCGTCTTTGTTGAAGAAAAGCAGCCAATGGGCTATCCCGAGACCGAAAGGCCAGCGATGACGAAGGAGAATCCCGTTGCCTGAAGCAGAGACGAATCAGACCGTGAGTATCGACGCTGCCGAAGAGTCTGAGCTCCTGTTTGACTTCGACCCCGAAGAACCCGCTGAAGAGTTCTTCGACAGGGCGAGCGGTGAAACGACTTCCGGAGTGTTTGTCGCGGTTTCCGTCGCGATCACCGCAGTGTCGCCCGAACCGGTCGACTCATGGGGCGACGACCTCTCCCCGGCACCGATATCAGGAGATGGAATCGATGACAATGACATCGATCCCGATGACGATGACGAAGAAGGGTTCCTTAGAGTCGGCGGCAGCGGTCGGCAATCGAAGAGGCGCGCAGTCGTGCCCACCGGAACGCGTCTTTGTATCAATCCGGCTGTCTGCACCATGTGGGCAGAAGACTTACTCCAGAATGCCGCGTACTCACTCGGGGATATCGATACGCTGCTTGAGTTTTGCGAAGGCAATGAGGACGAAGACGAGCTGCGTGCGAACCTCATACGCAACCTTGAAGCCGCAGGCTTTGAATTGCTTGAGGACACCGCCGAAAGGTATCCGGAGCGCTGGGAAGCATTGTCCGCGGTTTCTTCTGAAGACTTGGCAGAGGGTATTGAGGCAGTTTTGACTCGAGATACGAAGCTGCCGGGTACACAGCGGTTCAGAATGGAGAAGTCCCGCGCACAAGCGCTTCTTGCGCCTATGACAAGCAACAGACAAGAGCTTCTATTGAGCTTGCTTTGTTGCGAATCAGCAACCGTCTTTCTGCTCGAAGCTGTCGAGAGTGTTCGCGATGGTTCAAAGGATCCCCGGCTTGTCTCTCTGCGATCAATTTTTCCGAAGCGTCCGGAGGACACTGAAACTGCGGAGTTCTTCGCCGCCGCCGTCGCGCTGAAGCTATGGAGCACGCGCGGCCGCGTTATGGACGGTAAAGGCAGAAGGGAAGCACTTGCGAGTCTGGAAGCACTCGACTGCACACTCGACTTCTACAAAGAAATCGTGACCGCTCTCTTTTCGTGCGATGAAAGCAAAGATGACGCGAGAAGACTGGAAGAGCGCATCGCGGCCCTCGATGCAGCGACGGAGCAGCTTATTGTCGAACACCTCCCCTACGCGCGTCGTGTGGCGGCACGTGATGTCGAAGAAGGGGAGGATCCGGAGGACGTCTTTCAAGTGGCTTGCACGGGTCTGCTTCGGGCACCTAAGCGATTCGATCCAGAGCGCGGAATCCGATTCGTCGATTACAGCACCTTCTGGATGAAGCAGGCACTGAGCAAATGGCGCGCGGACGAAGCATCGGCAATCCGGATCCCTGTGAATCGGTACGACGGCTTGGCAAAGCTATCCAAGGAAATGGAACTACGTGATATCAAGGCCGACGATCCAGCCTCTGACCAAGACATCGCTGACGAACTCGGCGTGTCTGCTGATGAGGTGCGGCAGTTCCGAACGGTCCCGCGCTTTCCCGAGCATCCCTCAACCGAGGACCAGTGGGATGAACTGCTTGCTGAGCCGGACAACATGAGTTCACTCGACTCGGAGGAGACGAGCAGCATTGTGGCCGACTGCTTGGCGGAGCTGAAGAAGCGAGAAGCGGAGATCATCCGGTATCGGTTCGGACTCGGAGACTACGAAGAAATGACGCTAGAAGACATCGCTCAGATCTACGGCGTATCGCGAGAGCGTGTTCGCCAGATCGTCGCAAAGGCGCTGGAGAAACTTTCTGCTCCAAGCCACAGGCGTCGATTGCAAGAACTGTTGGGGATGTAAGGCATTGGGAATCAGAAACGCACCGCCACATCCAAGCTCACTGCTTGAGTCCCTCAGGGGACTCGGCTACGCGCCTGCCACTGCACTCGCCGATCTCATCGACAACTGCATCGCCGCCTGCTCGACTGAAGTTGCCGTGACACTCCATTGGGCCGGTTCGCAAAGCTGGGTGCGGATTGTCGATGACGGCGTCGGCATGGATGATGCTACGCTCGAAGCCGGAATGCGGCTCGGAGCACGCGATCCACGTGCGGAGCGCCCTCTGCATGATTTAGGACGCTTCGGCCTTGGACTAAAAACGGCAAGTTTTTCGCAGGCTCGGCGGCTGACAGTCGCCAGTCGTAGTAAGGGAGGATCGACGGTCTGCCTGCGTTGGGATCTCGATCTGATTGGCCCACAATCCTCGGTTGCCTGGCCACTGCATGAAGGACCCGCGCCGGGGTCAGAGCATTTGCTTGCACCACTCGAGCAACTGCAACAGGGCACAATCGTGCTCTGGGAGAACCTCGACCGCATCGTGACCGAAGGTTTTGCCGCGACGGACATGATCAACCTCGCAGATCGTGTGGAAGCACATCTCGCTATGACGTTTCATCGCCTGATCGAAAGCCAGCAGCCGGCCTTGCGACTGCTGCTCAACGGGCGTCCTGTGAAGCCTTGGGATCCATTCCTTAGCGGTCACCCTGGCAAAGCGCTCGAAAGCCCGGAGTATCGCATCCTGCACACGACAGGTGTGACAGCGCAATGTCATGTTCTCCCGCATCGCGACATGCTGAAGGCTGCCGAACAGGAAGCTGCGGGTGGCTTTGGAGGGTGGACTCAGCAGGAAGGCTTCTACGTCTATCGAAATAAGCGGCTTCTTCTGGCGGGAGGTTGGCTCGGACTAGGTGACGGAGGTAAACCCTGGCCGCGCGACGAAGCGCACCGACTCGCGCGCATTCGACTCGATATACCGAACAGCGCAGACGCCGAATGGAAGATCAATGTCTTGAAGTCGACGGCAAGCCCGCCGGTTCGACTGCGATCTCAGCTTCACCGAATTGCATCGGAGACGCGGGAGACGGCGAGACGCGTCTTTGCCCACCGGGGGCACATCACACAAGTCACAGCTACCCGTGCAGACACGGTGGCAGACGTCTGGCAGGTGCGACGCTCGGCGCACGGTACGTCGTACCGCATTGACCGGGAACATGATCTTCTTGCCTCGGTTCTCAGCCGCGCCGGTTCGCTGAAGCCCGACATTCTCTCTCTCATCCGACTCGTTGAAGAGACGGTTCCGGTTCAGCGAATCTGGCTGGACACTGCGGAAGACAAGGAGACGCCGAGGACGGGCTTCGTTGGAGCTTCGGACGGTGAAGTACTGCAGACGCTTTCGTCGTTGTTTGAGGCACTCGTGAAGTTTCGTGGCCTGAGCCCGGTAGAAGCTCAAGAACGGATCGGCCGCACGCCTCCATTCGACCGGCGGCTCGATCTCGTGTCAATCCTCCAACTGCCAGATTCGGTATGACCAGCTCGGATCAGAAAGCCTTCAACTCAATTCTATCTATGGCGCAAAACATGCTGCGCCTCGCTTCGGAGCGAGCGGCTAGCCCTGTCACTCCGGCAATGATCGAAAAGGAGTTGAACAAGCTCGCCACGATGTTGGAGGAAGATTTTGCGCTCGTTGATCGTGACGCACTTGTTGACGAGTTGATCCGGCGGTCAAGCCGCTCGGTCGGTGACAATGCAACGCTCTCAAGCGGCGAGGACCATGTTTCATGGCTTGATGCCGAACGAAAGAAGGGCTGGACGTACTGGCAGCGCTATTCCGAGTACATGGAGACGCGTATTCCGTGGACAGCCCTCGACGCCCTCGACGTTGCCACTGATGAAGTCCTGTCGCAACTCGAGGACCCCACCCGCGATGGTGCATGGGATCGGCGAGGCTTGGTCGTAGGCCACGTGCAGTCCGGAAAAACAGGGAACTACACTGGACTGATCTGTAAGGCTGCCGACGCAGGATACAAGATCATCATCGTGCTTGCGGGTCTCCACAACAACTTGAGAGCTCAAACCCAGATCCGCCTCGACGAAGGGTTCCTCGGTTTTTCTACGATTACAGACGTTGACGAGCTCCCGGCGGTCGGAGTTGGGCTGATCGACAGTGATACGTCGATCCGGCCCAACTCAGCAACCAATAGAACTGAGGGCGGCGACTTCAACACCGCCGTCGCGGCAAAGATGAATATCAGCCCCGAGCAGCGACCGTGGCTGTTCGTAGTGAAGAAAAACAAGACGGTGCTTGAACGCCTGCTCCACTGGATCCGCAATCGCGTTGTCAATCATCTCGACGCCCAAACCGGTCGCAAGCTCGTCACCAACCTGCCTCTCCTGATCATCGATGACGAGTCCGATCATGGGTCGGTGGACACCGGAGAAAACATCGTCAATGAGTTCGGAAACCCAGAGCTTGAGCATGAGCCGAAGACGATCAACAGGCTGATCCGGTCGATTCTCCACCACTTTTCGCGGAAGGCCTACGTCGGATACACAGCGACACCATTCGCCAATATTTTCATTCATGAACGGGGGGAGACTCAGGAGCATGGACCAGATCTTTTCCCCGCGGCCTTCATCACCAGTCTTGCGGCGCCCTCGAACTACGTAGGACCGGGACGTGTGTTTGCATCGGCCTCCAGTGCACCTGATGACCTACCCTTGGTGCGTCGGCTGTCGGATCATGAGTTCCAGCCTTGGATGCCGCCCCGTCACAAAAACGGCTATAGCCCACGATGGAAGGGCGAGGATCGCGTGCCCGATTCGCTGGGAGAAGCAATCCGTTCGTTCGTCTATGCCTGCGCGGTGCGAAAGCTGCGCGGACAGGGCAGCCAGCATTCGTCGATGCTGATCCATGTAACCCGCTTCACCTCAGTCCAAAACGCAGTAGTCAACCAAGTAGCCGAATACCTGCGCTATTTGAAGGGCCGGTATTCGCGTAGAATTGACCTGGGAAACCTCGAAGCGTCCATGCGCGAGGAATACGAAGCGACCTTTCTCCCTGGGATGCAACGAATCCGCGAAAGCTTGGTTGAAGGTGAGGCGCTTGAAGATTTCGCGTGGGTAGAAATTGCTGCGGCGCTCCCAGATGTCCTTTCGGACATTCGTGTGCGCCAGATCAACGGAACGGCGAAGGACGCACTCGATTACGCAGATAACCACGAAATTGGACTGAAGGTGATCGCCATCGGTGGCGACAAACTGGCGCGTGGTTTGACCCTAGAAGGACTGTGCACGAGCTTCTTTCTGCGTACCGCGCGAATGTACGACACGCTGATGCAGATGGGTCGTTGGTTCGGCTATCGTGATGGCTATCTCGACGTCTGCCGCCTGTACACGTCGCAGGAGATGGTGGAGTGGTTCGGACATATCGCCGACGCAGCCGAGGAGCTGCGACAGGAGTTCGACAATATGGTCGCGGCCGGAGCGACGCCAAAGCAATTCGGCTTGCGGGTGAAATCACACTCGGTGTTGACGGTAACGTCGCGTGCGAAAATGAGGAATGCCCGCGCGATGCAGCTCACTTACTCGGGCGATCTGCTGCAGACTATCGTGTTTTCGAACCGTGAGGCTGATATCTCAGCGAACTTGTTGGCCACGAACCGCTTTATTGACGGGATCGGGCCATCGATGGCGCTGAGCGAGCAGAAGTACGTGCACGACGGTCAGAAGTGGAACGGTCATCTTTGGCGAGAACTGCCAGCCGTGAACGTCATCTCGTTCCTCAGGGAATACAGCACACATCCGGCCAGCTTCCGGATCATGAGTCCGCTGATTGCGGATTTCATCGAGGAGATGAATAAGGACGGGGAGCTCACGAAGTGGACCGTAGCGCTAGTTGGGAAGGACAGTGGCCCTGACGACAAGCACCGCGCGATCGCTGACTGTTCGGTCACCATGCTACAGCGGAAGCGGACTACAGACCACTCGGATCGATACTCAATCAAAACCCTCATCTCGCCTCGGGATCAGACCATCGATCTGACCGAAGCAGAATGGAAGGCTGCGCTGCAGCTCAGTCAGAAGACCTGGCGCAACGACACGGATCGAAACGAGGGCAGGGAGCCACCATCCGAACCGAGAGGTCCGGCTATCCGTCACGTTCTCGGGCAAGGAGTGGCCGAGGCAGGCATCCCGGCTCGCAGGGAAAGAGGCCTGCTCATGCTTTACCTGCTGGATCCTGCCGAGGCCGGGGTGCCGGATCTAGCTACCGCTGATCCTATAGCGGCGTGGGCAATCAGCTTTCCGTCAAGTGCCTCTGAGCGAAGAGTCTCCAACTCGAAATACATCGCCAACAGTGTGCTCTGGGGAGGGGTCAATGAGTGGGTGGACTGAGGAGGGGCTCACTCGGGCATGGCGAGCGCTCGCGCGCCAAGAAGGACAAGAGGCCTGGCGGTTCGTGCACCTTACCCAGATCGGTGCCGTCTCGGTCGAGGCCGGTTGTCACTATCCCTTGGGACGGGAGGCGCTGATTGTTGCATTTCCGGGATCATGGCCGGTGGATGCGGCCCGTCTCCCCGCGGGCAGGGGCTTCGATGTCGCCCGTGTCGACGACCAGGCGATTTTTGCCGATAGGACGGCCATCGCCTTGGTGAGGAGACCGGAAGGATCATCCGACATCTTCGCCATCATGGTTGTCGATGTATTGCGAGCGCTTTCGGCTGCGGCAAGCACGGCGAACCGTGACCTCTTGGAAGCGTTTCTCGCGCGGGTCAGGGAGTGGCAGTCATTCATGACTCGAAAGCACCGACCCCTGTCGCCTGATGCGCAGATCGGCTTGCTCGGAGAGCTGTGGATGCTAAAGCTGCTCGCTGACAGTTCGCTGGGAGTCGAAGCTCTGGACTGCTGGCAGGGACCGTTGCGGGCCGCGCAGGATTTTCACGTGCGTGGCGGCGCGATTGAGGTAAAGAGCACGGTTCGTACCGGAAGCTTTCTCGCGCGGATCAACAGTATCGAGCAACTGGATGGTGACCGGTCACCGATCTTTCTCTGCGGGTATCGCTTCGAGGAGAATGCAGACGGAATATCGCTCGTCGATCTTGTCTCCGAACTTCGCGCGCGGTTCGGGCAAGCCGGAGTACAACGTGGCTTCGAGGCCTTGCTGATGGTGATGGGCTACCTCGACGAACATGCGCCGCTCTATGGCCGAACACTGACGTTGAAACAGGGGAAGTCTTTCCGATCGGAAGGGGAGATGCCTCGCCTCAAGCGTGCTTCGCTTCCAGCCGCCGTCCGCTCAGCTGCCTATGTGCTCGACTTGGACGCGCTGCAGGTTGCCTCCATCGGTCCCGAGGAGATGATCAGTGATCTTGGAGTGGAATGAATGAGCATTGAAGCGTTTCACCACAACTTCCGATCCGACCTGCAGACGATCATTGCTGAGCGAGAGGAAGCTGGGGAAAGCCCGTTTCCTTCAGAGGAGCTCGTTTTCGCAGAGATGGTAATGGAGCATGTCGCGGAAACCGGAATATGCGAGCCGCCGACCGTCTGTCATTGGACCGGCAAAGTCGGAAACGCCAGGCTTCGCATTACGGGTTATGCCGTGAGCTCAGATGGATCGGCATTGGACCTGTTCGTGACCCACTTTTTCGGGACTGACGAGCTAAACGAGCTTAGAGACTCGGAGGCCACCGCTACTGCCACCGAAGGCGTGCGTTTCCTGATCCGCGCGGCAGGCGGGAGTTTGCTTTCGAAGATAGACCCTACTCACCCGGTCCGGGATTTGGTCGCAACCATCCAGTCACGCTGGCACGATCTCGACCGAATCAGGGTGTTCGTGATTACCGACGGCCGAACCAAGACCAAGCGGTACGCGAACAAGGAAGTCCAGCAAAAGCTGGTGGCCCTCGAGGCAATGGACATTGAGAGGCTGTTTCGCCACACCGAGGGTAAGCCTCGGGACGAGCTCTCTCTCAGTCTTGTCCAATCCATCGGCCGACCGTTGCCCTGTGTCCATGTTCCCGATCCGGATGCCGACTATGAGTACGCCCTCACCGCGATTCCGGGGCAACTCATCCGCGATCTCTACCTGCGCTTCGGTACCCGTCTACTCGAGGCGAATGTGCGGACCTTCCTCGGCGCCAAGCGCGCTGTGAACAAGGGCATCGTCGAAACGCTTCGCAAGGAGCCGGAGCACTTTCTCGCGTTCAACAACGGGCTGGTGCTTGTCTGCGACGAAGCCGCCTTCGAACGCTCGGAGGACGGTAGTCTGGGTCTTTCGTTCCTCAAGGGTTTGCAGATTGTAAACGGTGGCCAGACCACATCCTCGATCTACTTCGCGTCACGCGACGACCGCACCATCGATCTAAGCCACGTAATGGTGCCAACGAAAATCATCATTCTGAAAGGCTCCCAGGATGAAGCGCGCGAGCGGTTGATCAGCAACGTGTCGCGGTATGCCAACAGCCAGAACGCAGTGAAGATGTCTGACCTGTCGGCGAACCGCCCATTTCACATCCAGCTGGAGAAGCTGGCGAACGAGACGTGGTGTCCTGACGGTGCGACTCGATGGTTTTATGAACGCGCGGCTGGTGCCTACAATGTGATGCTGCTACGGGAAGGCACCACACCTGCGAAGCGTCGCAAGCTGAAAGATACGATCCCGCCCAAGCACAAACTGACGAAGAACGACATCGCCAAGTACCACGAAGCATGGCGTGGCAAGCCGAACCAAGTTGCAATGGCCGGTGAGAAAAACTTCGCCGCCTTCATGGCCGCACTTGACGACGATCCGTCGTTCGTACCAAACCCTCTCGACGTACGCTGGTACCGGGCAATGATCGCCAAGGTCATACTGTTTAAGGCGATCGAAAGCATGATCAAGACGAAGGATGCGAAGGAGGTATTCAGACAGGGATGGGTGAACGTCGCAACCTATGTCGTTTCGGTTGTCTCTGATCGGATCGGGCACGAACTCGACCTTGAACAGATTTGGATGCGACAAGGGATCTCGTCGGGCTTGCGCGAGCTGCTGTGGGAGTGGGCGGTGGTGGTCAACTCAGAGTTCAATCGTATCGCTCCCGGACAGCAATTCTCGGAAGTTGCAAAGCGTGCCGACACCTGGAGCAAGATGAAGGTCGCCTCCTTCCCGGCACCATCGGGTCCCGTTCAGGAGTTGCGCCGGCCGTAGACACGCATCAGCGGTGTTGCTCGCCATTCGTCTCGCTCGCTCGGCATGCGTCGTATCGACCCGTGTCCTTGTACAGTCGGCCGACGTGCGCGCGTCTGACACGAAACTGGCTGCGGCGCTTGGCTGTTGGTGAGCCAAGCACAGTCTCCACCTTAATGCCTGGATCATAGTAGGCAACGCCGACAGCAAACGCACGCAGTAGCTGCAGATAGTCACTCCCGCTCGCAAGAAGAATTCGTTCACCGAACCGATACTCGCTGCTCATCATCTGACGCCGAATCGCCGGAACAAACGCGGTATTCGCGTGCTTTCTCGACCAGTGCATGAGTAGATCGGAGAAGGTCCAGGCAGCGGCAACAATCCCCTTCGTATCTGTCAACGCCAGTTGACCGTCGGCGCGAGTCAGCTTTTGCGCTGCCGTGTCGTAGCCATCGAGAAGAAGCATTAAACCGGTTGCAGCACAGACGCGGCCGACCCTATGAATGCCGCCGAAGTTCCTTCTGCCCGCTCGGCCCCGCTTATCGTCGTACCCATACCTGCGCACGAACTCAACCACGCCTTCCTCGCGATATACTCCGCCGGTCGGTTCGGGCGTCATCAGTGTCAAAGCGCCACCTGCGTCACCGCTGAGTTTGCGCACCGTATGCGCCTTGACCTCCCACCCGAGGAAGTCCGGTTCGGAACGAGCATTCGCGAGAATGCCGAGCTCCGATTCGAGCGTCACACCAACGCAGTTCGTTGCGTTGCATGGTCGACTGCTGCCGTCGGGAAGCAGCGTCCAACCGGGAATCCACCCCTTTCCTGAGATGCGGCACAATTCACGAAGCAGGAGCTCGCGTGACGACCCGGTCGCTTCGGTGATGTTGAGAGCGTATCGTTGAAATATTCCGATCGACTCATGCGCTGCTGTTTCGCGAAGCTCAGTCGCGACCTTGCTGTCCGGCATGGCGGCATGCGCAACGAGCAGTCCCGCTGGGGTCACGCCCAGGAGCAGCGCACGCCCCGGTATCCGCTGCGTCATCACTTCGCTTGGTGCCCATTCTGCGGCACGCAGGAAGCCGGAGAGTCGCACCTCTGGATACTGCGGATAGAGAATTAGCTGCGCGAACGGCGCTGGTGCCGGCGGACCATCGGAGCGCAGCCAAGCCAGTTGCACAGGAGCCTTGAAAATTGGCGTCGCCGCAGCCCCGGATGTTACCGCCATCGGCGTCCCGGACGGGATGATATTCACGACACCGAAGTCGCCGCCAAAGTAGATCTGGTTCTTGCTGTTGTCGTTGGCGCTCAGCGTCTTGACAAGCAGCCGGGTTGCTCCCGCGTCGCGCATCATGAGCCGGACCTGCTCAAGAGACGGATCTTCGAGGCCAGACATTAAAGAGGCTTGACGGCGGGAGAAAAAGCGGACATGTTGTCCTGTATGACTCCCTCCGAAGAAAATCCGACAGTTGCCGCTCTAAGGCACGCCCTCAAGTACGCAACCCAAGAGGAGCTGGCGGCTAAACTCGGTACCACGACACGAACCCTGCGACGCTGGTCATTGGGGGAGACGCGACCCCGATACAACGTGGAGCGTGAAATCAAGGGGTTGCTCGTGCGCGACCTGCGGCCCTTGCAGCCGTCCTTCACGTTCATCGACCTATTCGCGGGCATTGGCGGGCTGCGGAGGGGGTTTGAGGCACTGAACGGCCGATGTGTGTTCACGTCAGAGTGGGACAAGCACGCGAATCGCACATACAAAGCCAACTTCGCGGACTCCGACGATATCAAAGGCGACATCACAGAGATTATCCCGAAAGATGTTGCGCCGCACGATCTTCTGCTTGCTGGTTTTCCCTGCCAGCCCTTCAGTCTTGCGGGCGTGTCCAAGAAAAACAGCCTCGGCCGAGCACATGGCTTTCTCGACAAGACGCAGGGTACGCTCTTCTTCAACATCGTCAAGATCCTCGAGGCCAAGGCACCACGCGCGTTCCTTCTCGAGAACGTCAAGAATCTGCAGAGCCATGATCAGCATCGCACATACGAAGTGATCATGGGTGCGCTGCGAGAGTTGGGTTATCACGTCACTGATCGCGTGATAGATGCGAGCGCCTGGGTGCCCCAACGACGCGAGCGCGTATTCATTGTCGGTTTCCGGGACCCGGTGAACTTCCCCTGGGACGAACTCCAGCGACCGCCGAATCCTCCGCGACTCGGCGACATCCTGCATTCTGCAGATGAAGAGCCGGAGGCACCCTACACGGAGCGTTTGCGAGGGAGAACTGTAGTGAGTGCGCGCTACACGCTCAGCGACCATCTGTGGCGGTACTTACAGGACTATGCTGCGAAGCACAAAGCAAAGGGCAACGGATTTGGGTGCTCAGTGTTCGGTCCAAACGATGTGGCCCGTACGCTTTCGGCGCGCTACCACAAGGATGGCAGCGAGATTCTGATTGCGCAGCGCGGGAAGAACCCAAGACGCCTGACGCCGCGCGAGTGCGCAAGACTTATGGGATTTGATGTGAAGGACTTCGAGCGTATGCAGATCACGGTGTCCGACACACAAGCGTACCGGCAATTCGGCAACTCGGTGGTCGTGCCGGTCGTCGATGCCATCGCGTCAATGATGGTGCCGCGTCTTTTGGAGCCAGAGAAGTATCCACTCATCGTACAGCCTCCTGCGCAAACGGAGCTGCCACTCGGCGCCATTGCCGCGTAAGCAGGTCGTTTCGGATGCGCGTCGCCGAAACATGTCGGCGATTCGCGGTACGAATACAAAGCCGGAACTCGTCGTGCGTCGCGCGCTGCATGCTCACGGGCTGCGCTTTCGGCTGCACAAGAAAGGCCTACCGGGAAAGCCCGATATCGTACTTGCGAAGTACAAGACAGTTGTGTTTGTGCACGGCTGCTTCTGGCATAAACACAACTGCGAGTACTTTGTGTGGCCCAAGACTCGCGCAGCTTTTTGGCGGGAGAAGATTACGGCGAACGCGGTGCGTGACCTGGCGGCGCGGCGAGCGCTGCAGCGGCTTGGCTGGCGCGTGTATGTAGTTTGGGAGTGCCAGATTGGCGAGCGCATGCTTGAGCGCCTTGTGGTACGCATAAAACTTGGCTGAACGCTCTCCGAGCGGAATGCGGGCATTGCTCACTCGACGGTCACAGTCGTCGAGATCTGCCAGAAATATTCACAGATTCTTCACATGACAAACGAAGCGCGTAGTCATCTTCACGCCTATGAGTTGTTTGTTGAGCGCGCAATCGAGGATTACAAGGACACGATACCTCGTAGTGCGTTTTTGAGGATTGGAGATGAGGCTGTTGCCCGGCTTGCTGCGACATCCGCAACGCCTCTGACAGAGGTGTTGATCTGGCAGGAAGTGGACCGCATTGTCTCGGAGCGTTTGCGCCTCCCTACATATGAGCACTGGAGATCTGAGCACGGACTGTCAGACGTGCGGACGACCACGATCTTCGACCCTGCAGGCAAGCCCATCGAGAGGCAGTCTCCGTCACACGAGCTGGTCGTTGTGATTAATGAGACGATTAAGGATCTGGTGGTGTCGCTCAACCGTGATCCAACCAGAGTCTTCGGTCTCTCAGCTCGACAGTTTGAGCATCTCGTTGCGGAGCTGCTGTCGCGCGACGGTTTCGAGGTTGAGGTGACGCCTGCAACGAGGGATGGCGGAAAGGATATCATTGCCAGCCTGAAGACGACAGCTGGATCATTCGTCGTATATGTAGAGTGCAAACGGTATTCGCCGCACCGGCGCGTCGGCGTGTCTGTTGCCCGCGAGCTGATTGGCATTGTTCATCTTGAGCAAGCATCTGCGGGCCTCTTGGTTACGACGTCTTCGTTTTCTGAACCAGCGGTCAAGTTGAGCGACTCAATGCCACGCCGTTTGCAGCTGAAGGCGTACACAGATCTTGTTGAGTGGATTGGTCGATTGCGGTAGGGTACAGTCGCAGAAGAAGCACGAGAAGAACTCACCGCCACGCCCGCTCGTAGCGACGGACTGTCCCTGCTGCACCACTTCACGTGACCCCCAACTCTGATCCACTTGTTCTGTCAGTCCATCTCATGAAGTTGTAACGCCTTTCTCTGTTCATATTGCTGTGCGTATTCGCCGGGATTACATCCCGCAAGGCCGCTGTGCGACCACACATCGTTGTATCCAGCCGAAACGCCTCAATGGTATGCGGGGCATCGTCGAGGCTGACGAACCGGCTCTCATTGAGGCACTCGTCCCGCAAGCGACCAGTGAAGCTCTCGGTGTAGCAGTCTTACACCGACTTTTCTGGCTCGATGAACTGCAACGTGACGCCGTGCCCAGGCGGGCGCCGCTCTGGCGCGCGTCGCTCGCCAAGCCGCATTTTGTCTGAAGCGCTGCAGCAGATCGCTGGGCGTTTAGCGCGACCAGAGGGAGTCGTGACCACCACGCCGGCAGTTGGCACGCTGAGCATTAATCCATGGATATTGCTGCAGAACTCATCAAGCTCGGGGCCGTGGGTCTCATTGCCGGTTTATTTTCCTCCGTTCTCGCCAATAGGGACCATCGATATCGGACATGGTGGGAGCTGCGGGTAGGCGCGTATCAAGGCGCTATCGAAGCGCTTTCCGACATTGTCTACTACTACGAGAAGTACTACGGCGCGGAGATCGAGTCTCTAGAACTCCCAGAAGAGTTCAAGAAGAAACTCGGTGAGTTTTGGGATGTGTCATATCCTAGAGTAAGGCGGCTTGCGGATACAGGAGCATTCCTTTTCTCGGATCGCGCCAACGCTGCCCTCAGAGACTTTGTGAGAGACGATGATGAGCCAACTTATTTCGAGCATCTCGACAACAACCTGGCGAAGTCAAAGAAGTGCTTGGCGGAACTAGTGGCGTGTTCGAAAGTGGACCTTCAGTTGAAAGAGGGATTGCTCGCGCGGTGGCTGCCATGATGGCCCAGAACACGCTACTCGTCCACACAGTAGTGTAGTGCAGCGCGTGCGCATCGCGATTGCCAATCGCGATGTTTGCAACGACTCGTCGATGGATCCGTTCGGCAGCCTCTGCGGGTGCGGCGCCCGCTCGCGGGCCTGGTAATCCCCCGCCCGCGTGGCTGGAAGCGGTCGCACACTCCCTTGCGCACGCGATGCCACCGGATCTGTCACCGAGACTGCTTGCGGTGCCGCTTTTCCGATGCGTCTCACCTCACAAGGGACACGCCGGTCGCGGCCCGGGCCGCGAGGGCCTGTCGCCCCAACAGCGTCAGGCGTGCATCTTGAGCGAGGTTCGCATGGGATCTGGCGGTTGCAGGGCGAGGGCTTCGACAACTGGTACCGGCCGTCCGCTGTGAATAGCCTCCGTGGCCTCTGGAACTAGCGTCCGCGCACCAGCCCGTACCACCTGAAGTGCACCGCGCCATCAGCGTCGTGCTCCTTGAGCAGCACACCACCACGCGGGAAGGACACCACCTCTGGCGGTCGACGGTCACGGCGAACCGGGGGCGGCAGCTCCAAGCGGCCGTCAAGCCGCCCCAGTGAGTCGAACGCCGTCCAGCTCTCGCGTGCGAACGGGCCGCCGGCGGACCGCTCTGACGATCGGCGGAAGTGTTGAACCCACACACGTCCGTGATCTCCAGGAATCACTCGATCGAAGAGTGGCCACACGCTACGGCCTCGGCGCGCCTTGAGGCGTTCCATGACGCGGGTGCGCTCCTCAGCCGAGGTACCAGCCGGGAAGGAGAACCCCAACTCCCGTTCGTACTCCGCATCGGTGATCGGCTGCGCCGGATCGCGAGTACGCAGTCGACGCACCAGGATGCCGTCCGCGCGATACACGCGAATCTCCCGACCGTCGCTAACGTACGCCAGCGATCCACTGGCGATCACCCGGAGGCCTTTCCCGACCACAAAATCCACAGCCGGCGCCTCCTCCTCACGCGACACAACGTTGAGGCGTTGACCTCGCGCATCGAGACGCACAACCTCGACGACCGAGTTCCGGCCCTGCCGCTCCGCCATCCGGACGGACAGCACGGACCCGTCGTCGAGACACGCATGGTGGCCGATGCCGCGCGCGTCATCGCTCTGCATTGTACGGACGAACCCACCGCTCGGGGAGATGATGGAGAGTCGAGACAAACTCGCGTCCGCGACCAAGAGGCTGTCGCCTGCGAGACCACACCCCGAGTAGATGCTCCGGAACTCATTGGGGCCAGAGCCGTCGCGTCCGACGACACGAAGTCGCGCGCCAGTACTGGAGAAGACGTGCACTCGCGTCACGTCGAGCACTGCCAAACCTCCGCTCTGGAGAGGCACGGCCCACAGCTCACCGCGCCGCATGTTGAACTCCAGATCCGGGTCTCGCTCAAGCCCGCCGACCTCGAACGACGGCGACGGAGCGAGCCGGTAGCGAAGACCAGCACTCGAGAGCGCACCGTTCTGAACGACTTCAACCGCGGTCCTCTCGCCGCGAGTGGCCTGTTGCGAAGATCCCACGCTCGCCAGCGCAATCGTCAGACAGGCCGCACGAAGGAGCATTCCACTCATGGTTCTCTCCGGGACAGTGACCGCGAAGCGGCTGTCGGCAATCTTGTCTTGGTTCAGCGTGAATGTGACACGTGGGTGGACGAACAATGGAATCCAGCGTACCGCATGGTGTGATGTTACGCCGCCGCCGCGCGATGCGCGAGCTGCCGCGCCGCACGTGCCGCTTCGAGCCGCGCGTCACGCGTGGCCCAGATGGCGTCGGACCGACCGGCCAGTCGATCGGCGGGCGTGATGTACCCGATCGCACTGTGCAGCCGCTCGGTGTTGTACTGCGTGACAAAGGTGGTGACGTGACGGCGCGCCTCCTCGATCGACGTCGGCGCTTCCGGGCGAATCGTGGTGACTTTCAGGGTGTGGTTCCAGCGTTCGAGTTTCCCGTTCGACTGGGGATAGTACGGCGCCGTGCGTACATGCGTCATGCCCGACACGCGAATGAAGTCGCGGAAGTCGCGCGCGATGAACTGCGGCCCGTTGTCCGAGATCATGCGCGGCCGCGCCTCCGGAAACCGTTCCTTGGCCCGTTGCAAAATGATGGTGACATCTGCGGTGGTCATCGACTCGCGGAGCTCCCAGTGCACGAGATAGCGCGACCAGCCATCGAGAATGGCGCAGAGATAGTAGAACGTGCCGGCGATATTCACATACGTGAAATCGATGTGCCACTGCGCGTGCGCCTGCGTCGGTTGGTCGAAGCCCGTGCCCTTCTTCGACGGCGTGCGCGTCCAGCGATCCAACCGGCCGGCCGCCTTCAGCACGCGATAGACCGACGCGGGACTGACGGCCACCTCCCCCGCATCCAGCATCATGTACGTCAACTGCCGATAGCCCTCGCGCGGATGGCGTTCGTGAAAGGCCAGGATCCCATCGCGCTCGGCCTGCGTGAGGTGATGCTCACGCGGCACGGGGCCATGCGCGGTCGCGAGTGCGCCGTACGACGCAGTCCACC
>JBGTOG010000093.1:0-7049 GCA_041742675.1 Gemmatimonadaceae bacterium | reverse complement strand
CGCCATCATCGTCGGCACCGCCGCCACCATCGTCCAAACGCTCACTCCCTGTGATGGACGCCGCACCGCCCGCCGCCGCCCGCAACGTCGCGCCGCCGCCGCCGGTCAGCTACCCGCAGCTTGGTCGCATCATCGCCGTGTCATCAGGCAAAGGCGGCGTGGGCAAGTCCACCATTGCCGTCAACCTGGCCATCGCACTCGCGCAGCGCGGTGCGCGCGTGGGCATCATGGACGCCGATGTCTACGGTCCGAATCTTCCACTCATGCTTGGCGTTGACGCCGCGCCAGCTGTACGCGACGAAAAAATCATTCCGCTCGAAGCGCACGGCATCAAGGTCATGTCGATCGGCTTCCTGATCGAAAAAGAACAACCGGCCATCTGGCGCGGTCCGATCGTGATGAAAATCATCACGCAGTTCCTGCGCGATGTGAACTGGGGCCAACTCGACTATTTCCTTGTCGACATGCCACCCGGTACCGGCGACGCGCAGCTCTCGCTTGTGCAGGCCACGTCCGTGCATGGCGCGGTGGTTGTCACCACCCCCCAGCAGGTGGCCGTTGGTGACGCGCTCCGCGGCGTGAAGATGTTCGAACGGGTGTCGGTACCGGTCCTTGGCATTGTCGAAAACATGTCGTGGTTTGAAAATCCCGAAACGGGCAAACCGATCGCGCTCTTCGGATCGGGGGGGGGACAACGTCTTGCCGACGAAACGCAGTTGCCGCTGCTCGCGCAGGTGCCCATCGATCCGCGCATTCAGGAGGGCGGAGATTCGGGACGTCCGATTGTGGTGGCCGAACCGGAGGCCAAAGCGTCCAAGGCTATTCGCGCGCTGGCAGAGGTGGTCGTCGCACGCATGGATTCCCGCTGGGGGGTTGGTGCCGGTTGAGTATTGAGTGCGGAGTGCCGGGCGATGAGGGCTGGCTCCGCGTGTGATCCCTTGCTGAACTGCCCATGACCGCGCGCTGCATCACATTGCTCACGGACTTTGGCACCGCCGACGGATACGTGGGCGAAGTCAAAGGTGTGCTCACCACGCTCGCACCGCACGCCGTGATCGTGGACATTTCACACGACGTCCGTCCGCAGGATGTGGACGGTGCTCGACTCGCTGTCGCGCGGTATTGGCGGCGCTTTCCGCCCGGCACCATCCACCTGATCGTGGTCGACCCTGGCGTCGGCTCCGGACGCGCAGCCATCGCCGTCGCCAGCGGTAACTACATTCTGGTGGGCCCCGACAACGGTGTGCTGTCTCCCGCGCTGTTCGCATTGGACGCGCAAGTCGTCACCCTGCCCGTGCCGCCGAGCGCGGCCCCCACCTTTCATGGCCGCGATGTGTTTGCGCCGGCCGCCGCGCAGCTGGCCAACGGCGTGCCGCTGCATGATCTCGGTGAACCACTGCACTCGGCCATACGCCGTCGCACGCCGGAGCCGCAGAAGCGCCCCGACGGCGCCGTCGAAGGTGAAGTGGTCACCATCGATCGATTCGGCAATGCGGTGACGAATCTGTACGCGCGATCTGATGGGTGGCTGGAGGTCGCGTCGACGATGCTTCCCGTGGTGCGCACCTACGCCGAAGTGGAGACCGGCACACGCGTTGGCGTGGTAGGCTCGAGTGGCCTGTTGGAAGTCGCGGTGCGTGATGGCAACGCGTCGCAGGATCTGCATCTGGCGCGCGGTTCGACGGTCATCTGGCATCCGTCGCGTAGGCCGGGGGCATCACGGGTGGACGCGGAGTAGCGAGGCCTCACGCGGAGTAGCGCGGGGAGACGCGAACGTACCACGGGCGGACGCGCCGCCGGCCCAACCTGCGTCCCTACTCCACCCGCGCCGTCGACACAGGCGTCACGCGCCGAGCTGCTACTACACCCTGCACAGGCGTTGGCGTAGACCAATCCGGCTGCTTGACTGGCGCGCCGCCAATGGCTGCCCGAGACACCGGGGACTCGATCACCCGTCGACCGCCGCGTGAGCGGATCACGGCGCCAATGCCAACCGTTGCCACTACCCACGTAGAAGCGAGCGCGATGACGCGCGCCGACAGACCCGCCACAGGTACCGCCACCAGCAGCGCAGCCAGTACCCACGGCGTCCACACCAGCGCGTAGCCAACCAGCATCGCACGCAGCAGCCGAGCCCGAGAACGGGCCGTGTCACCGCTCGCACGTGCGCGTCCGATCACGGCCGCTACCGCCAGGATTCCGAGTGTGGCCACGCCGGCAATCGCCAGCGTGCTCGCCATGAGCACGATCGGTACGGCCAGCAATCCAATCACGGTGAGCGCCAGCGCGAGCACGATCAGCGCGATAATCGGAAGCGCAATCGACTGCGCCAGCAACCCGCGCCAGAATGCGCCGCCAACGTCGGCTTCTACCGTCTTGATGATTCCCTCAAGGGGGCCCAACGCCGTGACCAGTACAAGCATCGCCAGTACCAGTCCGATAATGGCTACGCCCGCCACCTGCAGCCCCGCCTCAGCGGTACGGCGTGCCGGTGAGCGTTCTTCGCCGTCTGCCCCAAAGCGCCGCTGCTCCAGCAGGGAGTCGAGCCGTTCGGCGAGTCCGGGCGCAAACTGTCGACTGGCCTGCACCGCACGCTCGGCGGCCACACCCAGCACTTCGCGCACCGCCTGACCCCAGGAGGGCAAACTGGCCGCGCTCGACCCCTGCGCACCGGCAGGAGCGGGCACCCAAAGCGTGAGGGCCAGAAGCGTTCCCAGGAGCGCGGTCAGACGACGTGCCGTCATGATCACTACTGGCGGCGCGCCGTCGTGAGTGCGCGCAGCCCAGCCACCATGGCACCGGCAGCGACCACAAATCCGGCGCCAGCGGTCACCGCAACCATGGGACCGCCTGCCGCCCACGCTTCAAGGCCGACCTGGCCGACTGCCGCGAGGATGATATCCGACACGGCGGCGTTGGCAGCAACTCGTGCCTCGTCGAGTCCGACGTTCGCCATGAGCAGCCCCATATCGGCGCGGTTCACGGCCCAGATGCTCCCGGACACGACCACGGTGGCCGACGCCGCCGCAGCCATTGCGGCTGCCGCGCGGGCCGGGGCAGTACGGGGCACAAAGCGCATCACGCTGTTGCGCGCCGCCACATGCCAAGGCTCGAACACCTGCACCTGCAGCATCACCCGATCAGCGAAATCGGAAGACGGCGCAAAATGCGGCAGATCCTCAAGGACAAGCAAAAACTCCCGCGCCTGATCAAGCTCGGCGCGGCAGGTCGCACAATCTCTCACGTGCGCCTTGAGTGGCTGCACGCCGAAACCCACCTCAGTGTCGAGGAGGAGATCGATTTCGTCGGGTCGTAGATGTCTGTCTAGCAAGAGTAGTGCCTCCACCGGGGCGTACGGCTGGCCGCGAGGCTCGGTTTCACCGCGGCGAAAAGAAAATGAACCCCTCGCGGGGGGGACGGGAAACGTGTGATGTGCGTCACTCTCTGGTGTCTTCCAGGGCCCGTCGCAGCTCATGACGAGCGCGATGGATGTAGGTCTTCACGGTGCCAAGCGGCAGATCCAGCGTGGCCGCGATGTCTTCATAGGCGCGTCCCTCAACGTGACGCAGCATGATGCAGGCACGATACTCCGGCCGCAGCGTGCCAATTGCCGCTTCGATCTTCTCTCCCAGCTCCTTGGCTTCCAGCTTATCAAGCGCACTTTCCTGCTCCGACGCGACATCAAACGTGGACGCCTCCACCTCGGCGGCGCTCGACGCATGCGGTGAGCCGTCCATACTGATTGTATCCAGCTTGCGACGCCGCAAATGGTCGATCGCCACATTGTTCGCGATCTTGAACACCCAGCTCGAGAACTTGAACTCGGGGCTGTAACGATCGATGTGGTTGAGCACCTTGATGAAGGCGTCCTGCGCCAGATCCTCGCTGAGTTCGCGATCACGCACCATGCGGTAGACAAGCGAAAACACCGGGCGCTCGTATCGACGCACCAACTCACGGAATGCCAGCTCTCGCCCCTCTTGGGCGAGGCGCACAACATCCGCGTCAGGAAGCGAGGGCAGATCGTGAGTGATGGGCATCAGGGCGATGGCAAGGTAGTCCCATGCCGGGAAGGGGACCAGCCATCGCACCTGCTCTGGCGCGAATCTGTCGTTTGACTGACCGTGCGAGAGGCGCGTGAATCGCTTGCTCCAGCGACTGCGCACGGCGAGTATTCGGGATGGTGCCCCCTTCTGCAATTGGTCCGCCGAGTGCTCCTGATCGGGCGCGTGCTGACAACGCGGCGCTCGATGCGGCGGCGCGGGCGGCGCAGGGCGACGGCAAGCGGGCGTACGTGCAGCGCATGTTCAGCGATATCGCGCCGCGTTACGATCTGCTCAACCATGTGCTGTCGCTCAACATCGACCGCGCATGGAGAAAGAAGGCGCTGCGTGCGCTCAACTGGACGCGTCGCCCCGATGGCGCGTATCTGGATCTGTGCGCCGGCACGCTTGATGTGGGCGCGATGCTCGTGAAGCAGACGGGTTTTACCGGACGGGTGATCGGTGCCGATTTTGCCGTGCCGATGTTGCAGCATGGGAACGGCAAGGCGCCGCGCGACCGGCTCGCGCCCGTTGGAGCCGACGCGCTGGCGTTGCCGTTTGCCGATGCCTCGCTCGACGGCGCGATCGTTGCCTTTGGCATTCGCAATGTGGCCGACCTTGATGCGGGCCTTCGCGAAGTACGTCGCGTGCTGAAGCCCGGCGCACGGTTTGTGATTCTCGAGTTCAGCACGCCGCCGTCGCGTGTGGTGCGAGCGGGCTACCATGCGTACTTCCATCACGTGCTGCCGGCGATCGGCAAGCTGGTAAGCGGCCACGGTTCGGCGTACACGTACCTGCCCATGTCGGTGGCCAACTTTCCCACGGAGCAGGCGCTGGCCGATCGCATGCGCGGTGCCGGTTTTGCCGCCGTGTCGTTTGACCGCGTGAGCTTTGGCATCGCGGCCATTCATGTGGCAACCGTGACTGACGCTGTTACTTCTACCTGACGTGTCCTTGGATACTCTGTCCGCATTTATCGATCAGATCGAAAAGGCCGGCGAGCTGGTTCGCATTTCGCACCCCGTGCGTGTGCATCTCGAACTGTGCGAGATCGCCGACCGTGTGATGAAGACCCCGGGGGGGGGGCCGGCGCTGCTCTTTGAGCATCCCGTGCTGCGTGATGACTCGCGAGCAGACATGCCGGTGGCGATCAACCTCTTTGGCTCCATGCGACGCATGTCACTCGCACTCGGCGTGGACGATCTTGATACGGTGGGCGGGCGCATCACCGACCTGCTCGATCTCAAGGTGCCGGACGGCTTGATGGCGAAGCTTGGATTCGCATCGCGCCTGTTCGAAGTGGCCAAGTTCCCGCCGCGCACAGGCAGCAGTGGCACGCCGGCCTGTCAGCAGATCGTGTGGCGCGGTGACGAAGTGGATCTGCACAAGCTGCCCATCATTACCTGCTGGCCCGAAGACGGCGGACCATACGTCACGCTCACCATGGTGATCTCCAAGGATCCCGCGCGCGGCATTCGCAATGTGGGCATGTATCGCGTGCAGCAGCTCGGTAAGCGGGATGTGGCCATGCACTGGCAGCGCCACAAGTCAGGTGCTGAGCATCTGCGGCAGATGGCCGAACGCGGTGAGACGATGCCCGTGTGTATTGCGGTGGGCGCAGATCCGGCCAGCATGTACAGCGCATCCGCGCCGCTGCCGCCCATGATTGACGAGTTCATCTTCGCGGGTTTTCTGCGTCGCTCTCCGGTGAAGCTGGTGAAGGCGCTCACGTGTGATCTCGAAGTGCCAGCGGAATCGGATCTCGTGATCGAAGGCTACATCGATCCGGCGGAAGCGCTGGTGATGGAAGGGCCGTTTGGAGACCACACGGGCTACTACAGTGAAGCCGATCTGTATCCGCGCATGCACGTGACTGCGGTGACGATGCGCAAACAAGCCGTGTACGCGACCACGATCGTGGGCAAGCCGCCCATGGAAGATTTTTATCTCGGTCACGCCACGGAGCGCATTTTTCTGCCGCTGCTCAAGCTCACCTGTCCCGAGATTGTGGATTATCACATGCCGGCCGAGGGCGGCTTTCACAATCTCGTGTTCGTGTCCATCAACAAGCGCTATCCCGGACATGCCGACAAGGTGATGCACGCGTTGTGGGGGCAGGGGCTCATGTCACTGGCCAAGGTGCTCGTGGTGGTGGATCACGATGTGAACGTGCGCAACACCATGGAAGCGTGGTGGAGTGCGCTCAACAACATGGATCCGGAGCGCGACGTGCGGTTCACCATGGGACCGGTGGACGTGCTCGATCATGCCAGTCGCGCGTTTACGTACGGCAGCAAGATGGGCATTGATGCCACGCGCAAGCTGCCCGAAGAAGGCAGCACGCGTCCGTGGCCGAAGATGATCGAGATGGACAGTGCCACGAAACAGAGTGTAGACGCGATGTGGGCCAAGCTTGGTTTGCCGCCGGCGGTGCGCGGCGTGGGCGTGGGATGAAGCAGCCGGTGGGCATGCCACTGCCGCCGGGCGCGCGGGACGGACAGACGTTCGACGGCGGTTCACTGCTCGTGCGTCTCGCCAACTTTGTGAAGCTGCCGCACACGGTGTTTGGTTTGCCGTTTGCACTGGTGGGCGTGTGCTTTGCTACTGCTGTTGCGCCGCTTACCTGGTCCATGCTGGGTTGGGTGCTGGTGGCGTTCACCGCCGCGCGCTTTGCGGGTATGGGCTTCAATCGCATTGTGGATCGTGATGTGGACGCACTCAATCCGCGCACGGCCATGCGTGAGATTCCGCGTGGTGCATTGACTGTTGCGCAGGCCACGACCGCAGTCGTGGTGATGAGCGTGCTGTTTGTGGTCGCGGCCTGGCAACTCAATCCGCTGTGCCTCGCGCTTTCGCCGATCGCGCTGCTCTGGGTGCTTGGCTACAGCTACACCAAGCGATTTACGCGTTGGTCACACTTGTGGCTTGGTCTTGGCCTCGGCATTTCGCCGGTGGGCGGCTATCTCGCGGTCACAGGCGTATGGAGCGATCCCGTGTGGATGCTGT
>JBGTOG010000083.1:0-14591 GCA_041742675.1 Gemmatimonadaceae bacterium | reverse complement strand
CGCGCCTGCGCCGCGTGCAACCGGCCCTGACGCGTCACTTCGGTACACACATCGAGGAGTGGCGCCACCGGCTGTTGCACTACACCGTGCCGCGCACCGTCGGTGAAGTGCCACGCGCTGAACCGCTGGCCGCCGTTGTCGTACAGCAGCTGCATGATGGCGTGCGTCGCCTCGAAAAATCGTTGCGACGGGCCGAAGCCGCGCGCACACAGAAAGCGCTGCACGAAGCCCGCATTGCGTTCAAGCGTGTGCGCGCGTTGCTTGTGCCGTGGCTGAGCGACGTACCGGATGCACAGCCGCTGTTTGATGCACTCACCGCTGCGCAGGATACGCTTGGCGACATGCGGGACGCACATCTGTTGGCTGAGGACGCAAAACATGCGGTCGAGCGCGATCCGTCCAGCGCGCCCGTGCTGCTGCCGCTCGTCGAACATTTCGAAGCACTCAGTGGGGCCGCGCGCTCGGCCTTTGAAGACGAGTGGTTTGTCAATGACGGTGCCGCGGCACTGACGCGTGTTCCGGATATCGCGCGTGCGTTCAGCGCAGCGGCGCTTGTTGACACGGAGATCGAACTCAAGTTCTTGCTCAGCGAGGTGCCGCAGCGGGCCAGCGCACAGCCGGGCGTACGCATTGCACAAGGCTGGCTGCCTGGTGAGCGCTTGCGCGAGCGGCTACGGCGCAGCGTCTACCCCGACGGACATGTGGAATGGACGCGCACCGTCAAGGTAGGCACGGGCATCGCGCGCATCGAGCTCGAAGAACCCGCCGAGCCGATGCTCTTCGAAACGCTCTGGCCACTCACGGCCGCAGCGCGTGTGGACAAGGTGCGGCACACCGTGGCAGACGGCGCGTTCGTCTGGCAAGTGGATGTATTTCTCGATCGTGATCTCGTGCTTGCTGAAGTCGAGCTGCCGTCCGTGGAGACGCTGGTCACGTTGCCGGAGTGGCTGGCTCCACATGTCGTGCGCGATGTCACCGGCGAATCCGCGTATGTGAATGCGAATCTGGCGCGCGAGCGCTCCCTGAACGGTTCTGCGCGTTGAGCTTTGGGCCGCTGCTGGTCACGCTGTTGCCGGTCCGCGATGCGCGTGAACGTACCGTCGCGTACGAACTGCGTACGCATCCCGCAGCGGGCGCGGACCGGGATGATATCGACGCCGAATCACGCGCCGCACTCACGCTCCTGCAACGGGGCGAGCTGCTGCGTTTGGTGCGCGGACGCACGTTGCATGTGCCGGTGACGCCGGCAGTGGTTCGCGGTGGCGCCATCACCGGCTTCGCGTCGGCAGATGTGGTGTTCATGCTCGCCTCTGATGTGCTCGACGACGCGATCACTCGTCGCTCGCTTGAGCGCTACGCCACGGCCGGCTTTCGCTTCGGATTTCTGGGCGACGCCCTGCTTGCTCCGCTGCCCGACGCGCTGCGCGAATCGGTGGTAGCGTTTGATACCGGGTCGCTGGCCGGCATTGAGCTCACGAACGCGGTGCAGCGTTTGCGCGAGGCCGGGGCGCGTCCACTGGCGCGACAGGTCGACGATCGCGCCACGCGCGAGCGACTGCGCACCAGCGGAGTCGTCGCGTTTACCGGGCGAACCCTGCCGCGGCGACGCACCTCAACTGTCGATGCGCGGCCGCGAGTCTTGCGCTCGCTCCGCATGCTCGCGTCTCTGGCCGACGGACGACCACCGGACGCCACCTTCGATTCGTTCATCGCCGACGATCCCGTCGTCTCCCAGTGGGTGCTGCGGGCGGCCTCTTCCGCCACGATGGGCACCGTGCGACCGCGCACGCTCACGCACGCCTTCTCACTGCTGGGACGCGAAGCCATGCTCGACCGACTGGTGGTCGCCACGGCGTTCCTCCTCGGCGAGTGCGCCGGTGACGTCGAATTGCCGCTGATCGCGGTGCGCCGCTCTGCCTCGCTCGAACGACTCGGCGGCGCCGTTGATCGTGTCGGACATCCGAGAGCGCGAGTTCTCGCGGGACTGCTTTCGGTAGCCGATGTGGCTACGGGCTTGCCGCCCGTGCTGCTGGCCGATGAGCTCGGTCTTTCTCCGACACTGCGCGATGTATTGGTGGAGCGCAAGACTCCGCTCGGCACGCTGCTCGATGTCGTCGAAGCACATGAGCACGCCTGGTGGGACGACCTGTTCGTGCGCTGTTCGCACATCGGGATCGCGCCGGCTATCGTCGCCGATGCGTGGTTGGAGGGCTGGCAGCGAGCCCGCGTGGAAGCCGTGGCGGCGCTCGCGTAGATTGTCAGCATGTCACACGACGTCTTGACCTATCTGCTCGACCGCTTCGCGACCGACGCCAACACCCTGCGTGCGCGTGCGCAGATGTTTGCAGGCAAAGCCAGCCCGGAGCACGGCCCCGATAGTGCGGCCTCAATGGAAATGGCGGACGCGTGCGATCGCATTGTGGCCATGTTGAACGATCTCTCGCATGACGACGAGGATGAGCTGCTCGACGCGCTCGATACACTTGGCCCCGAGTTGCACGCGCTCGCCGAGCGCGCTCCCGATGAGTATGTGCGCAGCGTGTATGGCGGCGCGGCCACTCGCCTGCAGGAAGTCGTGATGCGCGCCCGTGGTGATGGCCACGATGACGACGACGCCGATCCTGACGAGTAGCATGAACGAGCAGGACACAAACGAACGCGCCGGCAGCGGACCGTCATCGGTTCGCCTGGACAAATGGTTGTGGGCTGCACGCTTTTACAAAACACGTGCGCTGGCCGCCGATGCCATTGATGGTGGCAAGGTTGATGTGAATGGTGAGCGGGCCAAACGCTCGCGACATCTCGCCGCTGGTGATCGCATCTCGCTGCGTCTCGGGCAGTACGAGTGGCAGGTCGTGGTGCGTGGTGTGTCGGAGCGCCGCGGTTCGGCGCCCATCGCGCAGGCGCTGTACCAGGAAACACCGGACAGCATCGCCAAGCGAGCGGCGCTGAAAACGCAGCTCGACAGCATGCCCACGTTCTTCGCGCACGGCGATGGCAAACCCAGCAAGCAGGACCGGCGCGCGCTGCGTCGACTGAAAGGGGATCGGTAGACGCGCCTCGCCCCCAAAGGGATCGGCCGGCGCGACTGCCCACAACGGGACGGGTCGGCGCGCGGCGCGTGCTACGCGTCTGCGGACAGCACGTCGCGCCCTCGCGCGAGCACGCGGTCAAACTCCGCCTCGAGTGCAGTGTTTGTTCCGCGACAGGCGTCTACGACACGCGCGCTCCAGTCGAGGTACGCGATCCGGCGTTCCGGCTGCCAGTCCGGCGGTGCGTGTTCCGTCACATCGATCACATTGCAGATTTTGTCGGCGAGTTTTACCAGCTTCGCACGCGACGACGAGTGCGCCGCGTGTTGTACCTGCAGCGCTTTGCGTTCCGCCTGTCCCAATGATCGGTCGTCGGTCACCTCGTCGACCACGCGGCGCACCTCTGCGCCGTAGCGCGCCTCGAGCTCGTCGGGCGTTGTCTCGGTGTCTTCCACCGTGTCATGGAGCACGGCCGCGATCAACACCACCGGATCACGCACGCCACCCACACGCGCGAGCAGTTCAGCCAGCGACAGCGGGTGATTGATATACGGCGTGGCATCGGGATCCTTGCGCCGCTGGTATCGGTGTCTGTCGGCCGCAAAGTGAATGGCATCCAACAGCAGTACGGTATCGTCCATAGCAGCTCCGGGTGATTGCGATGTAGGTGCCTCCGTACCGAACATACTGCCGGCCCCTGACATTGTAAGCCGGATCATTCGCGCAGCTGCCACGGCGTCACGGCGTCATTCGCGCAGCTGCCACGGCGCCACAGCATCAGTCTCGGAGCTCTTGCGTGCGCACGGTGACTCCACCCTCAAGGGTGCGGTGGACCGGACACCGTTCCGCGATCTCGATCAATCGTGCCCGCTGGGTATCGTCAAGCGTACCGGCGAGCTCGATCGTGCGCTCAATCAGGTCGCTTCGCGCATTCGCCGTTTCCGCCGCTTGCCCGTCAATCGCATGCACCTTTGCATGTTTGAGATGCACCACCACCGACTCCAGGGGCCACTTCTTTCGATCGGCGTACATGCGCAGCGTCATACCCGTGCACGCTCCCAACGCGGCGAGCAGCAAATCATAGGGTGACGGACCCGCGTCCGCGCCACCCACCGCCACGGGCTCGTCGGCCACCAATCCGTGCGCAGCCGCACGGATCTCTGTGCGGTAGCCAGTAGCGCCGGTACGCGTCACAACATTTTCTTGTGCGATCAGTTCGTGCACGGTGGGCTCCGCCTCGTCCGTCACATAGCGGGATGCCCACGCAGCCAGTGTTCGCGCGGCGTATTCCGCATCGGTTGATTGCGACAACAAATGATCTGCGCCCTCAAGCGCTACGAAACTCTTGGGATGCCACGCTGCTTTGAAGATGAGTTCGGCGTTTTGCAATCCGACCACGTTGTCGAGCGGCGCGTGCATCACCAGCAATGGTGTGCGCATGGAAGCCAGACTCTCGTCCATGTTGGTCGCGCGCGCGTCTTCGAGAAACTCGCGTCGCAACGTAAACGACCGGCCGCCAATCCGTACCGTCGCGTCTCCCGTCGTTTCGATCGTGCGCAACTTGTCCTCGAACAGATGCGTCACATGCTCAGCGTCGGCTGGTGCACCGATCGTTACCAGAGCCTTGGCCGACGGCACGCGCGCCACGGCACGCAGCATGGCTGTACCGCCGAGCGAGTGTCCGACGAGCAACTGCGGGGCTGCATACGATGCAGCGAGATACTCGCACGCCGCTACAATGTCATCGGCGGTAGATGAGAATGTCGTCTGCGCAAACTCCCCCTCGCTTTCGCCAAGCCCCGTGAAGTCAAAGCGCAGCACACCATAGCCGTCGAGCGTCAGCGCGCGCGTGAGCTCCACCGCACCGCGTAAATCCTTGCCGCAGGTGAAGCAGTGCGCGAATACCGCGAAGGCTCGCGGCTGGCGGTCGAGCGGCATTTCAAGGCGACCGGTGAGCGTCTCGCCATTCGCATTGTTGAACGCGACACGGTGCGTGTCGGTGCGGGTGGGCGTGCGTGGTGGCATATCGCGTTGGATCAGAGTGGCGGGAGTGATGTGTGTCTATGCCTATCCCGCACTATGGCTCGTGGTTCCGCGTTGTGCTTCCGGTCGCCGCAGAATTGTGTATTGTGCGGCAGTCACTTACTCAACCCCTCTGAGCCATGCCTGCTGCCAAGAAGCGCTCAACGCGCGACCCTCGCGCGCTGTCGCACGAGTTTCTGCTCCGCGCCACTGTGCGCGATCTCGACCCTCCCATCTGGCGGGGACTGCTTGTGCCGGATCATTTCACCTTGCTCAGGCTGCATCGCATCCTGCAACTCGCCTTTGGCTGGCGCGACGCGCATGCGTTCGAGTTTAGGATCGCCGGCACCGTGTACAGCGAGCCGTTTGAGGATTTCAACGGCGAGGATGCGCGAACCGCGACGCTCGCTTCCCTCCCAATTTTGGAAGGTACGTCGTTTCGCTACGCGTACGACTTCGGTGATCGCTGGCAAGTGGAGCTGCAGGTGGAAGGCCGCATGCCGCACGCTGAGGGGCGTGACCGACTGCCATTCCTGCTCGGTGGCGAGCGCGCCGGGCCGCCCGATGATTGCGGCGGCCTCCCGGGTTACATGGAACTGGTGAAAGTGCTCGACGACCCTGAGCATCCTGAGCATCAGGCCATGCGCGACTGGGTGGGGGCGGACTACGATCCCGAGCTGTTTGACGTCTATGCCGTGGGCAATGCGATCACGCTGACCGCGGCGTGGGGCGGCGTGTAGCGCTGGCCAGAACGCCAACCGTGCTGCCATGTTGCATCCATTCGTTCTACCGAGTGTTCACCTGCCCCGCCATATCATGCGACTGCTTCAGCTCCTCCTTGCCGCGTCACTGTTCGCCGCCGCCGCGCCGCTCACAGCCCAGAGCTATCCCACCAGCTGGGACCCCGCGATCATGCAGCGCCACGACGTCAAGGCGGCGCTCGACATGATCGAAGCGCGATTCCCGCAGCAAGTGGATGAATGGATTCGCATTACGGAGATCCTTGGCAAGTCCAAACTCGAACAGGCGCGCGGCGAGTACGTCAAGCGCGTGTTTGAGGAAGAGGGGCTTCAGGTATCGGTCGATTCCATTGGCAACGTGACCGGTGTGCGCAAGGGAACCGGCGGCGGACCGGTGATCGCGATTGCCGCGCACATGGACGTCGTGTTTCCGCCCGGCACGAACACCAAGGTGCGACGCGTTGGCGATACACTCTTTGCACCAGGCGTTGGCGACAACACGGCGTCTGTGGCGAACATGCTCTCCGTGCTGCGGGTGATGAACGCCACAAAGTTCACCAGCACGGGCGACTTCATCTTCATTGGCACCGTGCAGGAGGAAATCGGGCTGAAAGGCATGGAATACTGGATGGATCACAATCCTGCGCCCGACCTCATTATTGTGCCCGATGGACAGTATGGCGTGGTGGCATACGGTGCCCTTGGTATTTACTGGACGAAGTACGTGTTCACGAGCCCGGGCGCACACACGCTCGCGTCGCGCGGACGCCCCACGCCGGTACGCGCACTCAGCGAGGCCATTGCACGCCTCTATGCGCTGGAACTCGCACCGCTCCCCGACGGTGCCGTGCTGAATATCGGACAGGTGCACGGAGGAGAAATATTCAACTCGGTGCCGCAGGAGTTGTACTTCACGGTTGATCTGCGCAGTCCCAATCCGGTACTGCTTGATTCACTCGATGCGCGCATCACGCAGATCGTACAGGCGGTGGCCGACTCGCAGAAAGTTGGACTGCGCGTGGAGGTCGATCAGAAATCGCGTGCCGGTGGCACCGAAGCGCAGCTCGCAGGAGCGCGCGCGCACCCGCTGGTGCAAACGGCCATCGATATCAATCGCGCCCTGGGAATCAGCGCGGGGATGCCTGGTGCGCGCGAAGCCGTCCCGACGGGTGCGACCGACGCGAACATTGGCGTGGTGCGCAAGATTCCGAGCATCGCTATTGGTGGATCAAAGGCAACCGGTGCACATCAGCTCACTGAACATTCACTGGCGTCGAGCGCGCTGCCGAGCACGAAACTGCTGTATCTGTTGTCCGCGACGTTTGCCGATGGCGTGAAGATCGTGCCGCCAACTCCCGTGGTGCCCTGATCGACGAATCACGCTAGACTCAGGCTGACGTGCGCGGGCACCGCATCCCGACGTCAGCCTGACTGCGGCGATCCCTGACGACGCAGGAGTGACGCCAGCAGTTGCGTGTCCAGACGGTGTCCGCCATCAAACGAATGCTCTTCATACGCGACCTCGACCGCCGCCATGCGAGTGCGCATCGCGTCGCGTGACGCGTCGCTGGCAAACTTGTCACGCGCTCCCATCACGAGGTGCACTCGTGCGGCGCGCCAGGCTGAACGCATGGATTCGTTGGTGACATCATGCGCCAGTCCGCCGGCCCACAGCACATGCGCCGCGATCGGCGCATCACGACCCAGCGCCGGATTCGACGCCGCGTCAGCCACCCAGCGCATGCTCATGGCCACCCCTTGTGAAAAGCCGAGCACACCGACGGACGGTACGGCACCGCGCGCGGCCGTAATCGCAGAGACCTCCCGCGCCACCACGGCGTGCAGCATGGCCATCGCATCGCGCAGTTCGTCTTCGCGATCATCGCGTGTGAGCCAGGAGGCACCGGTGCGCGCCAAGTGGCCGCCATCGGCACGCGGCATTTCCAGATAGAAGCGCGAAAGGCCCTCCGGCGCGACGACGCGCGTATGGGTGGGCACACATTCGGCAAACGGCGCCACAAAATCTTCTGCTCTGTGCCCGTAGCCATGGAATCCCACCCACAGCCATTCGGCGGCGGACGGTTCCGCGCCCACAGTAGCGTACCGGGCCGTACGCGCCACAGTGATCTTATGCATGGTGACCGGCTCGCCGGCCGTTCGTGCGCCCTCAGCCATCTGTCACCTGCGCAATGGCGGTGAGCTCCACCAGAATCCCGCGCAATCGTGCGCCCACCACAGTGCGTGTTGGAAACGGCGCAGACATGAACTCCCGATACGTCGCGTCAAACTCTGCCCAGTCCTTTTCGTCGGCGAGGTGCACGGTCACACTCACGATGTCCGTGTACTCGGCACCACCGGCGCGCAACACGCGGTGCAGATTCTGCATCACCTGGCGTGTCTGCGCGATGATGTCATCCCCCGCCAGCGCGCCGGTGGACGGATCTCGCGGCACCTGACCGGAAACAAACAAGAGGTTGCCAGCACGTACCCCCGGGCTGTACGCTCCCGCAGGCGGCGGAATATCGGACGGCTGCACTGGCGTCCACGAACGCATTGAATCAGACATGTAGAATCGGGTAAGTGCCCAGGAGGGCCAAGTGGCAACGCACCTCGAGACGCTCGAGACGCCAGTACCGATTGTGGACCTCGATCGGCTGACACACAATCTGGACCGAATGGCCGCCTACGTCACCCTCCACGGCCTGCGACTTCGCCCGCATGTGAAGACGCACAAGGCGCCGCGCATCGCCACTGAACAGCTGCAGCGCGGTGCCGTGGGGCTCACCTGCGCCACCACGCACGAACTCGAAGTCATGAGCACCGTCTGTGACGATCTGTTGCTCGCATTCCCGCCCGTTGGTGCCGCGCGACTTGAGCGCCTGATGCGACTCGCGCCCAGCGCCCAGCTCACCGTGGCCGTGGACAGCGCCGACAGCCTTCCCGCGCTGGCCATGGCCGCGAAGCTGGCGCGTCGCGAGCTCGATGTGTACGTGGAGGTGGACCTGGGCATGCGACGGGTGGGTGTCACGCCGGGTGAAGAGGCCGTGGCGCTGGCTCGCGCCGTGCAGTCGCAGCCGCCGCTGCATTTTGCGGGCATCATGTTTTATCCGGGGCATGTCCGCGAGATGGTCACCGAGCAGGGCGCGGCAATCGCACGCCTGGCGAGCGAACTTTCCGATTTGCATGACCGGCTGCTCGATGCCGGCTTGCCGCCGCGCGTCGTCAGCGGTGGCAGCACACCGCTCGCCTGGCGCATTCACGAAGTCGCGGGCGTCACGGAGGTGCGACCTGGCACCTACGTGTACAACGATCGCACCACCGCCGGAATCGGCGCCTGCGACTGGGATGACTGCGCACTCACGGTGCTCGCCACGGTGGTGAGCACGGCCGTTCCCGGGCAGGCCGTTGTCGACGCGGGTACCAAGGCGCTCGGCCGCGAACCACTGCGTGCTGACGGGGATGGGTGGGCAGCACTCTGTGATCGCCCTGAAGTCACCGTGCAGCGCATGAGCGAAGAGCATGGAGTGCTCGACCTGTCGCAGACGGATTGGCGTCCGCGCGTTGGAGATCGTGTTCGACTCGTGCCCAATCACGTGTGCATTGTCACGCATCTGTTTGACGAGATCGTAGGCGTGCGCGGTGACTATGTGGAAACGTCATGGCCCGTGGAAGCGCGAGGGCGCGGCGTGTTGAATCTCGCGCGTGAGCAGTTGCAGCGAGGGCCGCGGGCGGTGTAGTTCGTCAGCGCGGCGCCGTCACTCCGCGTGCGGCCGCCATATCCACCCCTCCACACGCGCCAGCTCGCTTGGCGGAGTCGGCATGTGTGCCAGCTGCGCGCGCGCATCCCAAATGGACAGCGCGCTCACGAGCGCATCGAACGCATCGTCACTGGTGCGCACATCGCGCATAGCGTGCGACAGTTCTCCGCGCCATGCAATGATTGACTCCACATGATCGACACGCGCCTGCGCATTTGACTTGTTCACATCGGGAGCAAACCAGCGCGGCCAGATTTCTGTCACTACTGCCGAAGCCGACCCGTCATCGAAATCAAACGGCCAGATGCACGCACCCGCCTCGCTCAATGCTCGCACGGTGGCCATTCCGCGCAGCGATGCGGGGCCGACGGCGCCCGCGCCAACTAGCTGAAACACTGAGAATGGTGTGCGACCAGGCGCGGCACTTCGCCGCTCTGTTTCGCGCAGTGGTGATGTGGCACTGTCGGCGTGCAGCGCGAGCGGTTTGCTGCGCACGGCACCTCGTCCCCAGAACGGAAACACCGGCTCACGCAGCAGTTGCTCTACATGCGCATCCGTAAATGCTCGCCACACCTCACGCCCAGCGCGCCAACCGTTCGCCTCAGCGTACCACGCTGGAAAACCAAAGCTGAAATCAAGGCCAATCACTACACGCTCCCGCGCCGTCCGCGCCCCCTCCACTACACGCACCAACTCGGCGGTCACCGACGCGCGCGACCAGCCGTCGCACAGTCGGATCAACTCACCGCGCACCACATCGGCCAGCCAGATCTTGCGATGCTCGCCAGTGCGTGCCCCGGACCAGTCCACAGCAATCACCCGAGTTGTCTCCACGCACGGTGAACGGCGCGCATCGTGTGGGGGTTGCCGTATCTTTCACGGGTGCCTGCTACCACGACTTCCGCCCTGGCCGAGCGCCGGATTCTGCTCGTCGACGCGGACGCGTTCTTTGTCGCGGTGGCGCGTCAGCAGGACCCGGACGGGGCGGGCCAGGCGTCTCTGCTGATCGTAGGCGGTCGGCCCGGCAGTCGAGGCGTGGTGTGCTCTGCCTCGTACGAATGCCGCGCGTATGGTGTGCGTTCGGCAATGCCGATCGCGCGCGCGCTGCAACTGTGCCCCGAGGCGATGTGCGTACCGGTGCCCCGCGGTGCCTGTTCGCGCAGCAGCCGCGCCATTGCCGCGGTGCTGGATCGCTTCGCGCCCGTCGTGCAGGCGTCCAGCATTGATGAGTGGTACCTCGATCTCTCCGGCACCGAAGCGCTCTACAAACACGAACCGCTGGCCCACACGGCCGCGCGTATCCGTGACGCTGTGTTCGAGGCCACGGGTCTCACCGTGTCAATTGGCGGCGGAACGTCCCGCCTGATCGCGAAGATGGCCGTGGAGGACGCAAAGCCTTCGCGGGGTGCGACGGGCGTGCACTGTGTGGCGCCGGGTGACGAGGCCACGTATCTGTCGCGTTTTCGTTTGGCGGATCTGCCCATGGTGGGGCCGCGACTCTCGGAAAAGCTGGAGCGCGCTGGACTCGTGACCGTAGCCGATGCGCAGGCCGCTGGACGTGCGCGACTCGAGCGCACACTTGGCGACCGCGCCGGCGCATGGTTGCATGCGCGCGCGTGTGGTGTTGATCCAAGTGTCGTTGAGCCGCGCGAGCAACAGAAATCGGTGAGCCGTGAAGACACGTTTGCACGAAACATTGCCGACGACGAGGTGCTTGAGCGCGAGTTGTTGCGTCTCGCGGTGCGCGTGTCGGCAGATCTGCGTGCGCAACAGCTCGAGGCGCGCACGATCACCGTGAAGTTGCGTGATCACACTTTCAACACGCGCTCGGCGCAAACGTCGCTGGTGTTTCCGGTGAACGGAGAACAGTCGGTGTTTCGCGTCGCGCGCACCTTGCTGCGCAAGTTGCGGCGCGTGAACAGTGGGCCGGTGCGTTTGCTGGGGATCGCGCTGTCGCACTTCGAAGGCCGCGACGCTGAGGCGGCACAACTGGGCCTCTTCGATGACGACACGCTGGCCGCACTCGCGCCGGCGGCGTCTACCGCAGCAACATCATTCGCCACCACCTCGTCGCGGGCAGCGGCCGATTGGGCAGCCGCAGCGCCAACGTCGGAATCACGAACGTCACCCGATCTGGCGCAGTCCGACGTGGCGCCGGTGGAACGCGCCCGGGATCGCTCGCTCACGCAGGCACTGGACACCATCCGCGCGCGCTACGGAGCTGGCGCGATCGTGCCGGCCCGACTCGTCGACCGCCGAGACGATACGGGGCCGCGCGTGGAGGAGGACCCCGACTGACGCGCGCCGCTGGAACCACAGCGCACCTCAGGTTAGTTTGCTCGGATGTTGACGGTATGGATTCGGCGTTCGCGCCGCTCCAGCTGTCGTGACCGCCTCGAAATCGAACCGACCCTTTCGCGCATGAGCAAGCCATACAATCCGAACACGCAGGGCTGGGGATTCGCCCTGGTCGTCTGCGTGCTGACGGCCGGACTGTTCTACTCGGCGTACAGCATTCATTCCAACACCTATCGCCATCCGCGCGATCCGATGGCTACGCAGGTGTACTCCGAGCGTGACAGTCTGAAAGCCGCTGGCGGCGATCATGCCGAGGGCGAGGATCACGGAGACGGCCACTAGGCCGTCGGCAGCGTGAACGTCATCGTCGTCCCCACATCTCGTGTGCTGTCCACGGCAATCGTGCCGCCGTGTGCCTCGACGATGCCCTTGGCAATAAACAGCCCCAAACCCGACCCGGCACGCAGTAATCGCGGCGCCTGCCAGTAGCGCTCAAACAGTCGCGGCTTATCGGCGTCAGCAATGCCCGGGCCGGTGTCCTGCACCGAGATGCGCACCACCTCCCCATCCTCGGCTGCCTGCGCCCGAACCGTCACGCTCCCGCCCGCAGGCGTGAACTTGATTGCGTTCACCAGCAGATTCGACAGCACTTGCTGAACGCGTGATACGTCCGCCATGACGCGGGGCAGCGACGCGTCCATCTCCAACGAGAGCGCCAAGCCCGCGGCTTCGGCGGTTGGCTCAAAGAGATCGCAGGATTCTTCGATCGACTCACCGATCGCACATGGGCGCGCGTCGACGGGCAGGCGTCCGGCTGAAATGCGCGACACGTCCTGCAGGTCCTGAATCAGTCCGTCTGCCTGCCGCGCTGCAGCACGTACCGACTGCAGTTGCTCGAGCTCCACACTCACCGGAGCACCCGCATCGCTTTGCGCCATCAGCGCACCGGTCAGCATCACAATGGCGTTCACCGGATTGCGCAAATCGTGCGAGACGATCGCCAGCAGTTCGTCGCGCTCGCGCACGGCCAGCCGTGCTTCCTGATACAGACGCGTATTCTCCATGGCCAGCGCGGCGCTCGATCCGAACTGTTCGGCAATGGAGACCTCGTCCGGTCCGTGCATCGTGCCCTCGCGGGTACGCACGAGGCTGAGCGCACCAATCGCACGCTGACCGGCGCGCAGCGGAACCACGAGCACGCTGCGCGCACCGAGTCGTTCGGCGCGTTCACGAGCGGCAGGATCAGGGAACGTGGCATCGATCCAGCGGGCGGTATCGGTAATCACCACCGGTTCGCCTTCATGCGCGATGCGTGCGGTGCTGCCGTACGGCAGTTCGGCCGGTAGCGGCTCATTCGTTGCGGACACGAGCGGTGCCACCTCTTCACCACTTGTAGCCACCGCGTGAGCGGCGGCGGCGCGCCGTATGGTGCCGTCCTCCGACAGCAGCTCGACGAGGCTCCAGTCGCCGAGCAACGGCAGCGGCATTTCGGCGATGGTCGCCAATGTAGACTCGACATCAAGCGACGCTGCCAGCACCCACCCCGACATGGCCAGCATGCGCTGTCCATCTTCCACACGCTTGCGTTCGCTGACATCGCGAATGAGCACCATGAAGGTGCGTTCGCCGTCCACGGTGACGCGCGCAATCGACGCGTCGGCTGGAAACTCTTCGCCGTTGCGGCGCACGCCGGCAATGACGCGCCGTTCCGCCATGCGCCTGGCGTCAACGGTGCCAGCGGCAAAGGCGCGCATATGTCCGCGGTGCACCGCGCGCGATGCGAGCGGTAACAGGCGATCCAGCGGTTCACCCAGCATCTCCGCCTCGGACCACTGAAAGATGCGCTCGGCGCCCTGGTTGTAGCGCACAATGCGAAAGCGTTCGTCGAGCGCGATCACGCCGTCGGCGGCGATATCGATGATAGCAGACAGCGCCGCCTGCGAATGCCTTTCGCTCATGCCGTTCCGTGCTGGAGAGAATCCGGGTAGCGTTCTGTAGCCGCACCGCATCAAGGCACGACAGTCGACGGAGCTTAACCGCAGTCGGGCTCTGGCGCGATCTGTTGCAGACGGTGGGCGCGCGCTGCTCGCCTCGTGTCATCCGAAGCTGCGCTTTCCCTCACTCTGTTCCTGTGAACCAGATTGCTGCTGTCGCCCGGCGATTGCCGGTCATTCCCGTGCTGGCGACGGTCGCGCTCGTGGCTGGCGCACTGGTTGTTCCTGCCGCCTCCTGGCTGACGCTGTCGCCAGAGGAGGCTCGGCTTTGGCGCGGATATGTGTGGCTGTGTGCGTTGATTGTGCTCGGTGCACCCGTCGTGTGGCACACCGCGCGCGGCATGCTGCGCGGACAGTTCGCCGCTGATATCGTTGCCACGCTGGCCATCGTTGGAGCGGCGCTGCTGGGCGAGCCGTTGGCCGGTCTGGTCGTCGTCATCATGCAGACGGGCGGCGAGGCGCTTGAGGCGTGGGCCGTGGATCGCGCATCAGATGCTGTGGCCGCACTCGAGGCCGATGCCCCGCGTTCGGCGCAGCGCGTGCTCACTGATGGGCGCATTGAAGAGATCGAAGCCTCGGCCATCGTACGCGGGGACACGCTCCTGGTGCGTCCCGGAACGCTCGTGCCGTGCGATGTGGTCGTGCTCGATGGTTCGTCGGCTGTGGATGCATCGCGGTTAACCGGCGAACCGGTGCCCGTGCGAGCTGTAGCTGGCGTGGCGCTTCCCTCTGGCGCGGTGAATGGTG
>JBGTOG010000074.1:0-40083 GCA_041742675.1 Gemmatimonadaceae bacterium | reverse complement strand
CGTCGGTGGCACGCAGGTCGCCGGCAACCGCTGCAGGCGTCGCAATCGAAGCGCCCGACACGCCGTTGCCCACCGTGCCAAACGCATTGTAACCCCAACACCGCACTCGCTCGTCATCGGTAATGCCACAGGTCACCGCATCGCTCACTTCACCCGAGCTGGCCGCAATCTTTGTGAAGGTGTGCGCGCCCGTCACCGCAACCGGGCTCGTACTTGCGGTGAACGATCCCCGTCCGAGCTGTCCGGCCACATTCGCGCCCCAGCACCATGCAGCCCCGACGTTCGTCAGCGCACAGACATGCCGACCTCCGACCGCAATCCGTGTGAAAGTCCCCCCCCCAGCTACCGGCGTTGCCGCATGACGCGTACTCGTCTCTCCGTTCCCGAGTTCACCGGTCTGACCTGATCCCCAACACCGCGCTGCGCCCTGCGTTGTAATGCGGCAGCTATGCACACTGCCCGCCGCTATCGTCTGCGTCGACCCACCACCGGACACCAGTGTGGGTACGGAGCGCGAGACGATCCCACCATCGCCCATGTTTCCGTTGTTACCCACGCCCCAGCAGTATGCCACCTGCGACGTGGTCACGCCGCACGTGTGGTTTGCGCCCGTGGAGATGCGTTCCCACGAGTGCCCGCCAGCGACTGCGACAGGAGCACTCATGTTGCTTGCGCCACCGTTCCCGAGCTGACCACTGGAGGCCTGGCCCCAGCAGTACGCCTGATTGGCACTGGTGATCGCGCATGAGTGCGCACCACCTATTGAGATGCGTGTGAAGTTGTGCCCACCGGTGACCACCGCCGGTACCATACGGTTGGTTGTCGTACCATCACCAAGACGGCCGGATCCGTTAAATCCCCAACAACGTGCTGAACCGCCCGTCGCGATTGCGCACGTCCAGTTTCCGCCGGCACTGATGGCGGTGTACGTGAGTCCTCCGCTTACCAGTACCGGTGAAATGCTCGACACCGTGCCACCGTTGCCCAGGCGACCATTACCACCGTTGCCCCAGCACCAGGCAACACCGGCTACCGTGACGGCGCAGCTGTGAGACTGACCAGCCGCGATCATCGCAAACTGATGTCCGCCAGACACGGCGACCGGTTGCGGTGCATCCTGCAACGTGCCATCGCCAAGTTGGCCATCCTCATTCCCCCCCCAGCACCAGGCGACATTGGCTTGATCGATGGCGCAGGCGTGTGCGTACCCCACCGAGAGCGATACAAAGGTTCGATTGCCGGCTACTGGCTCCGGTGTGGCGTACTCGGACTGCTGCGCCGTGCCCAGCTGCCCCCGCGTATTGAGCCCCCAGCAGTACGCGCGTCCCTGATCACTCAATGCGCAACCGTGCCGGAATCCCAATCCGATTTGAGTGAACAACTGCCCGGTCATCACATGCACGGGACTCGTCTGCAGCGACGGCACCGGACCAATGCCAAGTTGCCCTTCAATTCCCGACCCCCAGCACTCCGCTTGCGTGCCGTTCACGATGCGGCACGAATGCACATCGCCGGCGGACAGACTCGGCACCACAACGGGAGGCGGTGGTGGTGGTGGAGGTGGCTCCACGATTTCGAATGACAGCGAGGCACTCACACCGCCGCCAGGTGGTGGTGTTGACACCGACACCTGCACGGCACCGGGCGACGCGATATCGCTCGCAGCAATCGTTGCGCTGAGCAGCGTATCGGCGACGAACGTGGTGGTGCGCACTGCACCGTTCCACAATATCTTGCTCGAATCAGTGAATGCACTGCCAATCACTGACAACGTAAATGCACCACTCCCTGATTCAACGAACGTGGGCGCAATCGCGCTCAACGCAGGCACAGGATTTGACGGGAGCTCAACAAGCGCGAACGTACCCAGCCTGTCCGTGCGGCCCGTGGCCACGCGTCCGTTCACATCCACGGTGTCATTGGCCAGCGGCACCCATACGCCGCCGATCGGTCGGTGCACACGCAGTTGCCCGGCGATTGCCGTCGACGACAACAGCGAGTCCGCCCAGCGCAACCGAATGGAGAGCGGGACAAGGAATGCGGCCGTATCGGTGTCGAGCGAGACCACCGATGACGCAACCAGACGCGAATGTGTGGGGAACGACGGCACGTTATCGACCAGCACGCGTCGCACACTGGTGACGGCACCCGCGGGCGCAATGAGTGAAACCGTCCCACCGCGCAACAACAGGTTTGATCCAGCGGGCAGAATCAATCCGCCGTCACGCACGCGCACCAGCGACGAATCACGTCGCGTTTCGCTCACGGCGCTGATGAAAGTTTGCCCAATCGCGAGCGCGGTGACGTTCCCCGAGCCGTCCACACTTGCCACCGCGGGAGAAGAGGACGACCACGTGATCACACGCCCACTCAATGCGGTACCAGCCGAATCGCGAACGACTACCGTGAACTGTTGTGTTTCAGAAGCGACCAGAACCGAAGAGTCCGGCGTAACCGACACCAGCGCGACGGCCGCGGGTGGAGGTGGCGGGGGTGGTGGTGGGGGGTTACTCGGCGGCGTAGGCCCCGCATCGGATCCGCCACCGCAGGCGGTCGCGGCGACCAATATCGCGATCAGGCTCCGACGTGCAAAAGAACGAATCCGGAGCGGAAGTAGGGTCGGCAAAGTCAGCATGCTCGGCCTGCGACAGAGGTTTGCATTGCAGGCTTGAAGGCTGCCTAAACGCTAGCATACCACCGGATGGCCGTGTTGGAAAGAACTTTTAAATGCTGAGCCCGGCAGCGCGCCCGGCAACTGCTGTTGCCGAGCGCGCGTTGGGGGTGCTGATTTATTTACCGCTCGCCGTCCGGTGCGACCAGCAACCGGAAGATCGCGCGACGATTGGGCGCCTGGCCATCAACGCCTGGTGATGACGTCGTCGGCTGCGTCATGCCACGCGACTCCATCGTGATACGATTCTCCGCGATCCCCTGCGACATCAGATACGCTTTGGCGGCGGCCGCTCGGCGCGAGCCAAGCGACATGTTGTAGTCGCTCGTGCCAATCAGATCGGAGTGCCCGACGATGGCAATGCCCATGTCGGGATTCGCGCGGAACACGGCCACCTTCTCATTCAACACACGTTTGGCGGAGTCGGTGAGCACGGATTCGTCAAAGCCGAAACGGATATCCGCTTCCATGGTCGCCGTCGCCGCTGGCGTAACTGACCGCGGCGCATTGCGCATTGAGTCACGCAACGCTCTGAGCGCCGCGTCGCTCGCACGCAAACGCCGAGTCTCGTCGGCACTTACGGAGTCGGCGGCGGGCATCATGACCACTGGCCCCGGCACCCGCTCCACGCGACGGCTCGGATGGCGATAGAGCGTGAGACCAGCGCGCACACTGCGGTAGCTCTTCCAGTCTTCGTTGGCCAGCCAATCCCACACACCATCCACACGCAACGCTGCCTGTTCATTGAGCTTGAACTTGACGCCCGTCAGCACATCCACGCCGTAGCTGTGCAGAAAGTTCGTTTCGGTGGACACACCCGCGCCGGCGCCGAGCAGGAACGAGAGTCGTCCAGCAATAAGCGGAACACCAACGAGTCGACCCGAAAGAATACCGACATTCACGTCGCGCAAACCATCCGTGCGGCCAGCGCGCATTTCAGCGTCTTCAAACTCGATCGACCAGCGTGGGTCGAGGAACATGCCCACACGTCCGCCGCCGCCTACAGCCGAGGTCAGTGTGAGCGCTCTATCAAAGGACGCCGCGCTACCGAACGCCCCGAACTCCATGGTGCCGCGCTGCTGCGCCGCGACCGGTGCGGCGCACATCAGCGTGACGCCGCAAACCGCAACTGCGTGTTTCAACATGTTACTCTCCGCGTATGACCGCATGTTATGGAAGGGTGATGACATTGTTCGTGCCGAGCGTAACCGCGCCGTTGCGCGCCAGCGCGCGCCCCGTGAGCGTGGCGTTGTCAACCAGTGTGATGCTCGTCAGCGCGATCACATTGCCCTGCCAGGCAGACGCGGTGCCGATCGTCGCCGACGATCCCACGAGCCAGTACACATTCTTCGCCTGTGCGCCGTTGATCAGCACAATGCTGCCAGCGGTGGTCAGCGACGTGCCGGCCTGAAAGACGAACGTGGCGTTCGGGTCACCGCCGCCATCCAGCGTCAGTGTGCCAGTCACCGAAATACCACTCGCCGTGCAGTAGACGCCCGCTGCTTTCGTCGTGCCGCCAAGGTTGGCGACAATGGCATTGGCCATCGGACACGGCTGTCCGGCCAGTTCGTTGTAGGCCTGCGTCAGCGCAAGTTGTGCGTTACTGGCCGTGGCGTTGTTGAGATTCTGCACGCCCGTGATCACACACGGACCAAAGCCGGTGATCGTATTGCCGGGACTGATGCTGACATCCGCGTTGATGATGCCACCACTCACACACGTCACTTCTGAGCCTGCCATGATGCCGTTTGGAGCGGCCGCACCCAGGTTCACAAGCGGAGGAGGTGTTGAGTCGCTGACCAGCACACTCGCCTGCCCGATGATGCTTCCGCTCGTTGCGCGCACCGTGTTGTTGAACGTGCCGACGGTCGCGCCAGCGGTGAACGATCCATTCAGGCTGTCAATGGTGCCGCCGCCGTTGGTCACCGACCAGACGGGCGTGGTCGCAATGACATTGCCACTGGAATCACGTCCAATCGCCGTGAATGTACGTGTACCGTTTGCCTGCACCGAAGCCGGGTTTGGCGAGACGGTCAACGTGGCCAGGGTGGGGGTTGCACCACTGGTGACCTGCACGGTTGCAGCACCCGAGATCGATCCGCTCGTGGCAACGACGGTATTTGAATAAATGCCCGTATTCGAGCCAGCCGTGAACACGCCGGAACCGCTCATGATCGTACCACCACCGTTCACAACGGACCACACCGGCGTAATCGCCATCACGTTGCCGCTGGAGTCGCGACCGACGGCTGTGAACGTCTGCATCCCGTTCACCAGCACGAACGCCGGATTCGGCGTGACGGTGATCGAGCCGAGCACGGGAGCAGGAGCGGTGACCTGCACGGTCGCGAATCCAGACGTCGTTCCGCTTCTCGCCCTGACCGTGCTGGCGAACGTTCCGTCGGTGCTCCCCGCGGTGAACATGCCGGTCATCGAATCGATCGTACCGCCGCCCGAGACAACGGACCACACCGGCGTCATGGCCACCGTGTCACCGTTGCTGGCCGTGCCGATCGCCGTGAACTGTTGTGTCGCACCGCGCGCAAGGATTGCGGGATTTGGTGTGACCGTCATGGTCGACGCAGGATTCACGATATTGACGGTCGCCGAACCGACAATCGCATTGACCTGGGCACGTACGGTGTTCGTAAACGTTCCTCCGGTCGAGCCTGCCGTGTAGACGCCGGTCGTGCTGTCAATCGTGCCACCACCACCAACGACTGACCAGCGTGCGTTCACGGGCACAATGTTCGACCCGGCGTCGCGAGCGACCACTGTGAACTGCTGCGTGCCGCCAACATTGAGCGTCGCTGGATTCGGTGCAATCTGCAGTGTTGTCACGGCACCGGGCCGCACCGTCACCGTCGCAGACCCAACCGTTGCGCCACTCGTTGCGCGAATGGTGTTGGCAAACGTCCCTACGCTGTCACCAGCGGTGAACACGCCAGCACTGGTGATTGCGCCGCCGCTCGCGGCGACACTCCACACTGGGGTGATCGGAACGACGTTACCGTTCATATCTGTACCCACGGCCGTGTACGTTCGCACGCCTCGCGCTGCGAGCGTGTCCGGGTTCGGCGTGACCGTGATGCTGGACAGCGCACCCGCACGGATCACGACGGTGGCCGTACCGACCGTGCTGCCGCTCGTCGCGGTCACAGTATTCGCATATGATCCCGCGACCGTGCCGGCCGTAAAGAGCCCGCCGTTCGTGATTGTGCCGCCACCAACAGAACTGACCGTCCAAGAGGCGGTGATGGGAACGACGTTGCCGCCGGCATCACGTCCGGTCGCGGTGAACTGCCGTGTCTGCGTGGGGCCAAGCGTATCCGGCCTGGGCGAGACAGTGATTGTGGCGAGCGGACCCGCGACAACTTGAACCGAAGCGACGGCTGTCACGCCACCGCTCGTCGCGGAAACGGTGTTGGGAAAACTGCCAACGGTTGATCCGGCCGTGAACATGCCAGTGCCGGATATCGTGCCACCGCCCGCTGCTGCAGACCACACCGGCGACACGCTGACTTCCACACCAGCCGCGTCCCGACCAACCACGGTGAACTGCTGCGTGGCGCCGGTCGCCAGCGATTGTGTGTTCGGCGATATCGTCAGCGACATGAGCGTGCCCGGCTCGCTCGGGCCGTGCACATCGCACGCCGAGAGCAACACAGACGCCGCGACAAGCGTTGAGCAGATGCGTGCGACGGTGCGCCGCAACTGGCGGACACCCGCGCGTTCGAACTTCTGATGATGTCTCACAACTGAGCTCCTGACCTGTGCTTGTGAGACGCTGAGCGACGTGAACACGTCGTGCGTGCGGCATGCGCTACACACAGGCTAGCGTCACCTCACATTTCGCCCCATCGCCAAACCGTGCGATGCCGGAGTACACCGTTTGGCATGCCCAGACGTACTTCAGGCGCTCTTCTTGTGTGCGTAGGCCGCGATCTGCAGCCGTGTGTTGAGCGACAGCTTTTCCATGACGTTGCGCACGTGCGTTTTCACCGTGTGTTCAGCGATGGAAAGCTGCGACGCGATCTCCTTGTTGCTCCGCCCTTGCGCGATCAGAGTGATCACTTCGAGTTCACGCGGCGTCAGGTGCGATGTGTCGATGCGTACCGGGGAATCGGTCGCGCTGCCCGACTGTCCGAGCTGCGCGAACAGATTGCTCATCATGCGAGCAGGCAAAATCGCATCACCCAGGGCAACCGATCGAAGTGTCTGCACGAACTCCTCGCACGTGGCGTCGCTCAGAATGAAACCGGCGACGCCGGCACTGATCAACTGTGCGATCCCGGTGTGTTCGGGCAGGAGATCCATGATCACGACGTTGCACCGTGGCATGTCCTGCCGCACATGCCGCGCAATGCGCACACACTCCACGTGAGAGAGACCGATGTTGAGCAGCACGAGGTGGGGCGCGAGGCCTTGCAGCAGGTCGAACGCCACTGTGTCAGTGGCGACGAGAACGGAAACGTCGGGTAGCTCGTTCAACATGGACGCGATGTTATCGCGAACCATGCGGTTGCCTTCGATGATGGCAATGGAGATCACTGGAGCTTTCAGTGAGGGAGCGTACCGACCAACTCTCAGGAAGGATTGCGCCTCCCTGCGACGTACCTCAACATAGGGAGAAGAACATGCAGGCCACATCCTCCGTTCGAGTGATGTTGGAGCGCGTTTGCACAAAGCAATGGTGATGCATGCCACCGATGAAACCGCGCGGCTCTTCCGCTGGCCGGGGGGGTAGCACGTGGCGACACCAGGCGTGCGCGATCCGGCAACTCGCCGTGTCACTCCTCCGACTTCTGCACGAGCCTTCTGCTGTGAACACCACGCTGCACATGTCGGATAACGCCGAATCACTCAATCGTCGGCTGGCTGAGGGATTTGCTGGTCGACTGGCGCCACATTTCGTGCTCGAACAGCTTGAGTCGCACCCGTCGAGTATTGCCGGGCTCTTGCCTGACGGTGAGATTGCGTACGTCAACCCAGCATGGGTGCAGTTTGCGCACGCCAATGGGGGCGTGATGCCTCATGCCGCAGCGCCATGGATCGGCCAACGTTATCTCGACGTGATCGCCGAACCCCTCAGACCGTTCTACGCGCAGCTGTTTTCAAGCGCACCCGACGCCGGCAGCGCGTCGCGCCCGGTCTCCCATGTCTACGAGTGCTCCAGCCCCACCGTCTTCCGACAGTTTGCTATGAAGGTGTATGGGCTGGCCAAGGGCGCAGGGTTTGTGGTGATCAATACCCTCGTCACCAGTCGACCGCACGATACTACTGTGCGTGTTCCCCAGTTGCCTGATCACTCGCGCTATACTTCCCCACAGGGAGTCATCGTACAGTGTGCGCACTGTCGCCTGATTCGCCGGGCCGACCAGTCGGGCTGGGATTGGGTGCCGACGTGGATTGAACAGGTGCCAAGCGGCACATCGCACGGTGTGTGTGAAGTATGCCTGGAATACTACTTTCCCGAGGCGTGAGCGGACGCTGGTGATGTAGCCAACCGGTGTGGGTGAGGTCGCGCGACGCGGGGGCGGCCTCCCGTGGCCGAGCGTACGGGTCACGTTCCAACGGCGAGGGAGGTCGAACCGGACTGTCGCCGCGAACGACGCCGCATTAAATCACGGCGCTGGTCCAAAGAAACGATTCCTCCCCGACCACCCCACCCGCTTCCATATGCGCTCCGCCGTGCGCGCCCTTCCCTGGCTGGCCATCGCACTGGCTGGTGCTGGGGCCATCGCTGTCCTGGCTCTGCGTCGCGGTGAAACGATCAATGCTGCCTGGTTGATCACTGCCGCCCTGTGTACCTACACGATCGCATATCGCTTCTACTCAAAGTTCATAGCCGCCAAGGTTTTTGCACTCGAAGCAGAGCGCGCCACGCCAGCGCTTCGCCTCGAGGATGGACGCGACTTTGTCCCCACCAACAAGTGGGTCGTCTTCGGTCACCATTTCGCCGCCATCTCGGGTCCCGGTCCACTGGTCGGTCCCACACTGGCTGCGCAGTTTGGCTACCTTCCCGGCGCGCTGTGGATCCTTGTCGGTGTGGCTGTTGGCGGTGCCGTGCAGGATTTTGTGATTCTTGCATCGAGCGTGCGTCGAGATGGCAAATCGCTTGGACAAATGGCCCGCGAGGAGATCGGGCCGCTGGCCGGTGGCATCGCACTCGTCGCGATCCTCGCGATCATGATTATTCTCATCGCGGTGTTGGCGCTGGTTGTGGTCAACGCCCTCGCGGAATCGCCGTGGGGAGTTGTCACCATCGCGCTCACGGTGCCCATCGCGTTGCTCATGGGATCGTACCTGCGTTTTGTGCGACCTGGGCATGTGCTTGAAGCCACCGCCATGGGACTCATCATGCTTGTGGGAGCGCTGTATGCAGGCAAGTACGCCGCCGCGCATCCCACGCTCGCGCCGCTGTTCACGCTCGACAAGCCGACGCTCGCCTGGTGGGTGATGGGGTACGGCTTCGCCGCCAGCGTGCTGCCGGTGTGGCTGTTGCTCGCCCCGCGAGACTATCTCAGCGCGTTCGTGAAGATTGGTGTGGTCGGCGCACTCGGTGCTGGCATTCTCATCGTGTTGCCGCCGCTGAGGATGCCAGCGATCACCCAGTTCATCGACGGAACCGGTCCGGTCTTTGCCGGCAAAGTCTTTCCGTTCGTGTTCATCACCATCGCCTGTGGCGCCATCTCCGGTTTTCACGCGCTGATTGCCAGCGGTACCACACCCAAGTTGCTCGACCGTGAATCCGACGCGCGCATGATCGGGTATGGCGGCATGCTTATGGAAAGTGGCGTCGCGATCATGGCACTGATTGCGGCGTGCGTGCTCGATCCCGGCACCTACTTCGCGATCAATGCGCCGAGCGCAGCGCTTGGCCCCACCATAGAATCGGCCGGCGAAGCAATTCGCGGATGGGGCTTCACTCTTGATGCCGCCGAGTTTGCGCGACTGACGGAACAGGTCGGAGAAGCCACCTTGCTGTCGCGAACCGGAGGCGCGCCATCTCTCGCGGTCGGCATGGCCCAGCTGTTCAGCCAGGTGCTCGGAGGTGAGGGAGCGCTCGCGCTCTGGTACCACTTCGCCATCATGTTCGAGGCACTGTTCATTCTCACCACGCTCGACGCCGGCACGCGCGTCGGACGGTTTCTGTTGCAGGATGCGGGAAAGCACATCTGGCAGCCGTTTGGCCGCACGAGCTGGATGCCCGCGGTGCTACTGTCGAGCGCCATGTTCGTGAGTGCGTGGGGCTACTTCTTGTATCAGGGCGTGACGGATCCCTACGGCGGCATCAACTCGCTCTGGCCGCTCTTCGGGATCGCCAATCAGTTGCTCGCGACCATCGCATTGTGTGTTGGCACAACAGTGATCGTGCGTATGGGCCGCGCCAGGATGGCGTGGATTACGATGGCCCCGCTGTTGTGGCTTGTCATCATCACCACCACCGCGGCGCTCACCAAGATTTTCTCAGCGGAACCACGGGTTGGATTTCTGTCGCACGCGCGAATGTTCGCCGACGCACTCGCCGCCGGTGACTTGCCGCGTGGCGCGCCGTCGGTGGAAGCGGCCCGCACCATGATTTTCAATGATCGTCTCGATGCCGCGGTGGCAGCGTTCTTCCTCGTCGCGGTCTGGATGATCGTGATCGCGAGCATCAGAACATGGTGGAACGTGACGCGGGGCAAGACGCCGGCGCTCTCCACCGAAGTGCCTTTTACGTCGCGCGCCGACGTGAAGGCGGCGGCGCTGCGCGCAGCGTCCATCTCGGCAAGCCCCGACTGTCCGCCTCGTGGACACACCATCCCACTGCCGTCGCTGGACGACATCGAGCAACTCGAAGAGCACGTGCTCGACCGCACGGTGCGGCAGATTGTCCATCGACCGGCGGGGGGACCAAACGGCGTACGCTGCTGCTGATGGCGCTTGCGCCGGTGCACCCCTGTGACCCAGATTTTACGCGCCAACGTCGGCACCCTTCTTTCCGCCCCTCACACTACGTGTTGCTTCGTGTCTCCGCGCTCGGACGGGCGCTTCTGTGTGTAGTTGGGCTGGCGCTAACAGCGCCGCTCTCACGCGCGCACGCACATGAGGCTCACGCTTTCGAGCGCGATGCCGGGACACGTATCGAGCAGCCGGTCATCGAGTCGAGCAATGCGCCTCCGGCCGATGACGTGCGTGCCGGCGAACAGCTGCAGGTAGTATCGACGGGCGTCCGGTCCGTCGTGCGAGCGCCCGCGAACGGCTCCGGCGCTGTGGCGCTGGAATCACCGCCGTCCTCCGTTCTGCTCGGTGACGTGCTGCGCTGGTGCGATGTTGTGCAGTGCCGTCGTCTCGGCGGCGCGATGTTGCTTGGGTTCGCAACGCCCCCACCGACGCACCGCTGACCTTCGCGCCCGGTTCCTGAGCCGGCCGCGGATCTTCCATAACATCGCTCGCGTCTGGCCGACCGCACGTGCGGTTGTGCGCTGCGCGTTTCGCCCTCCGCAACCCGGTCTTCATGCGGCAACCTCCTCGTGCATCTGAGGGACCCTTCTGATGCACAGTCCTCCCGACGTAGCCACACGTTGGCCCCTGCATACGCGCATTCTGATCGGGCTCTTCGCCGGCGCGATCGTTGGCGTTGCCTGCAACGCAATGCTTGGCGGCACGCACCCGTTCGTGCGCGCCGTGAACACGTACGTTGCTGGGCCGGCTGGCGCGATCTTTTTGAATCTGCTGTTCATGATCGTGGTGCCGCTGGTCTTCGCGTCGATCACGCTTGGTGTGGCTGGTCTGGGCGACCTGCGGCGTGTGGGTCGCATCGGGGCGAAAACGCTCGGCTTCTTTCTCGTGACGACGGCGCTTTCGGTAGGCGTCGGCCTGATCGCCGTCCAGCTGTTCAAACCCGGCGAGCGCATCACACCGGAGGTTCGCACGCAGCTGCTTGAAACGTACGCGAGCGATGCCGCGACGCGCATGCAGGCAGCTGAGCAAAGCACGTTTGGCATCCAGACGGTTGTGAATATTGTCACACGCAATCCGATCCGATCGGCCGTCGACCTGGACCTGCTCGGCATCATATTCTTTGGCATCGTGTTCGGTGCAGCCATCACGCTGATTGCCGCCGATCGAGCACAGGTGATGGTGAGCGTGCTGCAGGCGCTCAACGACATCGTCCTCAAGATTGTGGACTTCGCCATGGCGATTGCGCCGTACGGTGTGGCGGGGCTCATCTTCGGCGTCACCTCTCGCTTTGGGCTGGCGCTGCTGCAACCACTGGCCATGTATGTCTCAGTCGTGCTGTTGGCGCTGTTCGTGCACCTCACGGTCAACTACAGCCTGCTGCTTCGACTGGTCGTGCGCATGTCACCACGGGTGTTCTTCTTGCGCGTTCGCGCGCCGATGATCACCGCGTTCTCGACCAGCTCCAGCAATGGGACACTGCCGGCGTCGATTGCGAGTGCGGAGCAGCGACTCGGCGTACCACCGCAGATCGCGGGGTTCGTACTGCCGCTCGGCGCCACGATGAACATGAACGGAACCTCGCTCTTCGAAGGCGTGACGGTGCTGTTCCTCGCGCAGGTCTTCGGCGTGTCCCTCTCGCTGGGGGATCAGGCCATCGTGATGGTGATGTGCGTGGTCACGGCCATTGGCGCTGCAGGCGTGCCGGGCGGATCGCTGCCCCTGCTGATCGGCATCCTGTCGATGTTCGGCATTCCAGGCGAGGGCATTGCCCTGATCCTCGGTGTGGATCGCATTCTCGATATGGCGCGCACCACCGTGAATGTGACCGGTGATCTGGTGGCGACCACGTTCATCGCGCGATCCGAGGGCGTGTGGCACCCTGATCAGATCCCAGCTGAGTCCGTCGCTGCGTAGCGGCGATCTCCTCGCGCGTCCCTCTCAATCACTCATTTCAACCCGATACAACGCATCATGTCGTCAGAGCGCAATGAAGAGTGGGGATCCAAGCTCGGCGTAATTCTCGCTGTGGCCGGCTCGGCCGTCGGCCTTGGCAACTTTCTCCGTTTTCCCGGTCAGGCCGCTGACAACGGTGGTGGCGCATTTCTTATCCCGTATTTCTGTGCGCTGTTTTTGCTCGGTATTCCGATTGGGTGGGCGGAATGGACGATGGGTCGCTACGGCGGCAAGAAGGGTCTGCACGGCGCACCGATGATCATGGGTGCGGTGGGCAAGGGTCGCGTCGCCCGCTACTTCGGTGTACTCGGCGTGCTCATCCCGCTCGGTGTTTCCACGTACTACGTGTTCATCGAAACGTGGACGTTCGCCTATTTCCTCAAGTATCTCACGGGCGGTATCGGCATTGTTCAGGGCAGTTCCATCGCGGAGCAGACGGCTGCATCCGGCAGCTTTTACGCGGCGATCACCGGCTCGGCAGGCAATGGCACGCTCTTTACCGGCGATTCGCTGTACACGGTGATCAGTTGGGTGGTGGTGTTCGCGATCAACATTTTCTTTGTGTATCGCGGACTGTCCAAGGGGATCGAAAAGTTCGTCTCCTTTGCCATGCCGATCATGGCGGTGTGTGCATTGATCGTACTGATACGCGTGCTCACGCTTGGCACTCCTGATCCGCAACTCCCTGATCAGAGTGTGGTGAACGGACTCGGGTACATGTGGAATCCGGATTTTTCCGCGCTCGGCAGCTTCAAGACGTGGCTGGCCGCCGCGTCGCAGATCTTTTTCTCGCTCTCGGTCGGCTTTGGCGTGATCATCAACTATGCGTCGTACATGCGACGCAAGGATGACGTCGCACTGTCCGGGCTCACCGCCAGCGCGACGAATGAGTTGTTCGAAGTGGGATTCGGCGGCATGATCACGCTCACGGCTGCGTTCGTATTTCTCGGACTGAGCGGCACGACAGCGGCCGTGGCCACCGGCTCGTTTGGACTGGGCTTCAACACGCTCCCCGTAGTCTTCGCACAAATGGGTGCGTTCGAGAACTTCATCGGTGCGCTGTGGTTCTTCATGTTGTGGCTGGCGGCGATCACCAGTTCGCTCTCCATGTATCAACCGGCGATTGCGCATCTCAAGGAGGCCACCAATTGGACGCATCGCGGCGCGACAACGGTGATCGCCATCATCGGCACGATCGGCGCGGTGCTCACCTTGTGGTTCACCGCCGGCGGCGCGTTCTGGAGCACGGTCGATTTCTGGGTGGGCACCTATCTCATCTTCGTGCTGGCCATGGTGCAGATCATCTACTTCGCCTGGGTCTTTGGTATTGACCGCGGCTGGCGCGAGTTGCATGAGGGGGCAGCGATCCGCGTGCCCAGCATCTTCAAGTTCATCATGAAGTGGGTGGCACCGGCGTATCTCATCATCGTGTTTGTTGGCTTCACCGTGCAAAACTTCAGCGCGTCGCTGCAAGCCTCGTGGGCCAACACCGGTTCTCGCGTGGCCATGCTCACGATTGCCGGCATTCTGGTGTATCTCGTGATCGTGACACGCACGGGTGAGAAGCGACTGCGCGCCGCGGGCGTCGATATCGATGACAACATCCCTGCCGATTGAGGAGATCAGACCGTGACTACACTTGGATGGATTTTCATGAGCACATCGCTGCTGATCGTTTGGGGGGGGACATTCTGGTGTTTTGCCAAGGTGTTGGCGAGCCCAACGGAGGAGCCGGACAGGACCGACCCATAGGTATTCTCGTGCTCGCGAAGAGCACGACGGACTTCGCAACAGCGACGCGACAGTGCGTTGCTGCGTGACACTCTCGCAGGGCTGATAGAAATATCAGCCCTGCTTTCAATTCGTATGCTCGGCGCAAGGCAGTATCCTCCCGGATCGCGCTCCGGATAGCCAACGCGTTCGCCTGGGATGTTTGATGCGCCATTGCCGTTACACGACGTGCCTGCCAAGCACGGCAGCAACATCGATCGCTCCGATGTGCGCTCCCGTGTGCCCGCACTCGCCGCGCCCGCCTCCGTAAGCGCGCCACCACTTCGATAGCAGAGAGCCCGATCGACACGCGCTCGGGCCTGTACCTCCAGAATGGTGAGTGCGTATGACCAACAACAAAACCCTCATGCTGCGTGGCGCGATCGTCGCGTTCACTGCAGCGGTCGCCACGATGCCTGCCACCAACGTCGCGGCGCAGAATGTGACGCTCGATTTCAATACCCAGACGGAAACAGTTGCGGGGGCAGGTACACGTTTCATTACCAACTGCTACATGGAGAGCGGATTCGTCATCACCGCTGTTGGCGTACCATGCACTGGCAGTGACGCGTCGAACGCGTTCCTGGCAGTCGGGCCGAACAGCCCGCTCTTTGGCGGTGGTTCCACACCGTCGCTGGTGCTGAACACACCGAGTGCATCAGAGATCGATCTGATGCGCAGCAATGGCGGTGTGTTCGGACTGAACTCGATTGGATTGTCCGGATTCTTCGGCGCTGAAATGACCAGCGTCATGTTTTCCGGGATGGGCATCGGTGGCTCGGTGATGCAAACCTTCACTGTCGGGGCCGCGATGCAAACGTATGCATTGAGCAACGCGTTTTCGGCAGTCACCTCCGTGCGCATCACCGCGATGAACGAGTTCGACGAGCCGCTTGTGAATATCGACGACATCCAGCTCGCGGTCGCGAGTGTGCCGGAGCCCGCTTCTCTCGCACTGATGTTGGCCGGCATGGTGGCGATGACGCTGGTGTCACGTCGCCGTCGGCACGCCTGATCTTCCGCTTTTCACACTCGCGCTCGACTAGACCAACTCCATGACCTGAGAGTGGACATGATAACGCAAGACACCAACAATTCAACGGAGTTTCCACCGACGAGTCGCCGCGATATGCTCCGCGCCGCGGGACTTGGCGGTGTCGCTCTGCTACTGGCGGGATGCAAAGCCGGAAGTACGGACTTCTTTGCACCCGAAGCGGCATCCCTGGCCCTCGTGACCGCCGATGGAATCATCCTCGATTTTTCGACGGACACGGATGTGCTCAACTACGCCTACGCACTGGAGCAGCTCGAAGCCGCCTTCTACATCCAGGTGGTCGCGAACGCCAACTTCACTTCTACCTTTGCCGCCAACGAGCAGCGTGTACTGATTGATCTGCGCGATCATGAAATCGCCCATCGCGATTTTCTGGCCGCCGCGTTGGGTAGCGCTCGGTTGCCTGACCTCACGCCGAACTTCAGCACAGTGACCTTCGAGGACCGCACAAGCGTGCTGGAAACCGCGCGCACATTCGAAGACCTCGGCGTCAGCGCGTATAACGGCGCGGCGCGGTACCTCTCGAGCACGGTGTTTCTGGGTATTGCTGGCAAGATCGTTTCCGTAGAGGCCAGGCACGCGGCGGCGATTCGGGATCTATTGGCGCCGCGCACGTCCGCATTCGCACCCAACGCCTTCGATGCTGCCAACACCCCACAGTTCGTGCTCAATGCCGCTGATCCGTTCATTGCAGAGCAGATCACCGCCACCAACACTTAGCCTGGACTCCTCATGACAATACAGTCAACTACAATCCTTGACACGCTGGACGAGGACCTGGCATCACGCCTTGTTTCGCGACGGGATGCGCTCGTGAAGGGTGGTGTGTCGGGAGCCACCGTACTGACCGGACTGCGCATGGCGTCCGTACCGGTGGCGCTCGCGGCGATGGCGAACACGGCGTTCGCCCAGGGTCGTTTACCTGCCGCCGTCAATGCAGTGCTCAACTTTGCGCTGGTGCTCGAGTATCTCGAAGCCGAGTTCTACAACATCGGCATGGGTACGGCGGGTCTGATTCCGACGATCGATCGCGAAATATTCGGAACGATTCAGGACCACGAGAATGCTCACGTGGCGTTCTTGCGCACCACGCTGGGGAGGTCCGCCCGGCCGAAGCCGACATTTGACTTCACGGCCGGCAACGGATCGGGTACCGGTCCCTTTGCGGATGTCTTCAGCAACTACGCAACGTTCATGGCCGTGGCACAGGCGTTTGAAGACACGGGTGTCCGCGCGTACAAGGGGCAGGCACCGACGCTTCAGCCGTACAAGGACGTGCTGCAGGCGGCCCTGACGATCCATTCGGTGGAGGCGCGGCACGCCTCCGAGGTGCGCCGGCTGCGGGGAAACTTCACCGACGTCGCGCCAAACAAGGGATGGATCACCGGCGATATGACAGATATCTCCGGAACGGCAGCCGTCTATGCCGGCGAGGACAACATCATTCATGGTGGCGTTAACGCCGTGGCTGTCACGTCAGTGTCGACCTTGGCCGTGACCGAAGCCTACGACGAGCCGCTCACGATGAAAGCGGTGTTGGCCATCGTGGATCCGTTTATCGTCTGATTGCTCCACGAGGAGCGCGTGGAGACGTCGCCATCGAGGACGCGTCTCCACGTGTCCCTCATCCGCTGCGGTGAACAGCACGCACGGATTGGGCAAGACAAACTCCTCCCTGGGACGAATAGTTGTGACGTGGCATTTGCACGAGGTTCCAATGCACTCTCACAGTTGGTCACAGGAGGTGACGATGGCTGAGCTACATGTGCAAAAGAAGGAACAGAGCATCTGGCCGTGGGTGCTGGCGGCGTTAATCATACTCGCGCTGCTGCTTTGGTTTCTGTTGGGACGCGGCGACAATCGTGATGCCACAGCAGCAAGCATGACCGACAGTACCATGGTCGGATCGGCACCTGCCACCGATGCGGACCGCAGTGCCACCGGAAACGCGACGGGCAATGCGGTTGCCGGATATCTGCAATACGTGGACAATCGCGGGGCACGTGCTGCCAGCCCGTCGCACGAACACACCGCCGATGGCTTGCGCCAACTGGCGGCGGCGCTGGACGAGCTGACAACCGGCGATCAGGACGGTGGAGTATCGGTGCAGCCGCGCATTGACGAAATCCGTGAGCGTGCCGACGCCATGCAGCGGAATCCGACCTCCACTGAGCACGCGCTGCAGGCACGTGAGGCCTTTGCGATAGCGGCCAGTCTGATCGGACAAATGCGCAACAACGCCAGCGCGGGAACAGCCAATGCGAGCGGCGGTGATCAGAATGCGTTGCAGGAAGCGGCAATGGCGATCGCACCGTCACGTCCATTGCTCGACCAGATGGAACAGATCGAGCAGTTTTTCGGTCGCGCTGGTGATGCCGTTCGCAACATGAACGGCAGTACATAGCCGCATCCGTATCGTCAATCCAGACGAGACCGTCGGTCCAGTGACCGGCGGTCTTTTTTGTGCGATCGCTACGTCGCGACCTATACCCGGGACCTCATGGTGACCTCAAACTGACGCGTCCACCACCTTGCGCAGCGCGATCGAAGAGTCACGCAAGACCGGCGCTTCGTAGTGCGCCGCACACGCGGAGGCGAGCGTTGCTTGACGGTCCCCCCGGCGCGCCACACTATATGAGAATCATGCGCCCACCACTCCGCGTTGCCGTCGTCGCGCTTTCGCTCTCGGTCCTGAGCTGCGGCTATCTGTTCGGTCCCGAGAACGCCGATCCCGGACCGGGACCGCACTTCTCGGTCGTGCCCATCGACATCGCGAAACTCGCGCGCGTCACGCCCGTGGGCACCAACGGCAAGGTGCTTCCGATCGGACACACGTACTGGTACACGTGCGACACCGAGTACCTGATGCCTGTGGAACGACCGTGCGTGCGGGAGCGGCTGGCAATCCGCGCTCCGGCAGACGGCAAGGTGTTTGCCGTTGAGGGCGGACCAGATGGTGGCATCACGATCGAAGGACCGCCAGGACTGCATGCCAGCTTCGCACATGTCACGCCCAGGGCTGGTCTCAGGCGTGGCAACTCGGTGCGCGCCGGCGATACGATTGCGACGATGTTCTACGACTACGCGTTCGACTTTGGCGTGACAAACTACGGTCGCGACGAGCACCGCTTTGTCACGCAGTCACGCTACGCGGATGCCAAGGCCTATCGCTTTTCCGAGAGCCCGATCACGCAGTTCGCTGAGCCGCTGCGTTCGCAATTGATTGAGCGCGTGAGTACGCAGTCGGATCCGCTGGGCCGCATCTCCTTTGATATCGCGGGCACGGCGGCCGGGGGATGGTTTACCGAGGGGGTTCCGGCAAACCTGGCGTTCACCGCACCCTACGAGAGCTCCCTGCTTTTTCTTGGACCGCTGCAGGAGCGCGCTGATACGCGAATCCTCGTGCAGGAGGCCGGCTGGTTCATCGCCTTCCTCGGCCTCGGCGTGGTAGATCCGGCCGATCCCAAATGGGAGAGTATCACGCCGTCATCCGGTTTGGTATGGCTGCGCTTGTGGCTGATCAACCGCAATGGCGGACCGGACTACGCGGAACCGCGCGGTGGTGTGCTGGTGGAGGTCCAGTCAGGCGAACGTCTTCGGATACAGTGGTTCAACACGCACACGCCAGTAGCGGCGTTTACATCCGGTGCGAAGGTGTTTGTGCGGTGAGTCACGCGGTGTCTCCAGTGCCAGCGCGATGCATCGATCGCGGTACAAGCACACCATCAAGGCTCGGTCGCTCGCGTTCTGGTCCTCGGCGCACCACGCTGAACGAGCCGTCGGTTTCAAGCACCACCGCTTCAACGTCATCCATCGACGCAAGCCCGTCCGTCCGAACTGCTGATCGCAACTCATCCTCGGTTACGCGCGCCAGTCGCAGCGCGTCGGGCAGACTTCGGCCGCGGTACAGCAGCATGAGCGGCTCACCGGTGACGAGCTGTCGCACCCACCGCACCCGCACGCTCGACCATGTCACGACAAACTGCAGACCGATCAATACCGCAAAGGCCGCCACTCCATCGGCCAGCGGGACATCTCGGCTCAACAGGATGGTCGCGAGCGTTGACCCAAGCGCTACGGTCACCACAAAGTCGAACGCGTTCATCTTCGCGAGTGTGCGTCTCCCGGAAATACGGAGAAACACGACGAGCACAACGTAGGCTAACGAACCAATCACCACCGTCCGGAGCAGGCTTTCCCATCCGGCAAAGAGCATCTGCTCCACCTGTCACCTCGCTGTGCGATAACCTCCGCACTCATGCAGTGCGCGTCACCACACATACCCGTGCGATGTGGTAAACGTTCAGTGACTCGCCCTAATCACGCTGAGGTAACGGTACTGGTGAATCGCTTGCGCTGTCCGCCGCTCGCGCCCCCGCGCCGCCACAGCCAGCTCGGGCCAACGCTGCTGCATCAAACGGCAGCCCAACCGACACGCTTACCTGACCGCTCGCCGGTATGGTGATCTGCAGAGGGAAATAGCAGGGATGTCGCAATACCAGCTCCGTTGTACCCTCCGGCACATCACGCAGGATGAATCGGCCGTGTTTCGTTGAGACGGCGCCGATGCGCGTGCCGCGCACGTATGCCCGTACGGACGTAATGGGCGTGTACGATCCAACCTGCAGCACCTGTCCGGAGACTACGCGGGTTTGTGGTTGGGACGCTTGGGCAGGCGGAACATTTGTAGCCGAAACGAGCAGCGGGAGCAGGGCGAGTGTGTAGAGCGCGCGAGTCCGGCCGTGCAAGAGATCAGGCAGCCGCCGATTGATCGTCGTCATGTGTGCTCCGTGAATCGGGCGCAGTCACGCCGTGAACGTGTACGAGCGTGATTACACAAATAAAGATGAAATGCTCAATACCGCCAGCTGATCGTATCCGCTCCGCGCGCGCATGCGATCGAAAAGCCGCGGAATGAACACGGCGCTATTGAGATAGTAGTTGTCCATATCGCCCACGTAAATGAACAGCTTGTCGTGGATCTTGGCGCCAAGTGTTGCCCAGTCACGCTGCAGGATGTGCGACAGATCGTAATTCTCCTTCCAGTAGTTCGCCACCTCGCGATCAATAACACCGGTTTGCTTATCCCAGATCGGCTTGGGACATCCATCGGCGCCCACTGGCGAATAGGTCGCCTGCCAGATGTCCCACTGATCGCCTGAGCGACCATTCGAGCCCAGCGCCGCCGCACCTTGCGGTGGCCGCGCACAACGCGATCTTCGGGCGAATCCATTTTCGCACATCCCCCAGGAGCGCTGCTATGCATGGTGTTCGTCCGGCCCGCGCCTTGCGCGACGTCCGTCTCGTACTTTCGCTCTCCCTTACAGTCGCCACCGCGATTGCCGCCGCGCCGTGGATGCTCTCGGCGCAAACACTGCGCGCGCCGCGTGCCGTCGCCATTGACACCGTGTTTCGCGGGCTGGCAGCGCGTGCCATCGGACCGGCGGGCACATCCGGGCGCATCTCGGCGATAGAGGGAGTGCGCAGCGATCCCCGCACGCTCTGGGCGGGCGCAGCCACCGGCGGGCTCTGGAAGTCCAGCGATGCAGGACACACCTGGACGCCGATGATGGACACGGTGGCCGTCGGCTCCATCGGTATGGTGAAAGTGAATCAGTCAGCCCCGGACATTGTGTGGGTGGGCACGGGCGAAGGCAGTGTGCGCAACTCCATGGGCGTTGGGCGCGGCATGTGGCGCTCGCTCGACGGTGGACGCAGCTGGACGCACCTCGGACTCGAGAACACCGAACGCATTGAACAGATCGTGCTGCATCCCACCAACCCTGATGTCGCGCTGGTCAGCGCACTCGGTCCGGCGTGGAGTGATGGCGCTGACCGCGGCGTGTTCAAGACCACCGATGGCGGCGCCACGTGGCGCAAGGTGTTGTACGTGAACGAACGGACGGGTGCGTTTTCGCTGGTGGCGAATCCGTCCAATCCACAACATCTGCTCGCGTCCACGTGGGAGTATCGTCGCTGGCCGTGGTTCTTTCGCTCGGGTGGTGACGGAAGCGGACTTTGGCAAAGTTTCGACGGCGGAGAAACGTGGACGCGTCAGACCACCGCGAACGGACTGCCCGCCGGCGAGCTGGGTCGTATTGCGGTGGCTTTCGCCGAGAGCGATCCGCGGGTCGCGTACGCACTGGTGGAAGCGACGTCCAGTGCGCTGCTGCGCAGCACCGATGGCGGGCGCTCATGGACCAGCGTCAACAGCGCCACGGACGTGACTGATCGACCGTTCTACTACAATCGTATCGCGGTAGACCCGACCAACGAGAATCGGCTCTATCGTATTCTGTCCGACCTGTCGATGAGTGAAGACGGCGGTCGCACATTCCGCGTGATCGCACCGTTTTCGAGTGTCCACGTCGATCACCACTCACTCTGGACACACCCGGATGGTCACACCCTGGTGACCGGCAACGATGGCGGTGTGTTCATCACGCACGACCGTGGCGGCGCGTGGCGCTTTGTTGAGAACCTGGTGCTCGCACAGTTTTATCACATCTCCGTTGACGATGCCGTGCCGTTCAATGTCTACGGCGGATTGCAGGACAACGGCAGCTGGATGGGACCAAGCCAGGTGTGGGAGACGCCATCATTCAAAGGCTCATCGATTGTCGCGCATCATTGGCACGAGATTGGATTTGGTGATGGCTTTGCGGCACTGGCCGACCCCACCGAACCCGGCACTGGCTACAGCATGTCGCAGGGTGGCAACCTTCGTCGATTCGACATCCGAAACGGTGAAGAGGTGGCGATTCGCCCTCCGGCTCCGGATTCTGCCACCGAACTGCGCTTCAACTGGAACGCGGGCATCGCACTCGATCCGTTCGAACCGCGCACGGTGTACTACGGCAGCCAGTTCCTGCACCGCAGCACGGATCGCGGGCACACGTGGACGATCATCAGTCCCGATCTCACCACCAACGACTCCACCAAGCAGAAGCAGCGTGAGTCTGGTGGTCTGACACTCGATGTAACGGCCGCCGAAAATCACACGACCATTCTCACCATCGCACCCTCACCGGTTGAGCGCGGTGTGATTTGGGTGGGCACGGATGACGGCAATGTGCAGCTCACACGCGATGGCGGAGCCACGTGGACCAATGTGGCGCGTCGTCTTCCCGGTGCGCCTGTCGGTGCGTGGGTCCCGCACATCGAAGCGTCACGACACGATGCGGGTACCGCATATGTTGCCATGGGCGATCACCAACGCGGAGACTGGACCCCGCTGGTGTTCCGTACCACGAACTTCGGGCAGACATGGCAGGCGCTTGGCGCAGCACAACTTGATGGGTTTGTCCATGTGATTGAAGAAGATCCGGTCGAACCGACGCTGCTGTTTGCCGGCACGGAGTTTGGCCTGTACATCTCGCTCGACGCCGGCTCCACATGGCGCAAATGGACGCATCACGGGTTTCCGGCCGGCGTCCCGGTGCGCGCGTTGGCGGTGCACCCGCGCGATCATGATCTCGTGATTGCGACACACGGCCGTGGCGTCTGGATCGTTGATGACATCCGACCGCTTCGTGCGCTGGCGCGTGATCGTGCGGTGACAACGCAAGCGTTGCATCTCTTCGACGTGCCACCGGCGATTCAACACACGCGCGGCTTTCGTGGGCCGTTCTACTTTCCGGGTGATACCAAGTATCAGGGACCCAACCGGCCGTATGGTGCGCTGTTGAGCTACTGGGTAAGCGGCGCTACCGCAGCGGCCGCGGCCAAAGCCGACAGCTCGTCGCTGCAACCGGCACCCGCGCCGTCGTGGAACATGGCGGCGTCTTCGTCAGCGCGCGGCGGTCCGGCGATCATCGAGATTCTGGAGGGTGACCGCGTGATCCGTACCATGCGCGGACCGGCGGCCGTGGGTGTGAATCGCGTGAACTGGGCGCTGGAACGCGGCGGTGTACGCGCGTGGGACGCCAAGGCTGACGCGCCCGAACCTTCCGGCCCCGAAGTTGTGCCCGGCACTTATACCGTTCGCATTCGCATTGGCGAACACACTGTACAGCAGACGGTTGACGTGCAACAGGATCCACGCACCTCCCGTTCACTGGCGTCCATGCGTGAAGCCCTCGCCACGCGAGCCACCGGCGACACGCTGATGGCTCGGCTGCAAGAAGCGATCGGTCGACTCGATCGCACCGTTTCGGCGTTGACACTCACGGACAAGGAACTGCGCCGTCCGGATGCCGTGCCCGATTCGCTGCGCGCATCGCTGCTGGAGCGCACGTCTGCAATGAAAACGCGCGCGACCTCCTTGCTCGCCGATTTGCGATTGCCATCTGACACCCGTGGCATCGTGGACAATCGCACAGTGACGGCACGCGTGGGGAGCGCCTTCGGCGATGCGACGGGAACGCCGGACGCGCCGTCACCTGGCCGCCGCGCGGAAATCGCGTGGGCGACCAGTGCAGCGAACGGAGTACTGGCTGCGGTGGACGGTTTTTATCGTGATGAGGTGTCGGCGTACGACCGTGCGCTGCGTGCGGCCGGGTTCCGATTGTTTGGGGGGCGCTAAGTGGGGGGGGGCGCTCAGGTCAGCGGTTCGCCGGAGCCGGACGCGGAACGCGATCTTCCACCGCCCGCGGTTGAGGCCAAGGCCCGTCGCGGCGTTGCGCATTTTGTGGCGGCGCTTGGTTACTCGATCGCCGGGTGGGGACATGCCGTCAAGCATGAGCCGGCAATCCGTCAGGAACTCACAATCGTGAGCATCCTCACGCTGGCGTCGCTGTGGCTGCCGCTCGAGCGACTGGAGCATCTGGTGCTCGTCATGTCCATGCTGTTCGTACTGGTGATCGAGCTGCTTAACTCGGCGCTCGAGGCCACCGTGGATCGCATCTCACTGGTGCGACACCCACTGGCCGGCCGCGCGAAGGACATGGGCAGCGCCGCGGTGTTTACCAGCATCGGGATGAGCGCGCTGGCGTGGGCGGTGCTGGTGGGTCCGATGGCGTGGCAGTGGGTTTCGGCGAAGGTGCGGTGAGCGACAGCGATCATCAGCGCACCGGCCGTTTGACCCACGCCAACAGGCGTGTCGATTTTCCTCACGCCTGTATCATGTCACCTGTCGATACGCCCTACCGCGCGAATGGACGCAGCGCGAGCCCCGCAGACACACGGGTGCCGCCGAGATCCAGGCGATCAAAGCCGGCAAAGTCGCCCGACATCCCCGCCGTCCCAGCCTGCTGGCGCACGTCAACCCGAACTGCCACCCAGTGAGCAATCGGCATGTCCATTGCCGCGCCCACATACCCAACCGTTCCGTGACCACGCGACCTGAGCTCGTCCTCGAACACGACGAGGCGATCCACATCCACGAACCGGCCGTCCTGTTGCAACGTGTAGGCAGCCCGTCCGGCGCCGACGGTGAGGGCGAGCGATGCTCCCTGCCGCCAGCGCCACGCGGTCATGTCCATGCCGGCATGAACAAATGACGCGAGCGCAAAACGAGTCCGCTGCTGGACAGTCGAGGTTTCGCCGGCCGGACGCACGCGACTTTCACTGCGTGTGGTGCGACGTCCACCGTCCACACCGACATGCACACCCCATCGGGATGTGATCGGCAGATGTAGCGAGCCACCGGTGATGAATGGTTCGAGCGCCGCCTGCCCGGAGGTGAGAGCCCGATCAACCACACGATGCGCCTCGCTGTTGCCGGTGCTGTGGAACGTTCCGCCTCGCAGCGACAGCGTCACGCGCGTCCAGTCATACCCCTTCACCGAATCGCCAGCTGCGGTCGCGTGGTGCGAGGTATGGTGTGACGCCTGCTGCTGCGCGAGCAACGGCTGCAGAGGACTCGTTATCAGGGCGAGCGCGCTGAATGCAGAAATGATGCGTCTCACGGTGTGACCGCTCGCGGTGCGTGTACCACGAAATCGGACGTGACACACGCCTGACGCGCCTGGCGTCGCTGGGTGAAGGTCATGCACGACGTATGCGCAGCACGCGGGCGCACACTGACCGGCGATCGCCACGTTGCAGCGCCAGAAGACGTGCTGATTGTGGCCACAAGTTCAGTGCGTCCTTCTGAGACGGAGCGAAGAGTTCCAGTGCTATCAACAGCTGCGACCTGCGCATTCATCATTTCGTAGACTACGCGCAGCGCGTCGCGATCGATATCGTGACCGCGCGCGTCGGTGATGCGCAGGCGCACAGCACGCGTGATGCCAATCATGTTGTATAGCGTATCGGCTGAGAGCGCGTATACCTGCGCTGGCGCCTGCTGCACGTGTACGGTAACGCTGTCGCTCATCGCATCCGCGAAATAGCCACGCGGGCGAACGCCGGTGCCGGACGGATCGAGAAACGCTGAAATGGTGACGCGACCATTGCCTACAGCGCGGAACTGACCGTTGCCGACCTGTTCGAGCACGCCTGGTACTGACAGCTGCCAGCGCACGGGTGTTGCGCTCAGCTGTTGGCCCGATGCGCCACGCACCAGTGCATCGAGTCGCAGCGTATCTCCGAGACTGGTCAGCTGCCCGCTGCTCGCCGACAGTCGCACCGACTCGGCGCCACCAGTGGGCGGAGCAAGCACGCTGTCGCTCTGACAGGCGGCGCCCAGCAGGGAGGCGGCCAACGTCAGCACGACGCGCGTGCGTGACGAGGGCGCCGCGAAATCACGATTGCAGATCACGGGCGGAACTCCGGAGCAGGCGGTTGCACAATGGCAGTGAGCAGGAGACGGGCGGATCCACCAGCTTCGATGCGGGGGATCTGCCACAGCTGGGACGTGGTATCGTATGTGCCGTCCTGAGGCACGGCTGCGACCAAGTTGAAACCGGCTTCGCGGAATGCGCGCGGGATGACAACATCGAGCGCCGGACCGGTCCCGCGATTGGTCACCGTGATGGTGATGGTGATGATGTCACCAGCGGAAGGCGTTGTGGTATTTGGCACCGCCGTCAGCTCAAGATCCGACGGGGGCGGCGCAATCCGCACCCCGACAGCGATCGATCGCATGGTGCCGGCGGCATTGATTCCGTTCACCTGGAGTGTGTAGTCACCGGCGGGAAGCATCGGGACGTCCGCGATGTGGGCGAACGTACCATCAGCGAGCACTGTGGTCCGACCGAGAAGCATCGGCTCGCCGGTGGCCCCGTACAGATACAGCGTCACCAGTGTACCGGGTGCGAAACCGGTGCCCGAAGTGTGTGCGTGTCCGCCGTGCTCAAAGTGCAGCAGCAGGGGTGAGTCCACCGGGATGGGCGTTCCACCGTCGTCCACTGCACGCAGAGTGAGCGAGAAGTCCGCGCCTGACACGCGCACGGTGGTGTCCTGCACGATGGTGGTGGTGACCGGAATCAGCTGTCCACCGCTTCTCACCTGCGTCTCTCCGGGGGTCACCGAGGGAGGACGCGACGTACCACCGTTGTCACCGCTGCCGGTCGTGGGACCAACTGGAATGAACGTGCCGGCGTCGGCGAACGCGCTCATGCCACAGCTGTTGACAGCAGCAACGCGTACTTCGACCGGCAGATTGTTCGTGAGGGCGGTGATGGTGGCGCGCATCGGTAGGCGCGACGTGAGGGTCATCGCGGACCACGCGCCACCCTGCACACGATACTCCACCACCCAGCCATTTACGGCTGCACATCCTTCTTCAGCAGGCGCTGTCCAGCTGATCGTGATCTGCCGGTCGCCCTCGTCGACAGCAAGCGATCGTGGAGCTGACGGCGGGTTCGTTGCAATAATGGCCGCCGTGGTGTGTGGGGCATTCGACAGGTCGAGCGTATAGTTCGCCGAACCTGCACCAACAAGTTTTGCGTTGGTGATGCTGACCGGTTTGCTCGTGCCCACCGAGGCGGTAGCAAACGCCACCAGCACATCTGAAAGCGCAACCGCATCACCCGTGATCACATTCATCAGAACAAGCGCCTGCTGTGCCACGTCAGCGGTGGTGTTGCCATCGAATACCTTGTTCTGTGCCGAGAAACTGCCCCCCACGGTGACGACACGCGGCAGAATCGCGCCGGTGAGGCCCGCTGGCTGCGCAATGGTGTAGTTGGCAGAAGGCACCAGGAAGCCGGTAACGGACACAGCGCGCGCAGCACCTGCCATTGGTGTAGTGAATACCGCGCTGGCCGTTCCGAGCACGGCAAATGATTCGTTGGCGGCGAGCCCTGCGTAGGCGGGCGTACCGACCAGCGTAACGAAGGTAGTGCCGTCGTAGGCCTTTGCCTGTACCTGCAGACCAGACACGGTAAGGTCACGCGGCGTGATCGAGGCGATCGCAGTCGGCGCGCACGTAACGTCCACGTCGTACAATTCCGCGTGTACGCCGACAAGCGTGACGCCCGTGATCTGCACGGTCTTGTCTTCTCCAGCGGCTGCATCAGTAAAGGCGAGGCTGATCGAGCCAATCTGCACATCGTGACCATCGCTGATCCCGTGCAACGTGAGTCCAGATGCGCTCCCGGATGCCACACTCGTCCCGTCATACATGCGACTGTTCGCGCTGAGCGTGCCCCCTACCGTTAGCGTGGTGGGGCCGGCGCTGGTGATCGCTGCCGTGGTGCTTGGCGCGTCAACAAGGCTCAGCGTGTAGTTCAACGCTTCCGCACCAACGAGTGTAGCAGACGCGATGTTCACGGCGATCCCCGTGCCCACGTCGCTTGCGGCAAAGTGCGCGACCACCTCGGCGAGGGAGACATAATCGTCAGCCACCGTCGACAAGAGCCTCAGCGAGTTGCTCCCGATCGTCGCGGCGGTGGTGCCGTCGTGTGTCTTGTCATTCGCCGTGAACGAGCCGCCAATCGTGAGCGTGCGCGTGGATATGTTCGCCAGAAGTTGGGGTTGTGTGACGCTGTAGTTGCCCGAGGGTGCCGTCAGGCCGCTCACCGTCACCGGCTTGTTGTTGCCAACCGTCGCGCTGGCAAAGTGCGCGGTCGGGGCGCCGCTTACCGCAAAGTTCTCGCCACTGGCGAGGTTCACGTAGCCGGCTGTACCACTCAACGTGGCAACCGTCGTTCCATCGTACGGTCGGCTTACCGCCGTGAGTCCATCGATCGTCAGCGGCCGTGGTGTGATGTCGGCGCTCGCCGTAGGCGCGTCGGTGAGATTCACCACGTATCCGCCCGCGTTCGCACCACCGAGTGTGATGCCGGAAATGATTACAGCGCGTGCCTCGCCAACCGCTCCTGATTGAAAGTGCAGTGTGACCGAGGCAATGGTGACGTCCCGCCCGTCCGGCACTCCCTGCAGCGTCAGGCCCGTCGTGGTGCCGGTAGCTACCGTCGTGCCGTCGTACACTCGACTGTTCGCTGTGAAGTTGCCGCTTACGGTCAGACTGGTCCCGATCTGCAGTTCGTTGGTGGTCCCGTCCGCGAGTGTGAAGCCGTCGGCGTTCGTGACCGTCGCCACCACATCGTAGATGCCATTGGGAAGCGGTGAGGTGAGCGTAAGCGACCACTCACCGTCGCCGACCGACACGGCGGGTGTCGTGGAAGGACCGTACTGGACGTGGTTGACGATGACGGTGAGCTGTTCTTCGCCCGCCAGCGTCACGTAGCCCGACAGCGTGGGCGTCGTGTTTGTGGTGGTGAGCGAGTTCACGGTCACGGGCCCTTGCGGCCGCGACGAAATCACCGTCCCGAGATACTGATTGAGTCCCTCCAACACCTGTCCGAGCGCAGCGTTGCCGCTCGTGCTGCCGCCGTCGACCAGCATGCTGCCGCCGTACGACGCCACGTAGCCGCCGACGCTGGTTCCACCAGGCGCCGATCCGTCGGTGATCTGGATGGAGCCACTTGCGTAATGGAAGGTGTAGGGCGACGCGGGGCGCGGCAGCATGCCAACGAGGTAGGTGGTGCCGCCACTGTTTCGCCAGTTGACCGACGCGGGAATGTCCACAATGGTGCCGTTGGTGCGCACAATCCGCATGGTGCCCGGGATGTCATTCCCCTGAAGTTCGAATGCGTTGGTCGAGGAGTTCTGGACAAAGAAAATGCGCGCGATGCCGAGCGTGCCAAAGGTGAGCACACTGTTGCTGGTGCCAGCCGAGGGGCCGCGAGTACCGATGAAGCCCTTGGTAAAGGGCACGGACACAATATTCTGGGCGGCGACGCCCGCTGGACCAAGCGTGCATACTGCGACCAGCAGCGCCTGGGCAATACGCACAAAACGACTAACACGACAACGCACTTCGTCGCGCATTATTCCTCACGAGTTTAGGACTGAGTGGGCCACTATAGCGCCAGTCGGCCTGGAGTCTCGGTCGTTCGGTGGAGAATCTTTAGTGGGGTTCGGCGCTCAGCGGTCGCGCTTGTGGCGCGTCTTGGCGCCGTAGAGGGCGACGGGTTCGCGGACGGCGGGTGCGGAGAGTTTGCGGGTGGTCATTTTTGAAGCGACCCCTGACCAGATCGGTCGAGTGCGCTGTAAGCGCGGATCACCGTTGTACTCCATTACCAACCCTGATCCCTGCCAGCATATTTACGGACACGCATTCCCGCTTCGCAGCATCGCAAGCGATGGAATCTCCCACCCGAGCGCCACTCGGCGAGCTCTTCAAAACGCGAGTCGTCAGCAGATCGTGTCCCTCGAAGCGCGCTTCCTCGAACTGCTCCCAGCCATCGATCGCCTCACGCGGGCGCTCGGTCGACGGCGCGGACTGGACGGCGCTGAGGCCGACGATTTTGCGGCGCTCGTACGTGCGCGATTTGTCGAATCCGATTATGCACCGCTCCGACAGTATCGGGGCGATGCGAGCATCAATACGTACCTGGCGGTGATTATCTCGAGTTGGCTGAAGGACTATCTCATCGCCCGTGACGGCCGGTGGCGGCCGTCCGCCGCTGCGCTGAAGGCCGGCCCTGTCGCCGTGATGCTCGAACGACTTATCACCAAGGGGCGTCGCTCCGTTGATGAAGCAGTTGCCGAACTGCTGGCGGGAAACGATCAGCCGTATTCGGAACGCGAGCTGCAGCACATCGCTCGCTCACTGCCGCGGCGTGAGCCACTGCGGCCAATGGTCGTCAGCTCCGACGAGGCATTGAAAGTTGCGTCTGACGATTCGGGTCATCCCGACACGCATCTGCGGAACGGCGATCGAGATCTGAGCATGGCACGCGCGCGCAGAGCACTCGAGCGGGCCATGCAGGCGCTTGATCCCGAAGACCGCGTGCTGGTTGCGATGCGTTTTCTTGATGGACTCAGTGTCGCCGAGGTCGCACGCGCGCTAAACCTCGAACAAAAACCGCTCTACCGAAGGCTCCACCGAAGTCTCTCAGCGCTACGTCGCCAGCTTGAGACCACGGGTGTGACCCGCGAGACCGTGCAGGAAATCCTCGGCGCGAGTGATTCCTGATGCAACAGCGAATCGCGTGCGTGCCGTCCGTCTATTTCGCTACACTCGCCCGGTGCTCAGCGTTCATTGCTCGGAGGGGTGATGGCTGATCGTCCCATTGACGCCGAACGCATCGCCGCACTGATCGACGGTCGGTTAACTCCTGCCGAACGTTCGCAATTGCTCGCGCAAATCGCCGAGAGCGACGAGTGGCGAGATGTGTTGGCGGAGGCCGCTGTCGTTGTGCATGACGATGCAGGCAGCGATCAAGCCGTCGTTGACGCGCGCGCTACCTCTCGCCGCTGGACACCCTGGTTGCTCGTGGCCGCTGCGGCGATGCTGGGCGTGGCTGTTCTGCGCGGCGCTGGTGAGAACACGGCAGATCCCGCCTTCGATCGTCTGGCCATGCAGGTCGCGACACTGGATGTGTCCGTCGAGGAACTGCGGGCCATTAATGAGTCACGCTGGAGTGTTGTGCGCTCCTCCTCGATTGACCTCTCGCACGAGGCGCGATCGGTTCGGCTCGGCGCCCTCGCTGTCGATGCGCTGCTCGATCGCGAAGCGCATGGGTTGGACGCGCGCCAGCAAATGATCGCGTTGCTTCAGTCGGAGGCTGGCGCAAGTCCGCTCATTCAACTTCTGAATCTTGTGGCTGACTCAGCGTCGCTGCTCGGCGCGTTGCATGCGACGCGTGAGCTTGTCAATCACGACGCCTTTGATGCGGGGGCGTGGCTGCAACGAGTGCGCGCCGGCGATAGCGACGCACTGTCCGATGCATCCGGAGCTCAGGCCGTACGGCGCCGCATGGCAACGGCGTCGATGCCAGTCGAGAGCGCCGCCAGCATGACGGCGCTCCTTGACAGCCTGGAAGTCGCTGCGACTAATGATCATGGCTCGAGCGCACGGTCCGTGGCGTCGCACTTGCTCAGGAAACTCGCAGAGTAGCGCGTCGCACTTGCCCAGGAGATTCGCCGAGTGGCGCGCCGCACAGCGCCATGTGTGATGCTCAGATGAGAAGTGTCTGAGGGCACAGCTTCTCGGGGCTTGCAATCGTCGCCGCGCGCGCGCCGGACACTGCCGCGACTCCCAAGTCGTCTCCGTTGTATATGGGCGGGTCGCGATGCATTTCGCAAAGTTGCAGCACGTCGCTCACCTCGTCCAGCGCATCACCCTTTTTTGTCTTTCCAAACGTTCCGTTGTGTTCTTCTTGCGTCAGGTTTGCAATAAGAATCAGATTTTTGCGACCAAGGCTCCAGTTGTGGTCCTTTTTCTGCTTGGCGGTGACTCGGTCGCGCACGCGAAGGGTAACGTTCGTGGCAGCCGTTTCGCAGGTCCAGTGGGTTGCCCAACCCAGACTGTAGTCCTCGCCGTCGAAATCCACTGGCCCGAGTAGCGCGGGGTCTTCGGGGGAAAGCACACTCTTCGATAGCCAAACATTCGCCACCACATTTCGAAGCGCCTCCGGCCGCTTTCCGCGCACGTCAGATGCAGCGGCGGCGTGCATTGGCAGCATCCAGTCGGGCGTGTCGGTCCACTCATCAGTCGGGAGTAAATGACGAAGATCAAGGGTGCCCGATCCCAGAGCAAACGGGGGAATCACCACGTGCGTGTCAACATGCATGGAAACCTTTGGAAAGTGCTGCTTGTTGCTGCCACTCTTCCGTGGAAAGAGCACGTTCCAATACGAGTCGCAATCAATCCAGAGCGATACTCCCGCGATCACGATATCCAGCGTCGCCATCATCCACACCCCTCTTATCTCCCCATGAGTTGAAAGGCGGCCCACACGCGGGGAGAACGACGCGCGGGATCCGCAGCATGAATGCTGTTCAATTGCGCCGAGCGAAGCGCCTCCGCGGGCTGAGTCCCATCGCGGAGCGCTCTATGTACGTCCTGCATGATGATTTGTGTCGCCGCATCATCGATGGGCCATGCCGCGCCAATCACCTGTTGTGCACCGGCGGCATGCAGGGCGGATGCGAGCGATGCCCATCCGCTGCTTTCTCTGCCCGTTCCTGCGCTCCCGCGAGTGTCACAGGCGGCCAGGACAACGAGGCGAGTTTGCTTGAGCTGTAGTGCCGCAAGCCGAGCAGCAGTCAAACGATCGTCTGCGCCAGCACTGAGTTCGAGATGCGATCGCTCCGGTCGCCGAGTGTCGAGGATGGCATGTCCGGCGAAGTGCACGAGCTGGTACTGCGGAAACGCATCTGCGATCTTCTCCGACCCCGCGGCAGCATCGAGTCTGGTGGCTGCGGAATCCCAGATTTTTTCCAGTTGCCTGACCTCCTCCTGCGCACCCAGCAGCGCTCTCGGACCTTCGCGTGGCGCAGCATCAATCAGCAGCACATTGGCCGGCCGGAACTCCGTTTCCACTGACGCCGTTCGCAGAATGTTGTCCGTCAGTGTGATCGCGTGTGTTTCCACGAGGTATCGACCCGAGGCGCGATCGAACAGCGCTGCCCACGGAAGCGATCCTAGCTCGCCACGCGCATCGATCCTGAGAGCCTTCGGTCGGCCACCCGCCGCCGTTAGAATGGGCGCGATCAGTTGTTCATGAAGCATCGCGAGTGCAGCGCTGTCCAACCAGCGCGCCGATCGAAGGTTGGCGCCACTCGGCATGTACACGGAGCGGATCTGCCACACGTTGACGTGACGTGACCAGACATACACGGAGTCACGTTTGCTGCGGAACGCGAGGTCAACTCGTTCGTCGCTTCCGTCCGTGTCCGGCATCTGTGCGTTCAGGAACGACTGTCCGGACAGTGCGCGAAGCAGCCTGGCCGGATCCGTGCGATGATTGAGCAGGTCGGCCGCCGCGCTCCCGACATCGGACAGCTCCTGGGTGCGACGTAGCCGCTCGAACATCGTTGCCGTGCTATCAGCAGTTCGCGAAAGCGCAACCAGTAACGAATCCATTGCCGCCAACGCTCGCACCGTATCGCCCTCGTCCGCAATTGCTTTCGCATGTGCCAGTCGTGGGCGGAGCTGGCGTGCCGGATTCGTGTCAGATTCCATGAGCGCGACAGCGGAGTCGAGCAATTGCAGCGCACCAGATTGCCTCGTCAGCAGCCGATACTCCCCCTCGATCCACGCAAGGTCAGCGCGATGGAATTGCCTGCTTGCAGCATCAAGCTCGTCGTCGTAGAGCGTGCGCAGGCTCACTAGATCTTCGCGGAGCCCTGTTGTATCGGCGGTGCGTGCCTTCTCGCGTGCGCTGATCAGCAAGCCATCCACCAGCAAGTCTTCACGATTGAGCTCGCGCGCCGTATGGACGATTTCTGCATCCAGTATTGCTACCGTGGCATCGAACCCATGCGCACTTGCGATCTGTCGCATGGCAGTGAACATGGTCCATCGATAGACGGTGAGCGGTCCACTACTTGCTTCCAATGCGCGTTGCGCAAGGCGTTGGTGCCGGTCCTCATCGCCTGTGAGCAGCGCGATGCCGGACGCCATGGCAGCCGCTGCCATCGCGCATTCGTGTCGATCAACGGATGTGCAGACTGCTGCAGCCGCCTCAAGTTTGTTCAGGGCCTCGACCTGGTTGCCGGTGGCCATGATGGATATCGCTTCGTTGAAGGCGAGACGTCCACCAAACACCGTGCGGGGATTTACGCGACCCGCACCGAGGCCACGATACAGCTGCAATGCTTCGCCAGGATGCCCACTGGTCAGAATCCGATTCGCCCGTTGCAGCGCTGCCCAGGATCGGACTTCATGCGTGACGTCGGAGCTTGCGGTAATTGAGTCAATGAGCGCAGCTGCGCTTCGCGGTCCGTCGGCTTTTGCATTGCTCCTTAGCTCACCGTACAGTTCGACTGCCCGGAGCAGCTGTGCATGACGGTCTCGTTCGTGCGCAGTGCGGTGCACGTTCTGCACAGCTCGGGTAATGGAGGAATCCGCAAATCGACGTGCCAGTGAGTCGCCGAGCGTCGTGAGCTCCGCGAGCAAGGACGCAGCCGCAGTGCTGTCGCCGAGTCGTTGTGCCCGCGCCCACTCCGGCAGCGCTTTCGCAGTGGCGTAGTCCCACGTTGCATCGCTCCATCTGCCGCTTGCAGCCAGCGCTTTGGCGTTCTCGCCATACTCCGTGGTAGGATCGATGATCACCGGCGGTCGGAAATCGTTTGATGGACAGCCACGCGCATCCGTGCGCACCACATCGCGCACTTGCTGCCGAGCGGCGAGCCAGGCGAGGGCAACGGCGTGATTTCGACAAGCCGCTGCGCGCACGGGGCCGTGGTCTCGCAATGAAGCGGTAAGGTCGACGACCTCAAGCAGATCGACCACGTCACGCCGCGCACGGTAGCGCTGCAGAAGCGCAGCGCTCAGGTCGAGCGCGTAGTGCTGGTTCGACTGCTCCAGTGATCGCGCGTCGCGCATAAGCGAGACGGCATGATCCAACCCGGTGGAATCTGCAGCGCTCACGAGATCCAACACTCCGAGTGCGTGCGTGCGCGCGGCATCGCGTGATTCTGTGCGCGGCGCGCGCAAGGTCGCTGCGATTTCCGACAGCTCCATGAGCGCCTCGGTGCTGAGCGCTGGCGTACGGCATCCCTGCGCCGGTATTGCAACATGGACGGTATCGCAGGCGGGTGGCCCACCGGACGACAGCGCAATCGTGCTTGACCAGTGCCGGGCCAAGGACGTGAGCAGCGAATCGTACGCGACCTCGTTGTTGGCATTGCACGAGGCGAGCATCGCGATAGCGATGATGATTGAGAGCCCTGCAGTCTCGGCATTGCGTGGTCGACGAGGCGGCATCGCAGGGAATGTACGCTCAGATGTGGAGTTGGCTAGCGAAGCGAACGAGTGAACGGGACGCTTGCAGTAACGAAAATGTTATGGCTGCGAAAATGCGACGGCGTGTCCGTCTCTATGACGGTGTCTTTCGCATGTCTCCTGGCAACCGTGGTGCGACGATCAGCTCGCGTCGCGATACCGTGGCTTCGTCACGCGCGTAATCGCAATGACGCGTCGCTGATTTCTGCTTTGCGACGACGATCGAGTGCCGACAGGAGCAGGGCGATGGGACCGCAGCGATCCGAGACAACGCGATGCGCCGCTATGCACCAGTCCGACCAGAGCGTGTCCTGCCCGTTGACCGTGTTGCCACACGAGCCGACCTCATTCGACCGTTTGCACGACTTCCGTCCTCAACGTGAGGACGCGCCGCCGGCGCGTTCGCCGGTAACATTCGCCCTAACAAAGGAAGGTCTAATGCTTTCCCGTACCCTGCGTCCGCTGGCCATTTTGGTGGCAGCAGGCTTGGCGGCCTGCTCGGAGCATCCCGTGGATCCGGCGGCCAACACCGAGCCGAACCCGCAACCCGTTAAGGAAACGCCCTCCTTCAGCATCACACCGGGCACCGTCAGCGGGCCGACCTATCCGGCACCGGGTGGGACCATTGCGGTGGGAACCGGCAATCAGGGCCGTTCAGGCGGCCGGACGTGGACGTACAGTAACATCGACCTGTCCCGCTTCGCTGTGCTGGCGTGGGGTCCCAGTGTGGCCGTCCAGGCTGGGATGAGCAGCACCGTGTTACCAACGCTCACCTACAACGCCGCCGCCTCCAACGCCGCCTCCGGGCGCGCGGTTTGGACCGGTAGCACCCCGGTTCACCTCAACACGGGCACCTGGAACGTGCAGACGCGCTTCGTCATCCAGGTCACGGACACAGACGGTGCACCACTCGCGCTCACCGAGGCGAACTCGGCAGCAGCCGAAGCACTTGGACTGCCGTCAGGCAACGGTGCCTACTATTTGGTAGGTACGACGCCCTATCGCACCAACTGGCGCTTCGAAGTCCTGTCCGTCGGAGGCCTAACGTCCGTCTATCCTGGGGGCATCTGGGTGCCCTTCCTCGACTACTACGACGCGCTGCAGACCGTATCGCCCAGCTTTGCACGAACGTCATTCGGTGCCGGCTACTACTACACGCTGGCGCCCTGCCAGCGCGGACAGTTCTACAACGACACCGAATGTGTTGACGCGCCTGCCGGCACGTTCACCGACACCGAGGGCGCGACAGAAGCGACGCCCTGCCTAGAGGGGACCTACCAGCCTAATCCCGGCCAGAGTTCCTGCATCCTGGCCCCAGCCGGCAGCGTTGTCGCCACGACTGGCGCCATCGCCGCCGAACTCTGCCCGGCGGGTACCTATCAGCCGCTGACCGGACAGGCATCCTGCCTTCCGGCGCCAGCCGGCAGCTTCGTGGACGTGACGGGCGCCGTCGAGGCGACGTTGTGCCCAGCAGGCCAGTATCAGTCGGCCAGCGGCCAGGTATCCTGCGTTCTAGCGCCAGCCGGCAACTTCGCCTCCGGCGAAGGCAACGTGGAGGCTTCCGCCTGTCCCGCCGGCAGCTATCAGTCGGCGCCCGGACAGGCCTCGTGCATCCTCGCCCCCATCGGCAGTTACGTCCCGACCACCGGGGCGGAGTCCGCCACCCTGTGCCCGGCGGGTACAACCACGCATGTCGAGGGCGCCATCGCGTGTGTCGCGATCAACGTGGGCCCGACCATTACATCCATCACGGGACCGGCGCCCGTTGTCATCGGCGGGCAGGCGCAGATCACGGTGCACTTCACGGATCCGGATGCGGGCGATACGCACAGCGTCAGCATCGACTGGGGCAACGGAACGACCAACCACGCGAATGCAACCAGCGGGCAGACCTTCTCCCGCAGCTACAGCGTGGTTGGCGTTTATCCGTTGCAAGTCACGGTGCGCGACGCCGCAAACGAGTCGGATCAGATGACGTACGAGTACATCGTTGCCTATGACCCGAGCGCCGGCTTCGTCACGGGGGGGGGCTGGATCAACTATGAGGCCAGCGCGTGCGACGGCATCTGCAGCGGCGCGGGCCGAGGCAACTTCGGCTTCGTCTCCAAGTATCAGAAGGGTAAGACCATCCCCAGTGGTGACACGCGCTTCCAGTTCCACGCGGGCTCTGTCATCTTCGAATCGACCTCCTACGAGTGGCTGGTTGTTTCCGGTGCCCGTGCGCAGTTCAAGGGTGTCGGCTCGCTGAACGGAAACGGTGGCTACAGTTTCCTGCTCACGGCGGTGGACGGTCAGGTGAACGGCGGCGGAGGCGTCGACCGATTCCGCATCAAGATCGTGCACGACGCGAGCGGAACCGTTGTCTTCGACAACCAGCGCGGCACCGACGATGACTCCCCGCTGAATACAGCCCTTGACAAGGTGAACGGCAACGGCAGCATCGTGATCCACGCAAAGCGATAGGTGTATTGAGGAGGGCCGTGCGCGGAGGTGACTGATGCGCGCACGGCCCTTCACGACTATCCGCAACGCGGGTCGCGTCGCTCGGGGGGCCTGGCGGCAGTGTTCCGATGGAATTCGGTACAAAGCAATTGCGTAGTGCTTGCGTGCAGACTCCAGCGATCGTGCGCGATCGCTGTGAGCGCGTCGTCCTTTCGCATTTCCGGAGGCAAGCATCGCTGATGAGCAAGGGCGTTGCATCACGGACGCCACGTGAATGACGGGCAGCATCGCGAGAACGGACGCCAAGAGCGTGCGTTGGCTAGCGCTGCGGAAGCGAGTCAAACTGGTGCGGCTATTAGAAGGCGGTGGGTGCGAAAGAAGGATCGGATGTCCGACTAATTGGAGCAACCTCGCACGACGGGCAGTCATCAGTACAGTCGTATGAACCGACTACAACACATTTTGCCGGAGCAAGCATGCCCGCTTGGAGATTGACCCCACGCACGTTGTGCTACGCATTCGCTTTGTTTTCACTTGCGTTAACTGCCTGTGGAGAGATCGTAGCACCCATCGCAGAGGGGTCCGCCAGGCTTTCGGGTACCTTAGTGTCGAACTCGGGACAAGTGGTCTCGGGCGCACGAGTACAGTTGCCCTACGGGCAAAGGCGCGCCTATGCAGCTACTACTGATTCCAAGGGCAAATTTTCGTTTGACTTTGACGTTACCTCCTTCTCAGGTGTTTCGCCTGTCTTGGTCGCCACGCACTCGCAAGGTTTTCGACCGGCTGTTTTTCTCTTCGAAGGATTCAATAGCGGCACGAGTTACAGCCTCGATGCTACCGGCGCGTCGGCATTAACTGAGCTTGGAGTCGGCGAGTACATTCCCGAGTCCAGTGAGGCACGACTCATCCACCTCGGTGATGCCAATTTTGGCGGCGAGGTGAATTCACAGCTTCAAACTAGTACGGACGGAATGTCGTTCGTGCTCAGGGTTACAACCTGGACATCCCAGCTTGCGAGCGCTGGCTACTCTAACGCCGTGATTTCTTTTGTTGGGAGAGGTATTCAGTCAAGCATCTGTACCGGAAACGCGGTTGGCTTGGACGGCGGAACTCTGGCGAACTTCACTTCTGCTCGCCCGTCAGATAGCCCATCAACGGGTGGCTTCGGACGATACTCGATTCAGGTTCGGCTACCGTCCCTCGCGGTTGGCAACCAACTCCGAGTGTTCGCAACAAGCTCTACGTGCGGCGGAAGCGATTTCGATGACTTTGAGATTGGAGAGTTGCTCGTCAGGCTCGTCCCGTAACCGGCTGTTGAGATCGGCCAGTTGCTCCAGCGATCAGCGGACACTCAAATACACTTTCTTTGCTGCACGATCCCGGAGCGGTGGCAGGTGCAAGTTTTGTCGCGCCTATTGTGTAGTCGTACGGACCGCAGCCTCCCTACGAAGCTGCGTAGTTTCGTACGCATCCGTTGTACCCGGTCAGCCCACGGTTCCTTCTTGATCACCTTCCCTCGTCATCGTTACCGGCATTCTTCTTCAACCTGAACGATCGGCTGCTCCGTTCAATGGCGCGGAAATCGCCGTCTCGAGCACAATGAGCTGCGTAAGGATGGTAGGCACTCGCGCTATCGTGCACACAAAGCCTCGTCGTTAATGCGACGGCCGCACACCGATGCACTGATCCCGAGGGCGTCGCGGGGTCGGAAGGGCGTGACGACTCGCCGTCGGGCAAGCTAAATCCGTTGCTTGCTTTATTGGCTAGTCATCGGCAGTTGTATAGTTATGGCCCTACCTCCCCAACCCCGGCGCCACCCCCGGCGGACGCCGATGCCGAGTCCCCTGCTCATACGCAAACGCATACCCCAACAACGCCTGCTCTGAGAACGGTCGACCCAGAAACTCCAGCCCAATCGGCAGCGCATCACTCGTAAATCCCGCCGGCACCGTGATCGCCGGAAACCCCAGCGCCGGACTCAGTCCGCGGTTGTCCCCCAGTCCATAGTCATCGCGCGGACGCGGATTCGTGAGCACGTCGTGCGCAATCGGCGTCGGCCCCGCGTCGAACGTGGCGTACACAATCGCATCGAGCTGGTGATCGGCCATGAGCTTGAGCACCGCCACGCGCTGCGCATCGCGTTGCAGCATGAGCGTGGCAAAGTCATCATCATCCGGC
>JBGTOG010000044.1:0-8495 GCA_041742675.1 Gemmatimonadaceae bacterium | reverse complement strand
GGCGCCGCGCGTGGCCGGAATCGGCGTGCGCGCGGCTTCGTCATGCATCGCGTAGACGCGGGCACTGAGATCCGCAAAGAGCGCGCCTCGACGCCGAGCAAACGCGGCGCGATCGGCCACCTGAATGGGCTCACCGCCAACGTTCTTCAGCGCCACGCGCGGATCACGATGCACACCGTTAATCAGCGTCTCGAAGTGCAGATGCGGACCGGTCGCAAGGCCGGTCATCCCAACGGTGCCGATCGTGCTCGACACTTTGACAGCACGTCCGCTGCTGATGCCCTTGGCGATGGCGTTGAGGTGGCCATAGCGTGTGACCATGCCGTTCTTGTGGCGAATCTCCACCGTCTTGCCATAGCCACCCTTCCAGCCGGCAAAGATCACGGTGCCATCACCGATGGCGCGCACGGCTGTGCCGGTAGCCGCCGCGTAGTCGATGCCGTTGTGATTGCGGAATGTTTTCAGGATCGGGTGTTTGCGTGCACCGAAGACACTGGAGATGCGCCGGAACTCGAGTGGCGCACGGAGGAAGGCGGCCTTGAGGCTCTTTCCTTCTGCATCGTAGAACTTGTCTTCGCCTTCAGCGTCGGCAAAGCGAATCGCGTCGAGTGTTCCACCGGCGATTTTTGCACGCGTCGCAAGAATCTTTCCCGGTCGCACAAACCCATTGGGCGCTGTTTCGCGCTCCACCAATACCGTGATGGAGTCACCCACGCGCAAATCGCGGCTGAGGTCTACGCGATACTCGAGCACATTCGCAATGGCATACGCGAGTTCAACGCGCTCCTTGCCGGGAAACTCGTTGGCCGCTTCGACTACGGCGCCCGTGAGTGTGGACGTGATCATGCCGACGACGGCGACGGTGTCTGTCGTCCAGGGCAGCTTTTCTTCGATTTCCATCCATTGCTCGCCCGTGCGAACGAGGCGCACAACGCGGTCAATCGCCAGCTGGAAGGAGACGTTCTGCACACCGGAGTCAGGATGCACGAGCGCGGTGACCTCGGTGCCGGCGCGAACTTTCGTTGGCTGCATGAGCGACATGCCAGCAATCGCCCGGTGCGCTTCATCGTGGCCAAGGCCATGGCGCTGCAACACCGCAAGCAGTGGCTCCCCGCGGTGGAGCGTGTCAGTCCGAACTTCAACAGCGGGCGCAGGCGGCGCTTCGACGACCAACAGCTCGCCAGCGGCACGTTGCGGGACAGGGCGCCCGATGGATAGTGCACCAGCCGCCAGCACACCCAATGTGCCAACGACCAGCAGCTTCGAGAGCGCCTTGTTCAATCCATCTGTCTCCGAATGAATGTCGGGATTTCCATGTCGTCGAGTTCGGCGCTGCTCACAGGCGGCGGAACGTTCGGACGGATGGGGCGTGCCGGTGGAGCCGATCCCTCACGAGATGGACGAGCGGGGGCCGGGTGAGGTCTCACCGGGCCCGCCGAACGCTCGCGGGGCACCGGAAATGGGAGGACGGCAGCGTTGCTTCGCGGTGCCGTCTGACCAGCGGACTGACCCTGCCCCGCTCCGTGTCCCAACGCACCATTGCCAAAACCGCCCTGTAACAAGCGATCAAAACCGGTCGCAATGACCGTAACACGAATCTCGCCGTGCATGGCCGGCTCGTGCACTGCACCAAAAATGAACTCGGCGTCGTCTCCCACGGCGTCCTGCACGATCTCGTTGATCTGGTGCACTTCGCCGAGTGTGAGGTCTTCGCCGCCCGTAATGTTCACGAGCACGCCCGTAGCACCTGCGATGGACACATTGTCGAGCAGCGGCGAGGCGATCGCCTGCTGCGCGGCTTCAGTGGCCCGCGATTCTCCGCGACCCACACCAGTGCCCATGAGGGCCGAGCCGCCGTTCTCCATGACTGTGCGCATATCTGCAAAGTCTACGTTCACGAGGCCGGTATCGCTGATGAGCACCGAGATGCCCTGCGTGGCGTGCAGCAGCACTTCGTCGGCCTTCTTGAGCGCTTCATGGAACGGGATGCCCTTGCCCACCACTGCGAGCAGCCGCTCGTTGGGCACCACGATCATCGTGTCCACATGCTTGCGCATCTCGGCGATGCCCTCTTCGGCCTGACGCATGCGCTTGCGGCCCTCGAACAGGAAGGGCCGAGTGACAATGCCGACGGTGAGTGCTCCGGCTTCGCGCGCGAGGCCGCAGATGACCGGGGCCGCGCCCGTGCCCGTACCGCCGCCCATGCCGCAGGTGATGAATACGAGGTCGGTGTTCTGCACGACCCGCGCCAGTTCATCCTTGCTCTCTTCCATGGCCTGGCGCCCGATCTCAGGGCGCGCGCCAGCCCCGAGTCCGCGCGTGAGCTTCTTGCCGATCTGGATCTTGACGTCGGCCTTGGAGTGCATGAGCGCCTGCGCATCGGTGTTCACCGAAATGAACTCGACGCCCTCGAGGTGCTCTTCGATCATTCGATTGACTGCGTTCCCTCCGCCTCCGCCGACGCCCACCACTTTCATGCGAGCGTTTTGCGACGTGCTCTGATCCAACTCGAACGGCATGCGGGGTAGCTCCATCTGGGCGATCACGGTGCAAAGGTGGCACGGTCGGCGCGCAATGACGGGGGCTCGCCATCACGACCAAGGGTGGGCACGGATCCGGTCGTGAATATACGTGCGTGAGCACGGTGACGCGACCGGTTCGCGCACATTCTCTATCGGCCCCAAAGTACGGCTGCTGTCAAGAGTAGTTCTCCACAACTCCGTTGCGTTCGCAGCGTTGTGATCTGCGTGATCAGCGGTTGCTGTTCTGATTCGACTTTGCGGCTAAAAAGTGCCTGAAGGCTTTCCGGCTCTTGGGCGGCATCAGTCTCGTACGACGAACAGAGCCCCCCCTGGTGCCCTGCGGATCGCGAACCTCGATCGAGTACCCTTTTCTGTGTCACCCCTACTGACCAGCCACCGCCGGCCGCACGATCCGATGCACCTGCATCGCCACCACATCGTCTTCATCCGTGACGCGCAACACCACGCGATCTGCACCAAAGGCCAGCGCCTGCTGTCCAACGCCCAGATGCAGGCGCCCCAGCATAGCACCGTCCTTTCGGAAGGCCGTCGCCACGGTACCCTCAGCTCCGCTTGCCGCCGCATTGTCCAGCACCCACAGCGTGCCGTCGGAGCCCGTGTACATGCCCGTGATGATCGGCAACGAATCGCTGACGGGCTTGAGCCGGGCCATTTGCTTCTGTTCCTCCTTCGAGTAGGTCTCGCCGCCGCCTTCGCTCCGGCTGAGGTCAATGCGTCGAAGGTCTTCATCAAGCGCACGCTGCGTCATTTCTGCAGACACCGGCCGGCGTTGCAGCGGGATGCTGAGTTCACGGACCAACGCGCCCGATGGCGAACGCATACTGATGCGATACGATTCGCCCGAGGTAGTGGTGACCAGCGAATCCCAGAGCACCACGCGTGCATAGGGCGTGTGGCGCACGACAACATTCTCGCTGACATCCCGACCGCGCATGCGACTGGTGACTGTTGCCAGCGCCAGATCAGGTACGGCTGCAATCTCTTCGCTCGGACCTTCGAGTGGCTGCATGATCACACTCGCGGTGCTTCGAAAGACGGTGTCCGACTTCGTGTTTGACGCGACGACCCCCGCGGAGTGAAGCACCACACGACCATCGGGAAGCGCGCCCGCCAGCCGCTCGGAAAAGAGATTCAACCGCGCCCACTTGATCGGTTGCGTCCGAACGAACCGACCATCAGGCAACACCCAGTTCAGACGATTGTTGGCCACGTCACTCAGGAACAGCGTGTCCCCCGGCAGCACAACTACGCCACCCGGACGCGTGAACTCACCCGGTCCCCGTCCCATGCGACCAATGATGCGTTCGCCAGCGCCATCGGGCGCGAACACCAGAAGTCGAGCCCCAACCGGCGCAAACGTCACGATCCGATTGTCCGAGAGCAGGTGCACGAAATACGCACCCGTCAGATCAAACTCACTCTCACCATTCGCTCCGCCGGCGACTGCGAGCGGCACGCTATCCAGCGTGAACTGCGGGACTCGGCCGAAGTCCTCGGCGGTGAAGGTCAGGCGCTCTGTACCGTCGGGCTGACGGTTGACCGTTGGCAGGACGATGCGTGCGCCGCTGACGGCATCTTGTGGTGACTCAGCACCGCGATCAGCCGCACCAACGCCGCACGCTGCGGTGAACGTCACGGCCAGCACCACTCCGCGTAATGTCAGCAAGGCACTCGCTCCGAACCAAAGCCGTCCGACACATCACTCACGTGAGCCCTCCAAACACATTCCAGCGCGTCTAAGAGAAGAATCTGTTGAGTCGACGTCAAGGCTGGACGCGACGTCACCCTCTCCCGCGCTCTCAACTTCATGCACTCCACACGCCGCCCCCGCCTTCGCCCCTGCACCACCGCCCTGACATTTGCGCTCGTCCTGGCCGCCTGCGGAGGCGGAGACAGCGCGCCGACGATGCCTCCCCCACCCACACCCGAAGCGCTGCGCAGCGTCTCGCTGGCGCCGACGGCAGACACGCTCGCTGTCGGAAGCTCCGGCTCACTCACGCCCACCCCGGATCGAGCAGGCGGTGCGGTGAATGTCACGTACTCGTATGCGTCCTCGACGCCGACCGTCGCCAGCGTGAGCGGAGCTGGCGTCGTCACAGCAGTGGCGGTGGGCACCGCTACGATTACTGTTACGGCGGTTGGAAGCGGAACCGGCTTCACGACAAGCACGCGCACGGCCAGCGCAACAATCACCGTCCGGCCACAACCTCCGGCGCTCACCGCGTTCACGGTCAGCCCCGATTCGGCGGTGCTTGCGCCGGGCAATGCCATCACAATCACCGCCACACCCACAAACGCGACGGGCGCAGCGGTCGCGATCAGCTACGTGAGCCGCGACCCGGCGATCGCGTCGGTGAGCAGCACCGGCGTGGTCACAGCGCTCACAGCTGGAGTGACAATCGTCGACGTATCGGCCGTGGGCACCGGCAGCGGGTTGCAGACCGCGACACTCGCCGACAGCCTGCTGATCCGCGTGATTCCCCCACCCGCGATTACGGCGTTTTCTGTCGCCCTTGATTCACTTGATGTCGTGGCGTTTCGCGACTCATCGATTGCAGTGCATATCGCTTCGCCAACAGGCGCACCAACGGCCACCGTGTCCGTGAGCTCGTCGTCGAGCGCAATCGTCACCGCTGTTGTGCAAGACGCTGCGTTGATCGTCACGGGTGTGTCTGAAGGCTTTGCCACACTCACGTTGACCGCCAGCGCACCAGCCAGCGCAACGTATGCAGCAACCACTCTGCAGCGAACCGTTGCGGTGTCTGTGATGCCAGCGCCTGCTGCATTGCTTGCGGTGACGCTGTCGCCTGCCGCTGATACCTTGCAGACCGGTGGCATGCTCACGCTTGATGTTGCGACTGCCGTGGCCGTGCCGAGTGCAACGCTGTCACGCGAGTTCCGATCCAGCGCGACGTCGATCGCAACGGTGAACGACAACGGTGTGGTGACAGCGGTGGCCGTTGGAACCGCGTCAATCAGCGTGGCAGTGACCGCCTCGGCGCAGGGCTTCACGTCGCGCACCCTGTCCGACACCATGCAGCTGGTCGTTGTGGCTGCACCCGCGCTTGGCGTGGGCTTCGGCGACGAGCAATTTGCGCCGCCGCAAGGCGGTGAGTTTCTGATGGGATCAAACAATCATGAGGATGACGAGAAGCCGGTCCGGCTCATCACGCTGAGCCCCACCCGGATGCAGCGCACCGAAGTTACACAGGGGCAGTGGCAGCAAGTCATGCAAGGCACGGGATTGGAGAATCCCTCTTCAGATCAGAGCTGCGGCCCGACGTGCCCCGTGGAATCTGTAAGCTGGGCCGACGTGCAACAGTTTGTCACGCGACTGAATGCACAACAGCCCGGCAAAGGCTATCGTCTGCCCACGGAAGCGGAGTGGGAGTACTGGGCTCGCGCCGGCACAACCACTGACTACGGTGGCAACGGCGTGCTTGACGACATGGGATGGTGGTCGGGCAACTCTGGGGGTCGCAAACGTCCGGTCGCACAGAAACTGCCAAACACTTGGGGCGTGTACGACATGCACGGTAACGTGTGGGAATGGACCGTGGATTGGTATGGGGCGTACCCGGCAGGACCTGCGCAAAATCCGAGGGGGCCGTTTACTGGCGAGTTCCACCCGCGACGCGGCGGTGCATTCAACAGCACCACCAACAGTCCGCGATCAAGCAATCGCGGCTTTGGCGTGTCGGCGGATGTGGATCGCGGGTTTCGACTGATTATTCCGATGCAGACCAGCGGGGGGTGAGCGGCGTTCCGTATCGGGCACGTGAAAACTGGCTCAGAAAAAGTCCTGCAACCAGTCCTTCACGCGCTGCGCCAGCTTGTCCACGCTCGTACCTGAGAGTCCAGCACGCCGTACGACGACGCCGCCCAGCGCCACCCGATGCGCACCGTACAACGCGAGTCCCGTCACCGTGGCAAACCGCGGTTCATCGATCAGTTCACGCAGTCCACTCAGACGGCCGCTCGGCAGCCCCACACGCACGTTCACGCTGAATACATCGGCCGCCAACTCCGACACACCCTCTAGCCCTGCACCGCCGCCGGTGAGAACCAGACCCGCGTTGAGCTTGCCGGCATAACCGGCCGTAGTGATCTCGCGCTGCACCAGATCAAAAATCTCATCCATGCGCTGATGAATGATGTGCGACATCAGTTCGCGCGACAGATGCCGCTCGGGCTGTGACGACGTAGCCGGTACGGCGATCAGCTCATCGGCGTTGATCATGGGCTCATACGCGCAGCCGTACGCCTCCTTGAGTTGTTCTGCATCAACCTGCGTGACGCCCAGCCCGTGCACGATGTCGGCCGTGACGTTGTTTCCGCCGTACGCGAGCGAACCAATGTGGCGAATCTTGCCTTCGTGAAAGATGGCAACATCAGTCGTGCCGGCGCCCAGCTCGATGAGCGCAACGCCCATCTCTTTCTCTTCTTCCGACAACACGGCAAGCGCACTGGCGAGCGGTTCAAGCACCAGCTCCTTCACCTTGAACCCCGCCTTCTCCACACTGCGCCGGAGGTTCATGGCGGGAGCACTGCCAATCGTCACTAGGTACATCTCGGTTTCCAGACGCGTGCCCACCATACCCACGGGATCGCGAATACCAAGCGCGTTGTCCACCCGATACTCCTGTGGAATGGCGTGCAGCAGTTCGCGGTCCTGCGGAATGGCCAGCGCGCGCGCCACTTCGTTCACGCGGTCAACATCGGCGCGAATGATTTCATCGTTGCTGATCGCGACAACACCCGTGCTGCACATGGCGCGCACGTGTTCACCTGCGATGCCGATGTACACCGACTCGGCGCTGACGCCGGCGAGTCGTGTGGCTTCGTCGAGCGCCTTGCGAATCGATTGCGTGGCTTCTTCAATATTCGACACGACACCACGACGCAGCCCCTGCGTGCGTGCCTGGCCAACGCCGAGCACCCGCAACATGGGAGCACGCGGCAAGTCGCCACCCACAGCGGCGACAAGCGCGGTCGTGTGGGCGGTTCCGATATCGAGCGACGCGATGATGGGTTCTGTTGTCATGGAAGTCTGGCGATGACCTGGTCCCGGAAACGCAAATCCAGCTCCACCGCCTGTAGCCGGCGTCGCGCGAGATCTGCTTCAACAGGTAATATGTCCGCAAGACGAGCGATGGTCACGTCGTCCCGGGTTCTCAGATCGATTTGTCCGAACGAGAGTCTGAAATCGGTCGTGTTTTCGCGCTTCGCCGAGGCCAGACGCGTCCAGAGCTCAGGGGCGCCCGTGCGAAGCTGCGACAGCAGTCGCAGCAAGGCCGTATCGGCGTCTGCAATGATCGGCACATCGACGGGAGTCCGGGACGGATCAATAGGCAAGCTCGCGCCGGCGGAATCAACCGGTACCAACCCACTGTCAGACGGGGCGAGCGCGATCGGTGATCGTTCCCGGACCGTCACCACCAGTGTTGCCGGAAGCCGTCTCGTCACGACGGCGTGCACCACCATGGGGTGTTCGCGCACTCGTTCACCGAGCGGATCAAGCGCCATCCACACCGATTCGGTGGTATCGATCGCCAGCAACGCGACGAGTTCCGACGGATCGCTATAGCGCACGCCGTCAAACTCGATGCGTCGCACGTGAAAAAAATCGAGTGTGGACAGCACGCGCGGCGCCCACCAGGGGACGGCGAGCAGCAGGATGGCGGCGAGGCCGATGGCGCCGCGCAGGAGCCACTGGCGCCAGGGTTGCTCGCTCATGCGTTTGGATTGCTCGCTGACGCGTTTGCGTTGCTCGCTCATCGTTTGCGTTGCTCGCTCATGCGTTCGTCTCGCTCACAAGCGCGTGACCAACGCGTGTGATGTCGCCGGCACCCATCGTGATCACGACATCGTCGGGCTTCACCAGCGCAGCGAGCGCGGCCACCGCATCTGTGCGGGGGCCTTGCCATGCGGGTGCGTGACCATGCGCGCGCA
>JBGTOG010000043.1:0-1569 GCA_041742675.1 Gemmatimonadaceae bacterium | reverse complement strand
ATCTCGTATCTCGTATCTCGTATCTCGTATCTCGTATCTCGTATCTCGTATCTCGTATCTCGTATCTCGTATCTCGAATCTCGAATCTCGAATCTCGAATCTCGAATCTCGCCTCACCGTTCGACCCGAAGTATATGCGCCACCTGCGTAGCCGGATCGAGTCGCACGTAGTTTCGGCGGCCGCGCCACGTGTAGCGCGCGCCCGTCAGCAGATCCACCACCACGTACGGCTCGTCCGCGGGGATGTCCATCAGGTCCAGGGGAACGTCGAGCATCGTCTCATGCGGGTAGTGCGGATCCATGTTGACCACGACGAGGATGTCGCGCGGCGTCTCCCCGGCTGCGCGCCGGGTAATTGCGCGCTCGGTGATCTCGAGCGCCTGCATTCCAATGGCGCCACCAACCGGGACATCCTTGGCGAGGCCGGTGCGGAGCCGGGTCGCCCGTGCCGTGCGCGCGCGATCCTCCTCCGTTCGCCCCGGCGCCGCCTTCCGGTAGAACAGGATCTGCGGGTTTTCGGTCTCGTGGAAGGTGAGGTTGCCATACTGCTGCAGCGCCGCCTCGCTGCGCCGGATGCGATTGAGCCGCTGCACGTCGGCATTGATGTTACCCGGCGCGTCGTAGTCGCGGGTCTTGAGCTCGTATTTTTCCGAGTCCAGGTACTCCTCGCTTCCCGGCTTCACCGGCGCGTTCTCGATCAGTTCGTAGCCGCTGTAGATCCCGTACAACGGGAGCAGGGTCCCCGCCAGCACGAGCCGCTGCCGGAATGCCGCACGCCCTCCGTCCACCAGGAACTCATTGAGGATGTCCGGCGTGTTCGCGAAGAAGTTGCCGCGATAGTACTCCGCCATCGGCTCCTGCGTCAGCTGTTCGGCGTAGGCGCGCAGGTCCGCTGCTTCGTTCTTCCAGGTGAAGTACGTATACGACATCGTGAAGCCGATCTTCGCAAGGTAGTTCATGCGCTTGGGACGCGTGAACGCCTCCGCAAAGAAGATCGCATCGGGATGCTCGCGCTGCACCTCGGCGATGCACCACTCCCAGAAGGCAAACGCCTTCGTGTGCGGATTGTCCACCCGAAAGGTCTTCACGCCATGACTGGCCCAGTAGAGCAGCACGTCGCGGCAGGCGTTCCAGAGGTTCTCCCGGTCGTCGCACCAGAAGTTGATCGGGTAGATGTCCTGGTACTTCTTCGGTGGGTTCTCCGCGTACGCGATGCTGCCGTCGGGACGGATGAAGAACCAGTCGGGATGCGCCTTCACCCACGGATGGTCGGGCGCGCACTGCAGCGCATAATCGAGGGCCACCTCCATCCCGAGCTCCGCTGCCCGCTGCACGAAGTGATCGAAGTCCGCGATGCTGCCCAGGTCGGGGTGAACGGCGTCATGCCCCCCTTCGTCGCTGCCGATTGCCCACGGGCTGCCGACATCGTCGGGCGTCGGCGACAGCGTGTTGTTCTTTCCCTTGCGATTGACGCGCCCGATTGGATGAATGGGCGGCAGGTACACCACATCGAAGCCGAGCTCCGCCACCCGCGGCAGCTGCTCGGCCGCGCTGCGAAAGGTGCCGTGC
>JBGTOG010000014.1:0-3165 GCA_041742675.1 Gemmatimonadaceae bacterium | reverse complement strand
TGCGGGGGACGCTCATTGTTCGCTGAGGTCACGCGGCCCATCTCTCGTGACATGGCCGTCGCCTTGCGCGCGGAGCGCGTGACGATGACCCATCTCAGGCGGCGCGGCGCCGACCAGAGACGCAGGTTGGCCGACGCCGTCCTGTTCACGATCGTCTACCTGCAGAGCGGACAGCAGCCCACGCCCAACACGCTGGTTGCGGCACTCACCGCCGGCACGAACATGGCAATCACGGCAATCGCGGCGAACATCCTGAATCTCATTGCATACGCTCCTGCAGAACTGGCGGGGAACATCCCCGGCACGACAGACGCTACCTCCATGAAGCGAGTTGAGAGTCAAGGGGCTTGACCTTCAAGTCGGCTGCAGCGTGTTCGATTGTGGAGCAATGAGCGGGCTTCTGATTGGCGAGTTGGCGTCACTGGCCGGGGTCACTGCTCCGACGATCCGGTATTACGAGTCCATCGGTCTGCTGCCCTCTCCGGGACGCACCGCCTCCGGGTACCGTCGGTATGCGGCCGCCGCGGTGGACGACCTGCGATTCATCAGGAAGGCACAGGCCATCGGGTTCTCCCTGGGCGAGATCGGCGAGATCCTCCGATTGTCTCGTGCGGGACAGGCGCCCTGCGAACGCGTCGTCTCGCTCGGACATCAACACTTGGCCGCGATTGACGAACGGTTGCGCCGCCTTCAACTGTTCAGGGATCAGTTCGCGGTCGAACTCGACAGGTGGAACCACAGGCACGACGACGGCGAGCCAGCGACGCACACGCGTCGCTGCCAGCTCATCGAGGACGCGCCCGATGTGAGCGACATCGCCTTGCACCCGGAACGGACCGGCGACCGCGCGCCGAGGCGGCAGTCGTGAACCTGGTACCGGTGATGGAGGTGGACCGCATGATGCGCGCTTGACCGAGCGCGCAAGGGCCAGTTCCCCCGAGTTGCAGAGACCGCGGCTGTCGAGCCATTGGGCCATGTTCCACGCCACGGCCAGGCGATGTACTGTCACCCGTTACCGTCACTGTGCCGTAGGTGAGGGAGTTGGGACGGCGGGAGACGAAGCGAACGCTGGAAGTGAGTCAGCGACAACGAGAGTCGGCGCGCGACAGCACGATGTGCCCGGAGCGCGTACAGCACGGTTGTCGCCACCTCATCCGACAGACACGCCATGACGACAGTTGGCTGACCGCAGTCGCCGGATTCGTGTGGACCGGCGATGCACGACGCCGATCACGGCATCTCCAGGGCCTCACCGTGTGCCACGGCGTCGGCAACACGTGCCTCGCAGATCCCCATCGCCACGAGTAAGCCGTTGAGAATCGATTGCGGACGGGGCGGACAACCTTAGCGGAGTGCCTTGTTCTGCAGGGGTCGCGGTAGGCCCAGCACGAGCACGCCGAGCACCAGCGCATTGTCGGCGCTCAGCAATCCCTCGAGCAGGGCGAGCAACGCAACGGTGAGAACATCGGACGCATTCATCGCTCGTCAACAACAGGACGCCAACCCATATGTGTGGTCCGACGCGACTGGGAATGTCGGGTTGAATGTCGCCTTGAAGTCATACGAATCGGGCTGTTCGAGCTTGAAGTGGACGGTGAAGTACCGGACCGCCGGGATTACGATCTCCGGCGCGAAGGGCAATGAAGCCACCACCGCCCACGGCGCCAGCGTCCCGTCATCGGGGCCGTGTGGAGCGTCGCCCGTCAGATAGTGGAAGACTCGCGTTCGCCGCCGTCGACCTTAAATGTGGAAGGCTCAGGCCCGTCGCTCGCACTCATGCCCCAGCATCCTTGCTGTAGAACGCAAACTCATGTGGATTGCGGATCGCGTACTCGGCGATCTTCGAACACGTCAAGCTTGGGAGCACGGCACTTGGCCGGCGATGACTGGCGGCGGGGCGGCCACGCCCCCTCCGCCACGGTTCGCTGCACCGGATCGCCTATGCCTCGCCGTTGTAGGCAGCTTCGGCGCGGTCGATCACTTGGCGCATCTGCCGAACGGTCTCCGTGATTTCCTGCGCTGCCTCTGCGCTCGCCTCGCTGTCCGTCCCCAGCCGTGAGGCTTCCGCTTCCATTACGTCGAAGTACGCGCGGAGCGCGGCGAGGTCATCGTCCGTCAAGTACACGTTGTCCATGCCCCCACCTCCTTGTAGTCGTGATGGTACCCCGCCCGGCGACCAGCCATCCTCGGCAACATGTACGGCACTCCATGTCCTAGCTGAAGCCGCAGCGCCGGTCGCAGCCGCCAAACTCGTCGAGCTGTTTCAACAACGGGTACTGCGTGTCTCGACGCCGGGATTGACCCATCCGGCCACCCGGCGCGGCCCGGGATCGGCACTGCGCTTCAATCGCACAGCTCAGCCCACGCCGATGGTCCCTCACCGTCCAGGTGCGTAGTAGGTACGCACTCGCGGGTAGCCCGGCGCCACCGAGTCGGAGCGTCCCTCGCGTTCGGGGCCGTAGCGGGCCCCTCGCGGCCGGATAAAGCTGGCCCATGGTGTGCAGTTGCGACAGGCATTCTCTTCGCCTGTCGTGCGCGGAGCGTGAACGTTCCGTGGCGGATCGCAGATGCGGTTCTGGACAGGCGACCTTCACAGCGGAGCTGCGCGCATGGCTCGCCCAGACGACCTCACCCTCGTCAATCCTGACGGGACGCCTCTTGACCGTCGACTGGCCCGCGTGCTGCTGCGCCTACGCCGTCGCCTGTGCCGTGATTTTCCGATCGGTGACGACGACGTGGCCGTCGTCGAGGTCTTGGAGGAGGCCGGTCGGCGACTCGTCGCGCGGGAGCGGCGCGGTGGGCCGATTGCCAACCTGCACGGTTTCGCGTGGGTCACGCTCAGAAACGTGGCGACATCGCGCTTGGCACGGACGCGCACCAAAGTGAGCCTCGCGGAGGTCACGGAGCCAACTCTGCTCTCGCAGGTGCAGGCGCAGGAGGGGTCCGCCGAGCATATCGAACGCCGTATTCTGCTCAACGAAGTCCTATCGCGACTGGCGCCGCACGAGCGCCAGATCTGCCTGTGGAAGCACGACGGCGTGCCCAGCGCTGCCATCGCGCGGCGCCAGGGTCGGCAGGTCTCTGCTGTTGACGCGATCTACTCGCGCGCGAAGCGCAAGTTGCGAGACATGCTGTCGGCACCGCCGCCGCGGTCCCCGCGGAGCC
>JBGTOG010000008.1:0-22169 GCA_041742675.1 Gemmatimonadaceae bacterium | reverse complement strand
GGTAGAAGTTGTGACTGCGCTGCTGACGCCCGAGCAAAAGCGCAAGTTGCCGCCGCAGCTGACGAACTACCTGGATACACGGTTTCTCCGACTGCTGCGGGATGGCAGCGGTATGTACGTGCCGCCAATCGGCGGTGGCGGTGGCTTTGCGCCTCCGATTGGGGAGGGATTTGTCATCAGCAGCGGTGCCTTTTTCGAGGCGGTGATGCGATGAACCGGATGCCGCGTGTTCACGCGTTGCGACTGCCGCGCACACTGGTGTTTAGCGCACTGTTGCGCAACGCCATGCTGCTCGGCCCAATGCTCTGGTTCTCCGGGACAGCGATGGCGCAGGGCGGCGGCGCACCACCGGGTGCGCCTGTACCACCGGTGACGGCACCCGGCGCGCCGACAGCGCGGGCCGTACCGCCCGACACGTTCCCGCCGCTTCCCGGCCCCGCCATCCGTCGCATCGAAAGCGCGCAGCACATCAGCAGCGAAACCCTCGGGGCAATCTCGCAGGTGCGTGTGCTGTCCGATGGACGGGTGCTCGTGAACGATGGTACGCGTCGCCGGCTGCTCATGTTCGATACCACGCTCACACAGGTCACTATAGTGCTCGACTCGATCGCCGAGGTGGAGAACGCCTACGGATCGCGTCCGGGCAAACTGGTCCAGCACGTTGGAGACAGCTCGCTCTTTTTTGATCCCGCGACGCTGGCGATGCTGATGCTTGATAGCCAAGGTCGCATTACCCGCGTGCGCGCCGTTCCGTACGCGCAGCATGCGAATGGGCTGTCCAGCACTGCTACCTCGTGGGGCGTTCCCACCTTTGATCGCCAGCGTCGATTCGTATATCGAATCACCGCAACGCCGGCTCCTACCCCACGGCCGCCGTCCGGCATGCCGTGGATCCCCACGCCGGCTGATTCTGCTTTCGTTGTGGGCGTGCACCTGGATACGCGGGTGATCGACACGCTCGGTGTACTGCGCATTCCGAAAGTTGTGTACTCGGTGCGCATGGAGCCCGAGGGATACTACGGCATCAACTCGGTGCCCAACCCCTTGCCGCTGATTGACGATTGGGCGGTCATGGCCGATGGCTCGGTGGCATTTGTGCGAGGCGTGGATTACCGAGTAGAGTTTCGCGCACCCGACGGGACGATCACGAGCGGTGAGAAGCTGCCGTATCCGTGGATGCGCATGGATGACGAAGCGAAGGAACGATTCGCTGATTCCGCGAAACTCGTGCAGATCAAAAATGCAAAGGATCAGTTTGCGACACAGATGATTTCGTGGTCGAACGTGCTCAACAAGCCGTACCCGCCGTCGTTCGAGATTCACGAAGGCTATGTGGTACCGCCGGGCATGCCCGCGGATTGGATCCTGCCCAGGGGCGTGACGTTTCCGCCCAACTACATCCCCGCCTGTCCGCCCGGCGTCACGCCAACAGTGACGCCAGGCATGATGTCGATGGGTCCGGGTGGTGCGGTCACTGTGATTGGCGGGCCGCCGGCGGCTGCCGCTCCCGGAGCGGGTGGCGTGGCTGCGCCAGCCGCACCCGCATGCACGCAATCGTACTTCCAGGAAATGTTTGGCAGCGGATATACTCCGCCCGCACCGATTTACCGCGCGCCAACACTCATTCGGCCAGCCGACATTCCGGACTACAGGCCACCCATTTCCTATGGCGCAACACGTGCCGATGCCGACGGGAATTTGTGGGTGCGTGGAAATCCGATGCGTCCGATGCCCGGTGGTTTCGTGTACGACATCATCAATCGCGACGGCAAAATGATTGATCGCATTCAGTTACCGATGGGTTATCAGCTCGTTGGCTTCGGCCCGGGCCAGGTGGTGTTCCTCAGCAATCGTGATGCGAAGGGATTGCACTTGTCACGCGTGCGGTTGAAGCCGCTGGAATAGCGGTTGCGGCACGCGCTCAGCGAGCTCGCTCGAGCGCGTGCACGCGCACGGTGTGGTTGCCATACGAAGGATCGATGAACACCCCGGCGATGTACGACTCGCCGATCTCCATCACGGAGAGTGCCTCCGGAAGCGCAGTACGAGCCACCAGTTCGCCAGCGGGTGAGAACACCAGCCATTCCACGGTGGCATTGTCTCCCCGCGGATAGTGACGCACCCACAGGTAGTCGAGTGCATCAACCAGCAGCTTGTCGTAGGCGGGCACCGTGGGCGGAAACTCCACGCGCTCCCACTCCCGTACCTGTTGCGCACGTTCGCGAGGTGGTTTCCCGAGCGTATCGAGTCGTTTGAATCGAACGATGTCCTCAGCGGTGGTGCGGAGATCCGCAACCGCTGCGCTGATTGCCGATAGCGGCGAGCCGTCGATCGCGAATACGCGCACCACGAAGCTGTCCGCGAGTCCGACATACGCTCTCTCCCTTCCGATCGCGACCACGGGTTCCTTGCCGAGCGGGTGTGGTCCACTGCCGAACAGGTCGTCGTGGCAGTTCACCAGGCGCTCGCTGCCGGGCATCTCGCCGAGATCCGCGACGCGTTCACCGGCAGAAGTCGCCAGCCAGTAGGAGACGTTGAAGCGCACGCGTCCGGCGCGTTCGCAGTTCGGCGACTCCCAGCCGTTGTGCACCCAAAGACCACTGGCGTTGCACGCGCTGTGGTAAGCGGGGGAGCCGCCCTGCAGATACGGGGCGGTGCGACCGAGTGTGCCATCGAGTGCATAGAGCGCGAAGTCGCGACGACCGATGTCAGCGACAAACAGTGAGTCGCCGCACCGCTTGGCCCAGTTGATGTACCGGAATTCGCCCGGCCCATCGCCCTCGCGGCCAATGACTTGTTCCAGCGATCCGTCGGCTGCGAACATACGCAGCGATTGCAGCACGCGATCAGCGACCAGCAGGCCACCGCTGGGCAAACGTGTGAGCCCGACCACCTCGCCGAGCTGCGGCTCGCCCGTGGCATTGTCGTCCGCGATGGAGAGAAGCGGCTCGATGCTGACTGACCACTGCGCGACGCCGGGTGTGCTTGCGTCGCGCGGACCGCATGCCGATACGCACAGGGTAAGCAGTGTCACGCACCATACGCGCACAGCTCGCAGACCCGCGCACCCGCACCGATGCCTCTCTTTCATGCAACATCCTCCGGTTTGTGGGTAACTTACAGCATGAGCATCGCCAGTCTACGCAAGGAATACCGGCTCGCTGCCCTGGGCGAGCACGATGTTGACCCCGATCCCATCGTGCAGTTTCAGCGATGGTTTGCGGCGGCGCAGGACGCGCACTGCAATGAGCCGAACGCCATGACGCTGGCCACGTGTACGCCGGATGCGTATCCGTCAGCTCGCGTGGTACTGCTGAAGGAGGTCGATGCACGCGGTTTTGTGTTCTTCACGGACTACCGCAGCCGGAAGGGGCGCGAACTGGCGGACAATCCGCACGCCGCGCTCTGCTTTCACTGGCATGAGGTGGAACGTCAGGTGCGCATTGCTGGTGGCGTGCAGCGTATTTCTCGTCAGGAATCACAGGCGTATTTTGCGTCGCGCCCGCATGGTGCGCGTGTTGGCGCATGGGTGTCGCATCAGTCGCAGGTGATTGCCTCGCGCGACGTGCTGGATACTGCGGTGGCCACGATGACTGCGCGCTTCGGCGATGGTGACGTGCCCTTGCCCGAGCACTGGGGTGGGTTCCGTGTGGTGCCCGACGAAATCGAGTTTTGGCAGGGCCGTGAGAGTCGTTTGCACGATCGCATGACTTACGTGCGAACAGGCGGCCAGTGGGTGCGTCAGCGCCTGAGTCCATGATCATGTCGGCGCGAGTCGTGCGCGCGCTGCTTGTGTCGAGCGGAGTGCTGGCGCCCACTGTGATGTGCTCAGGCGCACCAGCGTCCGCTGCGCCAGTGATTGCCTGTCCCTCCATCGATGCGGTGCGCTGGACGCCGTCCGCACCAAGTGCCGGAACGCTGTTTCAGGTGCGCATCGCGCCGGTATCGGAGTCCCAGATCACGCAGATCACGACCGCGCGCGTGAGTGGTGAACCGCTGCACTTTGTGATGCAGGGTGACAGCGCGTTGGCGTTCGCTGCGGCCCCGGTCGACTCGGGCGCAGGGCTCAGCTTTGAGATGCTCTGTGCGGATGGTACGCGTGCTGAGGTCCGTATTGCGACCGCGGTCGCGGAGTATCCGCTTGAACGCTTGCGCGTCGCGCCACGATTTGGCGCGCCGCCCGATTCTGCGATTGTCGCGCGCCAGCGACGCGAATCGGCACGTGCGGCAGCCGTCTCACGCACGGCACACACCACACCGCGGCTGTGGACAGAGCCGTTTCTGGCCCCGCGCTCGTCGCGCATCACCAGCGGGTTTGGAAGCGGACGCGTGTTCAACACCACCGTGACCAGTCGCCACATGGGCACCGACTATGCGGGCGCCGTTGGCGCGCCCGTGCTGGCGGCCAACCGCGGCGTGGTGCGACTGGTGGACGCGTTCTATCTCGGCGGCAACGTGATTTACCTCGATCACGGCGCAGGCTTTGTGACCGCGTATCTGCACCTCAGCAAACAGCTGGTGGCAGAAGGGGACACCGTGTCACGCGGCGCCGTGATTGGCCACGTGGGTGCGACGGGCCGCGTGACGGGTCCTCACTTGCACTTCATCACGCGATACGGTGGCATCACGGTGGATGCGGCGAGTGTGATCGGGGTACAGTAGGTTTGTCGCACCGCATGCACACGGGACATCCACGTGTACGTCCGGCTCCGGCTCAAAACCGCTGCGTGATGCTCAGCTTGAGCGTCGCCAATCCTTCAAGTGACTGCAGCCGCTGATCCATCAGGGTCTGCCAGTTGTGCTGGTACACCAGAAACAGTGTGTTCCCCGGCGTGAGCGTCCACACCAGTCGGTTCTGTGTACCGAGCAATCGCGTCACGTTGTCGTACTGCACGTTCACCTTCAGCGACACGAAGGGGCTCATGTCCGCGCTGCTGAAGAGACGATACACCTGTGCATCAAAACCACCGTCTGGCAGCGAGACTGTGTTGTAGACCCAATTCGCCGTGACATTAATGCCCGCGATGGGTCGCACAGTGACGTTCGCGGTGACATCATCTCGCGTTCCCGTCCAGAATCCAAGACGCTGGAGCGAAGCCGTTCCCGAGAGCCGGCGAAATGATGCCGTGCTCGCTTGCAGGCGAAACCCGCGATTGTGGTAGTCGCCCACCGGCACTACGAATCGCCCGTCGCGCAGGATGTCGAACGGCTGGTCGAGCGCTTCATAGTTCCACAGCAACTGCGTGGTGATCGCATCGCCCGACTCAAAGCGCACACCGAGTGGGATGATGCGATGATTCACCGTTTGCGGACGCCACTTGAGATCCGTCAGATACTCGTTGAAGTATTCGAAGGTCAGTTCGCGAATCCATCGGCTGCCAGGCACCAGCGGTGTCCACGACACACTGGGTTGCACGCGACGGAATCCCACGCGGGGCACAAAGCCAACCGCGGGGTCGTAGGCCTCGCCGAACTCGCGCACCGAGATGTGCGCGTCCCACGGTCGATTGGGAAAGTTCAGGCGGACGCCCCGAGCGGAACGGGGCTGCCAGGAGCGCGACTCTGATGGCTGCTGCGGTTGCTGTTGCTGTTGCTGCTGCTGTTGCTCGTCAGTGTGCAGCACCGCGAACGCCTGAAACTGCAGATTGCGCGACGACAGAAAACGCGATGTGCTCAGCTCGAGATCGGCGCCGATTGTATGGCGGTCATCGAGCGTATCACCTTCGGTTGCTCGGCGCGTGTAGAGCAGCCCCACACTGCTTTCGCGAAACAGATTCCGCGACACCCTCGCCACTGTGAAAGTCTCGCGCGCACCACCGTCTGCGCGATCGCCGGTCCCGAGATGCAGCAGTCCCACGTCCTGTCGACCAAGGCGTCCGATGATTCTCGCCCCGCCGCGCACCGGTACAGGCGCTCCACCAGCGAGCCCGATACGCCGGCTGAAAAACGGATTGGGTCCACTCGACGGAGCAAAGCTGAACACCGACGCCCCCTCAAGAAAGAACGCACGTCGTTCGGGAAAGACAATCGGAAATCGCGACAGATTCACCTGCCGGTCGTCAACTTCGGTTTCGGCAAAATCGGTGTTGATCGTCAGGCCGGCGCGCAGGTTGGGCGTGATGCTATAGTTGAGGTCCGCGCCCATGCGCGTGCGTGGCGATGCGGACGAAACACGTCGGCCTCGTACCGGTTGGCTCGCCAGCGAGAACGGAATCACTTCCACACCCAATCCCTGCGAGTGCCCCTGCAGACCGCGCAGTGTGCCGGCATTCTGCGGCCGCAACAGCCCTTGCGACCGCAGCGCACCGGACCAGACGAGTTCTTCGTTGCGGCGTCTGATCGTGCGCTGAAAGTTGATGCCCCAACTATCCGACGCTGGATCAAAGTTGAGCGTACGAAACGGAATGCGCATCTCGGCCGACCAGCCGTGTGCATCCTGTTGCACCCAGGCGCGCCAGATGCCATCCCACGCCCGGTTTACACTCGTGCCCTGTCCCGTCTTGAGCAGTCCATCGCCCATCAACCCTGCGGGATTGATCTCGAAGTAGTACGCGTTGCGCTGATCCTGATACGTGTCGAGAATCCACATGAATCGATCATCGGTGGCCAGCGATTCGTCGCGGCGACGCTGGAAGCCCTTGATCCCGCCGGGTTCGCGATCGAACAGCCGCACGGCGATGTACAGGTGGTCCGTGTCAAACGCCACGCGCACTTCGGTGCGCTCCGTTGGTGCGCCACCTTCCACCGGCTCGAGAGCGGTGAAGTCACTGATCGGTGTGATCTGTTCCCACACCGCGTCATTGAGGACACCGTCCAATACGAACGACTCTCCTGCCGCAAGCCGATACGCGTGCACCACCTTTTCGGCAGCCGGCTGACCAGCGCGCCCCGCCTGCGGCTGTGCCGCCCGTAGCTGCGCCTCCCGTAGCTGCGCCTCTGCCGCAGCGGAGAGCGCACACAAACCAGCCAGTGCGACGAGCAGTCTGGAACCAGTCACCCCTGCTGTGTTTTGATTGCCCATGACTTCTTCAGATTCCCCGGCGTATCTGCTGCTCGGCGGCGCGGGCGGCATTGGTGCTGCCACGGCTCGTCGTCTCACGCAATCCGGCGCACGCGTGTTCCTGGCCGGACGCAGCGAAGCACCACTGGCCGCGCTGAGCAATGAGATCGGCGCACCGTATCACGTTACCGACCTGACCACGTTCGATGCAGTGGACGCGGCCTTCGCAGCGGCCACGGATTCGTTCGGTACGCTCGCTGGCGTCGCCAACTTTGTGGGTTCGATCGTGCTCAAACCGGCGCATCTCACTCGAGAGGAGGAATATCATACCACGATCGCGCAGAACCTCACGAGCAGTTTTGCAGCCGTGCGAGCTGCCGGTCGCACCATGACAAACGGCGGCAGTGTGGTGCTGATCGCCACCGCCGCCGCGAGGCACGGGCTGGCCAATCACGAAGCGATTGCCGCGGCCAAGGGTGGTGTCATTGCGCTCGCTCGCAGTGCGGCGGCGACGTACGCTGGCAAGGGACTGCGCGTGAACGTGGTGGCACCCGGGCTTGTACGCACACCCATGGCGTCGCGCATCACGTCGAATAGCGCGGCGGAACAGGCGTCGGCGAGCATGCATGCGCTCGGGCGCATAGGCGAGCCGGAGGACGTGGCGCCCGCAATCGTGTGGTTGCTCGGCCCGGACGCCGGCTGGGTCACGGGGCAGGAGATTGGTGTGGATGGTGGGCTGGCCACTGTGCGGTCGCGCTGACCGTGTGTTCCCGATAGCCGTGCGTTCCCGCTGACCGTGCGACGCAGAACGGTGAACGCGAACGTTGCTCAGCGGGTGCTCAGGCCGGTTTAAGACGCGCCAACGCTCGCCGCACGGACTCAACCTGCGGTTGCAACTCCTGATCCGCGCGATCATACATGTCCAGAAAACGCACGTAGTAGCCGACGGCCAGCGCCTTCTGACCGCGCTCTTCATGCAGCTCGCCAAGCCGCTTGAGCGCTGGCGCAACAAGGAACGCATCCTCCTCCAACCGCGACCAGCGCAACTGACTGACGTACGTGTCGTACAGCACCAGCGCGGAATCCGGTGCGCCGGCCAGATCCAGCACGCGCGCCTGCTCGCCCATCAGACAGTCGGGACACTTGGCGTACGTTGGCAAATCGCGCACCGAGGACACGGCAGCTGCGAAATCACGTGACTGAATCGCCACGTCGGCTTCGGTGAAAGCCAGCGGAACACTGTCTGTTCTGCCGATCGCCGTTGCACGTCGGCGATAGTCCGAGAGCAACGAGCGTGCGCGATCAACACGTCCACTCAATGCGTAACCGCGGGCCAGCATGAGCAGCGGCGCCAGATCCCGCGACGCACTGTCAAGCTGTGGCACAAACGACCCGTACACCGCGTCCAACTCGCGCGCGGCTCCCTCCTGATCACCAACAAACCATACGCGCGTGATCGCCCGACGCGTTTGCACCGCCAGCCTCGTGGCTGGCTGGACGTCGGGATCGGCTCGCAGATACGCGGCCACGGTGGAATCGGCTTCGGCGAGTCGCCCACGCATCAGCAGAAGCGCCGACAAAGCACCATCGGCGATACGACGGATACCAATATCATCAGCGCCCAACGCTCGCAGTTGTCGCAAGGAGCGCTCAGCACCGTCAAGATCTCCGGAGGCGTACGCCACGCCTGCGGACGCAGAATGCGCCAGCGAATGCGACGGGAACCGATTCACGAACTGCGCCACCGTCAGACGCGCGGCATCGAGATTGCCCTGCGCAATTTGTACGTCCACAAGATTGGAATACTGCAACGCCGACGCGCCGCCGCGAACCGCGCGCAGCAGCAACGATTCGGCCCGCGCGTACTCGGCTCGATCCATGTATACGATCGCCAGATTGTTCAGCGCACGCAGGTCACCGGAATCAATGGCCAGCACGCTTTCGTACGCGCCAATCGCGCGCGCCAGATCGCGCTGCGGACCAACCCCCGAATACCAACTCCCCTCCAGCAGGAAGCGCTCTATCGGCGTGAGACGATCGCTGTGCCGCATGGCCTGCTCGAGCAACTGTCGTGCACGATCAGGCTGCTGTCCTCGATTGGTGAGCGCGACGGAGAGCTTGCGCATGGCCATGGCGAACGTGCTGTCCTGTCTGATGGCCTCTTCCAGCAGTCGATAACCGCGCGGATAGTCGCCGCGCACATCAATCGCGTCTACCGCAATCGTGTATTGCCGGAGCGCCTCAAGCGACGAGGTCGTCACGCGGGCCAACGGTGGCGCGGCACGCAACTCGCGCAACGATTCACCCAGTCGTTCCCGCAGTCCCTTTGACAGGCGATCGATCGCTGTGATGACGTCGCCCGAATCAGCTGCCGATGCACGCACCGCAGCGAGAACGTATCCGCTATCGGTACTCATGATTCGGGCCGTGAGTTGAAAACCACGCCCCACGGGCGTCACATCACCCACGACATACGCCGCAATGCCTTCGCGCGCCGCGACTTCATGCGCCAGCGAGGAATCCACCGGAGTTCCGGGGTCACGCTGCATGCGCTCGAGCGCCTCACGCACCGAAACCGGCTGCACTACGCGAACGAGTGGTGATTGTGTGAGATCCGTTCGCAACGCGTCGGTGATTACCGCACCGAGTCCACTACCACTGTCGGAAAAACCGGCGACCAGCAGCGCGTCGCGCTCCTTGAGCGTGCGGCCATCAACGAGTCCGCGCGATAATCCCTGCACCGCGACCGTCGCGACGCCGGTCACGGCAAGCACTACCAGCGCGGCTTGCATGAGCACGCGTACTCGCGAGCGTGGCCTGGCGCCCGACGATCCCGCGGGCGTCTGGCGGCCAATCCGGGTGCCCCCGCTGGAGGGCGTAGCAAACAGCAGGTCTGCTTGCACGGCGTCCAGTGCCTGCGACACTTCGGACGCGGACTGGAAACGATCCACGGGCGCTTTAGCCAGACATCGCTCGACCACATCGTAGAATGACGCCGGCACATGCGCGGCACGTTCGAGCGGTTCAGGCGAACGCGAGACCTGTGCGGCCAGCACACCGGCGGGTGAAAGTCCGGCGAACAGCGGCTCACCGCGCAGCATTTCATAGCCCAGCGCGCCGAGTGCATAGATGTCCAGGCGATGATCTGCGTCGGGATCCGCCGCCGCCTGCTCGGGCGCCATGTACGACGGGGTGCCGAGCGCGATCCCCGCAGACGTGAGCGTGGCATCACCAACATGCGGAACGGGTTTGTCCGCATCACGCGCACTGGTGATGGCTTTGGCGACACCAAAGTCCACGACCAGGGCGTGCGTGTCGTTCACCAGCATCACGTTGTCAGGCTTGATGTCCCGGTGTATCACACCGCGCCCGTGTGCATACGCCAGCGCCTCGGCCACATCGTGCAGGATCCGGATCTGATCCGCGACAGGAATCGAACGACCTGACTTGTATCGGTCACGCAGCGACTCGCCGTCCACCATCGGCATGGAGTAGTACAGCGCTCCGCCCGCCTCACCGGCAGCCAGCAGCGGCACGATGTGCGGGTGCTGCAGCGACGCGGCCATTTGAATTTCGCGGCGGAATCGTTCCTGGCTGACGCCCTGCGACAGTTCGGGCGGCAGCACCTTGACCGCGACTGGTCGCCCCAGCGCGACTTCTGTGGCGTGAAAGACGCGACTCATCCCACCACCGCCGAGCTCGCGCTCAATGCGGTAGGCGGGACCAAGATCAACGGCGGACTGAAACAGGCGAGCAGGCATCGCAGTCCCTACGCAGGTAGGACGCCGGAGTTCCGAACCATGGACACACGCACTACGCGTGGGTCATGCGCACTGCTGCACAGCGCGCTTGTGACGTTCGGCACCGGACACGCTGGAGGGTTCATCACGGTTTGACACACCCAACGACGTTTTCGTTGCGACGCGTCGGGAAGTCGCGCGCGCGATGGGTGCGCCACGTCGGCAGGTCGCGCACGCGGTGGTTGTGCCGCGCCGTCAGTCAGACGATGTCGCTACCGTCCACCCGGCTGTCCGTCGGTCAGCTCATCGCGCAACTTGGCGTAGCTCTCCCAGCGCGCGCGGCTGATGGAGCCCGCATCCACCGCCTCGCGTATGGCGCAGCCAGGCTCGACGAGATGTGTGCAATCGGCAAATCGGCAACTGCCCAGATAGGGGCGAAGCTCGGGAAAACAGGACGCCACTTCGCGGGCGGCGATGCCCCAGAGTCCGACTTCACGCAGCCCCGGGGTATCCGCGACATACCCCCCCCCGGGCAACGGATGCAGCAACGCGCCCACGGTGGTGTGCCGCCCCTTGTTGACACTCTCGCTGATCGCACCCACGCGCAACGTCAGTCCAGGGAACAACGCGTTCATCAGTGACGACTTGCCCACGCCAGATGGGCCGGAAAGCGCCGACACCTTGCCCTGCACCACGGTCCGCAGGGCAAGCAGACCGTGTCCCGTCACCACACTCGTGTAGTGCACCGGATAGCCCGCCGCTTCATAGTCGGCAAACATCTCACGTGCTACACGCTCCGCCGCCAGATCACACTTGTTCACCACAATGCGCGCCGCCAGTTCGTTGGCCTCGGCAATCACCAGAAACCGATCCAGCATGCGCGGGTGCGGATCCGGATTGGCCGCCGCAAAGACCACGAGCACTTGATCGAGATTTGAAACCACGACGCGTTCGCCCATCGCGCGGCCGGGTGCGCGGCGAGCGAGCTGCGACCGTCGCGGGTGAATGGCGGCGATGCTCCACGCTTCGCCATTCAATTCCGCTTCCACGTCGACGATGTCACCAACCGCCAGCTTGAGCGGTCGCGCGGCTGCGCGTGACGCGTTTCCCAGACTCTGTCGCTGATTGGTGTTCTGCTCTTCGTCTTTCTTGAGGCGACCGCGCAGCGATGACTCCACGATCTCGCCGTTTGACAACAGCACGCGCCACACGCCACCCGTTCCGGAGAGCACCGTCCCCGTGAGTGGCACATCGGTCGTCACGCGCCTGGTCCGGAACGGGCGTTATCCGACTGCGCACGAATGAGACCATCGAGTGATGCTTTCACCACTATCAGCGACATCTGTCCAGCGGCCCGTCGCACCGCTTCTTCACTCTGACCGCGCACGAGAAACCCGGTTTCCAGATGCCCGATGGCCTCGGGTTCTCCGCGTCCCCACTGCACAAAAAACAGATACGCGCCCCACGGTGCGTCTGCATCGCCGGTGGTGTCGGTGAGGATGTCGGCCGAGTACGACGTACCGTCGATGCCCTCGAACGCCGCCGGCCGCGCATGCACTGCCATGTAGCCGCCGAGCGTGCGTTCATCCCCCGCCTCGTGATCGGGGGGCAGATGCTGTCCGGCGTGCGTGGTCAGGGCGCGTGCATTCAGGCCGCGCCGTTGGTGCGCGCAGCGGTAGACGATCGACGCGATCCACGCACGGCTTCGCGCATGATGCTGCCGGTCATGAAGGCGATGTTTGCCGGACGTTCCGCCAGGCGGCGCATGAGATACGGATACCACTGCGTGCCAAACGGGATGTAGACGCGCACGCGCCAGCCATCCGCGACGAGCGCTTCCTGCAAGTCGCGGCGCACACCGTACAGCATCTGAAACTCGAAACGCTCCGGTGTGATGCCTTCCGCGCGCGCGAACCGCTTCGCTTCTTCGATGATGACTTCATCGTGCGTAGCCAGCCCGGGATAGTAGCCGCGCGACATGAGGCGTTGCATGCCCTGCACGTACGTACGGTCAACGTCGGCCTTGTCAGGAAACGCCACGGTTTCGGGCTCCTTGTACGCACCCTTGCACAGACGAACGCGTGCCTGCATACCAATGGCTCGCTCGATATCGTCAAGCGTACGCCGGAGCGCCGTCTGTAGGACAACGCCGACGCGCCGCGGGTAGCGGCTGAACAGATCGCGTTCGAAGACATCGAGCGTGCGCTGCGTGTATTCACTCGACTCCATATCGAGGCGTACAAACAAATCGTACTGCTCGGCGCGCGCCAGAATTTCGCTGACCACTTCCACTGCCAGCGCATCGCTGATGTCCTGCCCCAGCGCCGTCAGCTTGACCGACACGGTGCAATCAAGTTTCTGCTCGTGAATCGTGTCCAGCAGCTCGAGGTACTGGCGTCCCGTTTCTCGCGCTTCGGCTTCGTTGGTCACGCTTTCGCCCAACAGATCGAGCGTGGCCATGATGCCATGACGGTTCAGCTCAGCAGCAGCCTCGCACGCACTGGCGATCGTTTCGCCCGCCACAAAGCGCGACGCCATGCGGCGCGCAAAACCGTTTCCACGAATGAAACTGAAAATGCGCTGTTGGCGCGACAGATACAGCAAGGATTTACGAAGCATGGAGCGGATCAACGGGTCCGGGAGGCTCGCAGCGCCTCCCGCAAAGGGGTGCTCCCGGCTGGCGAGCACCCCAGAATATAGTCGGAGCCCGCGTGTCAACGCGGGGGTGAGGACAGTCGCCAGACGGGCGCCACGGCACCCACCGACAAACCACCGTCGAGCATGTTCCAGGTCACGAGTCCGTCATCACTTTCCGGTTCCAGCAGCAGCATGGCCAATCGGTCGGAGGAAGTGCCGGTGCGAATGAGCCAGCTGCCAGCTGGTACGGATCGCACCTCACGCTGCCATCTTCCCACGAGTCGGACTTCATTGTGACCCTGAAACGGGCGCGGGGAGCGGACAATGGTGTCTACCACGAACACCTCCACATCCGTGCGGAACGCCGTTGGCACAGGCTCTACGGTGATACCGTGTGCACGAAGTCGTGGCAGTGCCGAGTCGGCGGCGGCCGCATCGAGCACCCACCCACCGGCGGGCGGTGTGCGTTCCAGCGCCGCTTCAAAGCGATCAACGACGGGCATGCGCACCGAGGCAAAGCGACCCGTGCGGCGAAGCCCGATCGGCATGCCGGGCTGATGGCGCTGCGTGGAATCCGGCAACCGATCCAGCACCTCCACCAGCACCGCCTGCGTGTCCGGCGTGGACCAGAAGCGGGAACGAAGCGGCACTGCCGGCAGCGCCTGAGCCGCACCGAACGTTGATGCGCGGCGCCCCTCGGCGACACGAGCCCGGATCGCTGCGGGGTGCTCCGCCACGTACGACAACACTTCCTGAACAAACGCCCGTGTTGACGCGACGCGAATCTCGAACGCATCATGCGAAAAGGCTTCGCTTAAAATCGACATGGCGCCGCGCAGTCCGTAGTAGTTCGTGCCGAAGCGCGGCTTGTGTTCGTATGTGACAAACGCCGACTTGAGCGTATCCGTGAGCGACCCGCGCCCTGCTTCGCCGGTAAAATTGCCGTACGGAAAAATCCTGAAGTTGTGCCGTTGTTGCATGCGCTCGCGAACGGCCACCAGCATCGTGTCACCAACGTACGGTGCCAGCGGCGCCGCAGGATGCAGTGATGGCGAGTACGTGAGGTGATAGCCGTGGTAGCTGCCGTTCGTGGTGTGCAGATCCATGAACAGATCCGGTTCCCACGCGGCAAAGGCGGCGAGTGTGGCGCGCGTCTCCGGCGCTTCGGCTTTGATATAGTCGCGATTGAGATCAAGCCCCTGGGCGTTGGGACGCAACCCGATTCGCGCCGGACCGTTCTGCGAACCGCGATTGCGCGTCTGATCACCGAACTGTTCGTTGCCGTCTGCGTTGTAGATCGGCACCACCAGCAGCACGAGGGAATCGAGAACGGTCGGACCGGTCGCGAACGACAGATCACGCAGCAGTGCCTGCACCGCTTCCTTGCCCTCCACCTCGCCCGCATGAATGTTTGCCTGCACGTACACAATCGGACGACCCAGCGCGCGCGCTTCCGCCGGCGTACGCACCAGTGGCTTCGATGCGATCACCAGCGGCAATACGCGACCATCGCCAGAACGTCCAAGTTCCGTCACGGTGATGGGAGCACGCATGAGTACGAGTGAATCAAGGAACCGAACCACATCGGCGTGATGTGACGTTTCTGCGTAGTTCGTGCGCTCGGCGCGCGTGGCCGGTCGCGGCATGGCTGAGGATTGGGCCTGAAGCACGGCCAGCTGCGGGCGTGCATCCGGCGCTTGATGCCAGGAGGCCGCCGGTGCTGCGCTGACAAGCAATAGCGCAGCGACCAGCGAGCGGCGCACATCGCGTACGGTGGCGAGAGCGGTCATGGCGTTACGAAGTGGATGCGGTGAGCTGTTCGGCGATTTCACGAAACTGATCGGCGTGACGAGCTTCGTGGCGTGCGATCATCAGCAGCCACTCGTACATGGTGAGCGCCCCGAGTCGGGGGTGCGGCGCCGATACGCTGCCGAGCGGCAAGCCGTTGGCCTTGAACACCGCTTCGAGCAGACGGGCACGCGACGCTTCGAGTTGCAGCCGCGCGTCTTCGAAGGTGACGTCAGCATCCGGCAGTACCATCTCCGGGGCCGGGATCGGGCGCGAACGAGAGATCATCGGAAAACGTTCAAAGCGCGCGATGATATCCTGTGCATCGCTCGATGTGTCGAGCGGGGCATTGGCCTCTCGCAGCTGGCGGGCATGCACACTGAACAGGCGCCCCGACGACATCTCCACCTTGGCGAGATGCGCCATCAGTTCCGCGGCGCTCCAGCGATCTGGTGCGGGGCGTGTTTCCCGCAGTGTGTCCGGCACCAACGCGCACGCCTCCAGCAACGCCACGCGTTCACGAGTGAGTTCAGCAACGATCGCCGCGAGTACGGGATGCAGCGGCGCAGCTTCTGGCGCGTCTGTCACAGGGGCCTTCCGGTTGCAGGGTAGAATCGTTCGCCACGTTCGGCCATCGCACGCAGTCGCGGTGCGGGCGTGTAGCGACCAGGGAAACGCGCGTCGAGCGCCTCAAGCCGACGCACAACCTCGGCGGCGCCTGAGCGATCGATGGCACGAAATGGGCCACCGCGAAACGGCGGAAATCCGATGCCGAATACCGCGCCAATGTCACCGTCGCGTGTTAAGCGCAGCACACCGTCTTCAAGGCAGCGCACCGCTTCGTTGAGCATGGGCAGCACCGTGCGGTCCTGGATTGACGCCGCAGCAAGCGATCGGCGTTCGCCAGTGGTGGGTGTCAGCTCATACACGGCGCTATCGGGACCATCCCGCTTGCCGTCGCTCGTGTAGCGGTAGAAGCCGCGACCGCCTTTGCGTCCCGTGGCGCCGCTCTCCACAACCCGCTGCAACGTGACCGACGGATGCATGCGTTCCCCAAAGGCATCCGCCATGATGGGCCCTGACTTGCCGGCGATATCGAGACCCACCTCGTCGAGCAGCGTGATCGGACCAACGGGGAATCCGTACTCGAGCAACGCCTTGTCGATCGCATCCATGGCCACACCTTCATCGAGCAGTCGGCCGGCTTCGTTGATGTACGGCGCGAGAATGCGATTCACATAAAAGCCTGGACCATCAGAGACCACAATCACTGTCTTGCCAATGCGCTTGCCGTAGGACACCACCGTATTTACCGTCTCGTCACTCGTGGTCGGTGTGACGATCACTTCGAGCAATGGCATCTTGTGCACCGGACTGAAAAAGTGCATGCCTACCACTCGCTCCGGGCGCTGCGATGCCTCAGCGATGCGCGCGATCGGTATGGTGCTCGTGTTGGACGCAACAATCGCATTGGGCGCATGCGTCTCCACATCGCGCAGCACCTCGTGCTTCACCGCGAGATCTTCAAACACCGCTTCGATCACCAGGTCGGCCCGCCGGAACCCGGTATAGTCTGTCCCGCCACTCACCAGCGACAGCATGTCGTTGAACGCGAGTGTACTCAGGCGACGTTTGCGGCGCCGCTCATCGAGTACCGTGCGTACTGCGCGAATCCCGGATGCGATGCGCGCCATGGAGGCGTCACGCATCCGAACCTGCGTGTCATGCTGCACGGCAACGCTCGCGATACCCGCCCCCATAAAACCCGCACCTACAATCCCGAGCCGATGCACCGGCGTGCCACCGGTGTCTTTCTTGAGCGCGGTGGTGGCAAAGAAAAGAAACGTGAGTTCGCGCGAAACATCACTGACCGCGAGTTTGCCAAAGGCACGCGCCTCGGCATCGAGTCCGCGCGTCATGCCGTGCGCGTAGCCCTCGCCGATTACTTCAATCGCCGCCAGCGGTGCGGGATAGGCGCCGCGCGTTCTTTTGAGCACCTGTTCGCGCGCCTTGCGAAACACCACCGCGCGCCCGATCGGATTGTCCTCCAGCAACAAACCCGTGGCACCACCACTGCGTGCTTCGCGCTTCCGACGGCCGCTGGCAAGCTCTTGGGCGCGCTGCACGGCCACATCGCGCAAGATGGCGGGATGCACCAGATCGTCCACCAAACCAAGTTTCCGCGACTGGCGCGGTTTGAGATTGCGACTGGTGAGGATGACATCGAGCGCTGCCTGCAAACCGATCAATTGCGGCAGTCGCTGCGTACCACCGGCGCCCGGCAGCAATCCCAGCTGCACTTCAGGAAGCGCGCACAGCGACTTGGGATGATCACTCAGCACACGCCAGTGACAGGCGAGCGCGACCTCGAGTCCGCCGCCGAGGCAGGCGCCATGAATAGCCGCGACCACGGGCTTGTGCAGCGCGGCCAGTCGGTCAAGCATGCGTTGTCCGCTGCGCGCCAGTGATTCGCCGTCGGCCGCTGACGACAGCGATACCAGTTCTTCAATATCCGCGCCGGCAATCCACACATCGCGCTTTCCGCTCGCAAGCACGGCGGCGACAATCGCATCATCTGACTCAAGTTTCGCGAAAATCGCGTCAAACTCGGGTGCCAGACGCGAACTCAGCGCGTTGATCGGCGCGTTGGGCGTGTCGAAGGTGATGATGGCAATACCGTCTTCCACCACCATCGTGAGCGCTGGCGATTGCTCGCTCATGATCGCTCCACAACCATGGCATGCCCCATGCCGCCCGCGGCACACACGGTAAGCAATCCGAACTGGCCGCCCCGGCGTGCGAGCTCATTCAGCAGCGTGGTCACAATGCGCGCACCGGTGGCACCAAACGGATGCCCAATGGAGAGCGATCCACCCATCACGTTGAGTCGTTCATCATCGATCTCACCGACCGGCTCAACGAGGCCCGCACGCGCGGCCCATTTGGGCGACGCCAATCCATGCAAGTTGCTCAACACCTGCGCCGCGAACGCTTCGTGCATTTCCACGAGGTCCATGTCGCCGAGCGACAGTCCAGCGCGTTCAAGCGCACGCGGCGCCGCGAACACCGGCGCCTGCAGCAGCTGTTCGGCGGGATCAATTGCGGCGTAGGCATATGATCGGATGTAACCGAGCGGCTCATAACCGAGTGACTCGGCGACATCTTCGCGCATGAGCAGTACGGCGGCTGCGCCGTCGGTGAGCGGTGAGGCATTGCCCGCTGTCACCGTGCCGTACTGCTTGTCGAACACAGGCCTCAGTTTGCTGAGTTGTTCGATCGTGCTGTCCGCGCGAACGCCGTTGTCCGATTCGAGCATTGTCTCGTGCGATGGCGGTACGGTGATCGGTGCAATTTCCGCGGTCAGCCGTCCATCCGCTGTGCCTGCGGCCGCCCGCAGATGCGACCGAAGCGCAAACGCGTCCTGCGCTTCACGCGTGATGCCATTGAGCTTGGCCATCGTATCGGCCGACTGCCCCATGGTCTCGCCTGTGCTGGGTTCTGAAATCGCGGGCGTGATAGGGATCAGGTCGCGAGGGCGCACTTTGCCGAGCACACCGAGTCGCTGCGACAGCGTTTTGGCCTTGCTGGCGGCAACCAGCGTATCCGACATGCGCCGCGAGTGCAGAATGGGCACCTGTGTGAGCGATTCCGCGCCGCCCGCAATGGCAATTGTGGCATGGCCAAGCGCAATCTGATCGGCGGCATCGGTGATGGCCTGATTCGCCGAGGCGCAGGCGCGGCCGACCGTGAAGGCCTGCACATCACGCGGAAAATGCGGCAGCAGCGAGATCTCGCGTGCGATGTTTGGCGCCAGTACGGAGGGAAGCACGGTGCCGAACACCAGCAGGTCTACTTTGCTCCCGTCCACTTCGGTGCGCTGCATGAGCGCAGCAACGGCATGCTTGCCGAGGTCGAGCGCCGAGTACTGGGCGAGCGCGGTGCCGGAGCGCGCGAACGGGGTGCGGACGCCGGCGATGATCGCCACGCGCCGCCCGGGGGAGCCGTAGGTGGGCATGGTGGGAAGCTAATGCCAAGCCCGGATCGCGGCCCCGCCCCACCTTATTCAAACCGCCCACTGAAAACGGACCACCGACATCCCCCCACGCAGTCATCGATCCATGCCATGAAGCTCGTGGTTCGTAGCGGCCGACAAACCGTCAACCGTTTATGGTGCAAACCGTTCACGGTTCAAACCGTAAACGGTTTGTCGGCCGCTACGACCTCCCGGCTTAGCCTGGCCATCGCCGACAGCGTGGGGGGTTGTCGGTTCTCCGTTTTCGGTCATCGGTTGAAAAAGCTCGGGCCGGAGGTACAGCCTCAGCGGTGGCCCGGGACTCGGCGTTGTACTGTAGTGCTTCTTTGACTTCCCGCCCTCCCCCCACCCTCTCCCGGGAGACTTCCCTGTGATAGTCCCGCGTTTCACGCGCGGCTCGGCCGCTCTGGCGGCCCTGCTTCTCGCCACGCTCGCCGCTGCGTCCACCGCGTCAGCGCAGTCGCGCACGCCGGTCGCCAGCGAGTTTTCGTCGCTGCACTTCCGCTCAATCGGACCGGCTACCATGTCGGGCCGCATTGCCGGTGTCGCGGTCTACGATGCCAATCCGGCGATCTTCTATGTGGCCACGGCACATGGCGGTCTCTGGAAGACCACCAGCAAGGGCAATCTCTGGACGCCACTGCTGCAGCACGAAGGGCTCATGTCCATGGGCGCGGTGACGATCTCGCAGAAAGACCCGAACCTCGTGTGGGCTGGCGGCGGCGAGTCGAACAACAGACAGAGCATCTCGTGGGGTGACGGCATTTACAAGTCCACCAATGGTGGCGAGTCGTTCACGCACATGGGACTCCGCGAATCCAGGCACATCAATCGCATTGTGCTGGACCCGGAGAACGCAGACATCGTATACGTTGCGGCGACTGGTCCGCTGTTTGGCAGCGGTGGTGAACGCGGCGTGTACAAGTCCACCAACGGCGGTACGTCGTGGACACGGGTGCTGCACGTCGACGAGGAAACCGGCGCTAATGATGTTGTGATGTCCCCCACCGACTCGAAAGTCTTGTTCGCGTCGATGTACCAGCGGCGGCGCACGACGTGCTGCTTCAACGGCGGCGGCACCGGTAGCGGGTTGTATGTGACGCGTGATGCGGGCGCGACGTGGAGCAAGGTCGAAGGCGGTTTCCCCACAGGCATGCTCGGACGCATTGCGGTAGACATTGCGCCGTCCAACGCCAACATCGTGTACTCGCTGGTTGAAGCACCTGCGGCGCCAGGCGCGGGTGCCATGCAGGGTCTCTGGCGCTCGAACGATGGCGGCGCGACGTGGGCCAAGGTGAACTCGGTGAATCCGCGTCCCATGTACTTCAGCAAGCTCAAGATCGATCCCACCAATCCGGAGCGCGTGTACTACGGCGGCGTGGGACTGCACGTGTCGCACGATGGCGGCAAGACCGTAGAGACAGACGCCGCGCGCGTCACACACGATGACGTGCACGCCATCTGGGTGGATCCGCGCAATCCCGAGCACATCCTGATTGGCAATGACGGCGGACTGGCCGTGTCGTACGATGCGAGCCGCACGTGGCAGTTCGTGCCGAATCTGCCGGTGGGTCTGTTTTATCACGTCTCGTATGACATGGAAACGCCATTCAATGTGTGTGGCGGCATGCAGGACAACTACAACTGGTGTGGCCCGAGCCGCTCGCGCTTTGGGGGCGGCATCATGAACTACGACTGGTTCCAGATTCTTGGCGGCGATGGCTTCGTAGCCATCCCCGATCCGCGCGATTCGCGCATCGTGTACACCGAATCGCAGAACGGCAACATGATTCGCCGCAATGTGGTGACCGGTGAATCGCGCAGCATTCGTCCAACGGCTGCCAATGTCAGCCCAGCCGTGACAGCAGGCGAAAACTTCCGCTACCACTGGGATGCACCGATGGTGTTTTCCCACCACGACACGTCGCTGATCGTGGCTGCGAATCGCGTATTCAAGTCCAGCGATCGTGGTGATTCGTGGACCGTGATCAGCCCTGATCTCACGCAAAACGCCAGCCGCGATACGATCGTCACGATGGGGCTCAAGGGCAGCGAGATCCGACTCGCGCGTCACGATGGTATCTCCTCATGGCCGGCGATTGTGTCACTGGCAGAATCGCCCAACCGTGCTGGCGTGATCTACACCGGCACGGATGACGGCACGGTGAGTGTCACGCGCGACGGCGGTGCAACGTGGTCGAACATCACGGCAAACCTCCCTGGTTTTCCGGCCGGCGCGTTTGTCAGCGAAGTTGTGCCGTCTCGCTTTGATGCCGGCACCGTCTATGTCAGTGTCGACAATCACCGTGAGAATGACTACGAGCCACATGTGTGGGCGAGCACGGATTTTGGCGCAAGCTTCAAGCGTATCACCAGTGGGCTGGAAGGCGAGATCGTGCGCACGCTTACGGAAGACACGCGCAACCGTGACGTGCTGTACGCCGGCGGAGAAAGCGGCATTTTTGTCACGCTGGATCGCGGTGCGAACTGGAAACGGTTGAGCGGACGCAATTTTCCCATGGTGCGAGTTGACGAACTGACGATTCATCCGCGCGACAACTCCCTGATTGTGGCGTCGCACGGCCGCTCGATCTGGGTGCTTGATGATCTCTCACCGATCCAGGAATACGGCGCGGCACAGCAGGTCGCCGACGCGATGCTTTTCTCCGTGCCCAACGCGCTGCAGTGGAAGTACAAGGATGATCGCAACGAGGAGTTCTGGGGACACCAGACCTTCATTGGCGAAAACCCGCCTGCGGAAGCCGTGATTTCGTTTTTTGTGAAGACGCCGCCAAAGGCGATGTCCGTACGCATCGCGCAGGGCAATCGCCTCGTGCGCGAACTCGACATTCAGCTGAATGACAGCACCACCGGCATTCAGTCGATCTGCTGGGATCTGCGCGGCACGCCGATCAGCGCCGCGGCACCGACCCCAGGGCCGGGCGCTGGTGGCCGTGGTCCCGGCGGTGGT
>JBGTOG010000463.1:0-7323 GCA_041742675.1 Gemmatimonadaceae bacterium | reverse complement strand
CATCGGCGCTGAGGGGCAACTGCTGGCCGGCGCGGCGGCGTCAACGGCCACGGCGGCGGCTGTTGGGTCATCGCTTGGCGTGGCGTCCTTGCCGCTGATGCTCGTCATGGGCATGGTTGCTGGTGCGCTGTGGGCCGGTATTGCGGCGCTGCTTCGGCAGCGATACGGCGTACTGGAGGTGATCAGTACGATCATGCTCAACTTTGTCGCGCTGTATATGGTGGGGTGGCTGGTGCGTGGACCGCTCCAGGAACCCAGCGGGATTTATCCGCAGAGCGTGGCGCTGGAGCCAACGCTGCAGCTGCCCGTGGTGCTCGCTGGGACGCGGTTACATGTGGGTGTGCTGCTGGCCATTACACTCGCCACGGCCGCCTGGTGGTGGCTGCGCTACACGGCCAGCGGATTCCGACTGCGCGCGGTGGGACTCAATCCGCTTGCTGCGGCCACATCAGGGCGTGTGCAGGTGGGGCGCGTGAGTGCGATCGCCTTTCTCATGAGTGGAGCGCTGGCCGGACTGGCCGGCAGCGTGGAGTACACCGGCGTGACGTACGCACTCTATGAGAACCTGAGCCCGGGCTACGGATACACGGCGATCGCGGTCGCGCTGTTGGCGCGTCTGAATCCCCTGGGTGTCTTGGCAACGGCGTTGCTTTTTGGTGCACTGCAGGCGGGCGGCAATGCGATGCAACGCGATGCTGGTGTCCCGTTCGCGCTGGTCAATGTTGTCGAAGCCGTGATCATCCTGCTGGTCATTGCCGCCGATCGCGTGCGCGCCTGGTCACCACGGGTGCGCACCGCATGATTACTCCGTTCGACGATTTCCTCGCGGCCACGGTGCGCACCGCGACTCCGCTCGCGCTCGCGGCGTTGGGTGAATGCATTACCGAACGAAGTGGTGTGATCAACATCGGGCTTGAAGGATCGATCATCTGCGGTGCGTTTGCGGCCACGCTGGTGGCGGGCGGTGTTGGTGTGTCAGCGGGATTCGCGGCCGGTGCGGTGGCGGGCATTCTGGTCGCGCTCGTGTTTGCCGCCTTCACCGTGTTCCTGCGCGCCGATCAGATCATTACTGGCACGGCCATATCGCTCCTGTCGCTTGGACTCACGGGGCTGTTGTACAAGACCGTATATGGCGCGACCGGTGTTGGGCTGACGCTGCCGACCATGCGCGAACTACCGATCCCAGGGCTCTCATCTATTCCCCTGATCGGACGTGCCCTGTTCGCGCAGCCGGTAGTGACATATGCGCTCTACGCACTTGTTCCGCTGATTGCGTGGTGGTTCATGCGCACGCACTCCGGACTGGCACTGCGCGCCGTTGGTGAAAGCCCTGATGCTGCGCTGGCCGCAGGCATTCGGCCCCGTCGCGTACAAGCCGTTGCGGTCCTGCTCGGCGGGCTGCTCGCCGGTCTTGCCGGTTCGACGCTCGTGCTCGCGCAGTCGGGTACCTTCGTGGAAGGCATGAGTGCAGGCAAAGGCTTCATCGCCATCGCGATTGTGGTGGTTGGTCGTTGGTCACCGTATGGTGTGGCCGGTGCCGCATTGCTCTTCGGTGGCGCCAGTGCGCTGCAATATCTGTTTCAATCGCTGGGGTGGAACGATGTGCCGTACCAGCTCTTCCTTGCGTTTCCGTACGTGCTCACACTGATGGTGCTTGGCAGCGCCAGCTTGCGGGCGGCAGCACCGGCGGCGTTGGCCCGGCGTGAGCTCACGGTGGGTTAGCGATGCGCAGCGCCGTGGTTTTCGTGCATATCGTGGCGGCGACTCTCGCACTCATTGCCGGGTTGGTTGCGACGCGCCGTCCGAATGGAACGCCCGTGCACAGACGCGCCGGTCGGGTGTATGTGCTGTCGTGGGTGTGTTTCGCATCTACCGGGTTGTGGCTTGGTGCGGCCCGGGCGGCGATTTCACCCTTTGAGATACTCACCATTCTCGGCGCGCTGGCGCTCATGGTGGCTCTGCTCGCTATCCGGCGTAAGCAGCTGTTTGGTGCATGGATGTTCTGGCTCATGGTCGCTGCGCCCTTCTTTGTGTTGCCACCAGTTGTTGGCCGTCTGCGTGCCCGCTTTCCCGTGGCCGATCGCTCATGACATCGTTGCACTTCGACAATCGTTTTGTCGCTGAGTTGCCCGGCGACCCAGAGCGCTCCAACCGACGACGTCAGGTGCTTGGCGCATGCTGGAGTGCCGTGGAGCCAACCCCGGTAGCGCAGCCGGTCTTGCTCGCGCACGCACATGAAGTCGCGGCGCTCGTCGGGCTATCGGAGGCTGACGTTGCCAACCCCTCATTCGCGCAAGTCTTCGGCGGCAATGCACTCTACGCCGGTATGCAACCGTACGCGGCGTGCTACGGCGGACACCAGTTCGGCAACTGGGCGGGACAGCTTGGCGATGGACGCGCCATTACGCTTGGCGAAGTGGTGAACAGTACAGGCGAACGATGGGAGTTGCAGCTCAAGGGTGCGGGACCTACCCCGTACTCCCGCACCGCTGACGGCCGCGCCGTGCTGCGCTCATCCGTGCGCGAGTTTCTGTGCAGTGAAGCGATGTTTCATCTGGGTGTGCCGACCACCCGTGCGCTGTCGCTTGTCACCACCGGCGACGATGTTGTGCGCGACATGTTCTACGATGGCAATGCGCAGGCCGAGCCAGGCGCCGTCGTCTGTCGTGTGGCGCCGAGCTTCCTCCGGTTTGGCAACTTTGAGATTCTGGCCGCGCGCGACGAACGTGCGCTGCTCGAACAACTCGTGGACTTCACGATTGATCGCGACTTCCCGCATCTGGACGGCGACACTGTCGCCAGGCGTTCGCAGTTTTTTCGTGAAGTGTGCGAGCGCTCGGCGCGCATGGTCGTGGAGTGGATGCGCGTGGGGTTTGTACACGGCGTGATGAACACCGACAACATGTCCGTGCTCGGCCTTACGATTGACTACGGTCCGTACGGGTGGCTCGAGGACTTCGATCCCAACTGGACGCCCAACACCACCGACGCGGTGGGCCGCCGGTATCGCTATGGGCAGCAGCCCGCGATTGTGCAGTGGAACCTGGTGCGTTTTGCCGAGGCACTGCGTCCGCTATTCGAGACGCCGGAGCCGCTCGAGGCCGGACTTGATGCGTTTCTCGCGGTGTATGATGATGCATACGAGCGCATGATGTCGTCCAAGTTTGGCTTCACGGCGCACGCAGCGCCTGAACAGCTGCTCATGCGCGAAGCCTTTGCGCTCATGCATACCGCCCAGGCGGACTACACGCTGTTCTTCCGTGCGCTTGGTGATGTTCCCGCGGTGATTGCACCCGATGCCGATGTGCATGATGTGCTCGGCGATGTGTTCTACCACGACGACGTGCTCTCGCTGCACAATGCATCGCTGATGCACTGGCTGCGCCGCTGGCATGCGCACGTACACAGCACGGGTGAAGCGCCCACTGCGCGGCGCGCACGCATGCACGCCGTGAATCCGCAGTATGTGTTGCGCAACTGGATGGCGCAGGAAGCGATAGACCTTGCAGCGGCCGGTGATGCCTCGCGCCTACACGAGTTGCTCGAGCTGCTGCGCAATCCATATCAGACGCAACCAGGCATGGAGCAGTTTGCCGTGCGACGACCGGAGTGGGCACGGCACAAGGCGGGGTGTTCGATGCTGTCGTGCAGTTCGTGATGGTGCTGTTGCAGTTCTGATTCGTCTTTGCGGCTAGGAAGTGCCTCACGGCTTTTCGGCTTTGGGGCGGCACCAGTTTCGCACGCTCGAACAGAGGGCACTCGGGTGCCCGGCAGATCCTCACGGCACCATGGTCTCTCGGTTCACCGTCCGAAATAAAGTAGGCCGAATAGTCGGAAAGCCTCGAGGCACTGTGTAGCCGCAAAGACGAATCAGGAACAGCAACTGCGTGGAGTTCGGATAGGTGTTGGCCGCCAAGTGATTGGTTCTGATTCGTCTTTACGGCTAGGAAGTGCCTCACGGCTTTTCGGCTATTCGGCCTACTTTATGTCGTAAGACGAACCGAGCCCCCATGGTGCCGTGCGGACCTCGACCGCGCCCGAGTCCCCACTGCACCCCCCATTGCATGTTCGCCCACTGCCCCACATAGTCCCGCGTGCTCTCGCCCCCGCCGCTTCCCGCTGCTGAACCGCTCAAACGCGAACTCGGACGCGTCGCGCTCGCGCTGCTGGCGCTGAACAGCATGATCGGCGCGGGCATCTTTGGTTTGCCAGCCGACGCAGCGCGCCTCACCGGACTCTTCAGCCCCGTACTGTTTCTGTTGTGCGGCGTGCTGATGGCCACGTTGATGCTGAGCTTCGCGCAGGCCTCGAGTTACTTCTCGGGTACGGGCGGCCCGATTCTCTATGCGGGCACGGCGTTCGGGCCCTTCGTGGGTTTTCAGACGGGCTGGCTGCTCTATGCCGGACGGGCCACCGCAATTGCGGCCAATGCAAATCTGTTTGCGACGTATCTTGGCAACTATTTGCCCGTCGTGAATGCCGGTGCAGGACGCGTGCTGGTGATTGTCGGACTCGCTGCGTTGTTTGCGTGGCTCAATATCACGGGCGTGAAGCAGGGCATGGGTGCGATTCTGGCCATCAGTGTGGCCAAGTTTGTCCCACTCCTGGTGTTCGTGCTGGTGGGTCTCACGCATGTGCAACCGGCAATGTTCGCGGAGACGACGGTGCCCCCGATTGGCACGATTGGCGAGGCGGCGCTGATCGTGTTCTACGCGTTTGTCGGCTTTGAAGGCGCGCTTGTGCCGGCCGGTGAGTCGAAGGATCCGCGGCGTGATTTGCCACGCGCGTTGCTGGTCACCGCCTTGGCCGGAACGGCGCTCTACGTGGGAATTCAGATTGTCAGCGTGGCGCTCACCCCCGATCTCGCCACGTCATCGCGCCCGCTGGCTGATGCCGCCGCCGTGTTTATGGGACCAGCGGGTGTAGCAATGCTGTCCTTCGCGGCGATGGCGTCGATTCTTGGCAACTACGCGTCGTCGGTGTTGGCGGCACCTCGCATGACGTACGCATTGGCGCGTGAGGGTTCGTTGCCGGCGGCCATGGCGCACGTGCATCCGAAATGGCGCACGCCCCACGTTTCCATTCTGGTCTATCTCGCCTTTGGCGTGACGCTTGGTGTGAGCGGCACGTTCACGCAGTTGGCGGTCCTCAGCGCGCTCACGCGATTGCTTGGTTACACCAGCAGTCTGGCCGCGCTGCCACGCCTCAGGCGCCGCTTTGGTGGCGAAGCGCAAGCGATGCAGCTGCCCGGTGGGCTGGCCATTCCGGTGGCCGGCCTGGCGATTTGTGTATGGCTCATGGCGCAGGTGCGCTGGGAAGCGATGTGGAAGACGGCGGTGCTGATGGCGCTGGGCACGGTGCTGTACATGGCTGCTCGACGAACTCGGCAGTGAACGACGTGCCGTTGAGGTACTGGCTCATGCGACGCACCCGCTACAAGCAATGCGTCACTCAGCGTCTGCCGAATCAACGAAGCAGAAGAACCGATGGTCCTTGTTGGCGAGCACCTCGTGATTCTCCGGCACATTGTCGCTGAGCCGGAATACGCCAAAATCGCAGTAGAATGTGTGACCGCTGTCGTAGGGAAAGTATGTCCAACGCAGCACCGTGAACTCGCGTCCGGCTTCCATGAGTGTGCCGTCAAAATCCCGGAATGACTCACGCACGCGCACGCGTGTGCTGCTGGGCACATCCGTGAGCCAGAGGGAGGGCGCCCGCGGTTCCGGCGGTGCAGCTGCTGGGGGTGGTGGGAGTGCTGCGATGCGCGCCGCAGCGTCCATGATCAACCGTCGACGCGCGGTATCGTTCTCTTGCTCGGCGAGCGCCGTGAGCATGTGTACGGCCGCCCCACGCACGGAGGCGGCTTTCGCTGCGGACTCGGTGTACGAGATGTACGCCGGCAGCATGTCGTCGGAGGCCTGAGCAAAGCCTCTTGCGTCACGCACCAGCGCGTCGATCATGCTTTCGTGGTACAGGCGCTGGCCTTCCGGCACACGGTTCTGAAAACGTTCGCCGGTGATGAACTCGGCGCACACGATGTCACTGGGTGCGAGCGCGTACTGCAACAGCTCCGAAGCGGGCACCCACGCAATGGCGACGTGTTCGCGTGCGCGAGGTTCACCCGCAATCTGTGCGTCAACGAACACAATGGTGAACGGACTGTCCCCATCACGCTGTGTACATCGCACGTTGCCAATCGAAAGCAGGCTGACATCCAGTTCCTCGCGCAGCTCCCGCGCGAGCGCATCAAAATCCGATTCGTCCGCTTCCAACTTGCCGCCCGGAAACTCCCAGTGACCGGCGTGGCGCTTGCCGTGCGGACGGAGAGCGAGCAAGTAGCGACCCTCGCGAACGATCACAGCGGCCAGCACGCGCACGGTGAGAGACATGCGCAGAAGCTATCGTGCGTCTGGGCGCCCAACAAATCGAGGGCTCGGTGCGCGCACTCCTGCTGATCCCCGGGGTACACTTCCGCATGCCATCTCTCCCTCTGCTCCGAGTCATCGCGCTTGCGCTGACCGCAACCGTCGCCGTCACGACGCTGCACGCACAAACAACCGCGCCGCGACACGCGGTGATTCCGGTGCCATCGCGCATCGATCTCGCGCGCAACGGCACGTTTTCCGTGACCGACTCCACACCAGTGGTGATCTCCACCGACGCCGACGAAGACGTGGAGCGCATTGGGCGACAGCTCGCGACCATGCTGGGGCCCGGCGCGCAAAGGGCGCCGAGACGCGTGCCGGCGCGGGGCACGGTGCCGCGCAACGCGATCCGACTCGTGCTCGATCCCAACAACGATGACACGGGCGCTGAAGGGTATCAGCTGCAGATCCGAACCGATGGCGTGCGACTGGTGGCGCGAGAAGCGGCGGGATTGTTCTACGGGGTGCAGACCATTCGACAACTGCTGCCTGCGGCAATCGAACATCGGGCGGCGCTCAACCGTGGTCTCTCATTGCCAGTTGGTGAGATCACCGACACGCCGCGCTACGTGTGGCGTGGTGCCATGCTGGATGTGGCGCGCCACTTTCTCCCGCTCGAGGACGTCAAGCGCTACGTGGACATCATGGCGCTGTACAAGCTCAACCGGTTACACCTGCATCTGTCCGACGATCAGGGGTGGCGCATCGAGATTCTGTCCCGCCCGAACCTGGCTCGTCACGGTGGCAATACGCAGGTGGGGGGGGGACCAGGCGGATACTACACGCAGGAACAGTACACGGAGCTGGTGGAGTATGCACAGGCGCGTCACGTGATGATCATCCCGGAAATCGATATGCCGGGACACACCAACGCGGCGCTGGCGAGCTATCCGGAGCT
>JBGTOG010000462.1:0-21114 GCA_041742675.1 Gemmatimonadaceae bacterium | reverse complement strand
GACAGAACCGCGCGCCAGCGGCGAGCGAAGCGCCGCAGGCGGCGCAGAAGGAGCCGGGGCCAGGAGGGCCACCGGTCGGGGAAGCAGGCGTGGCAGTCATGAACTGCGTAAGCTAGGGGAACGCGGCCTCCACTTCCATTGACGCACGGCACGATCTAGTCTGCGTCCACACGCTCTTCCCTTTCGCGTCCCTTACCTCATCGGCTCGTGCCCCGCACTCCCCGGTCTCTGGTACCCGCTGATCTCGCGGGCGCATCTGCGAGCGATATTCTCGAACTGGCCGAGTCGCATCAGGTGCGGTTCCTGCGCCTGCAGTTCACCGATATTCCGGGCATCATCAAAAACGTCGAGATTCCGGCGTCGCAGTTCCGGAAGGCGCTCAAGGGAGACATCCTCTTCGATGGCTCGAGCATTGAGGGTTTTGTTCGCGTCGAGGAGTCGGACATGCTGCTCGCCCCTGATCTGTCCACGTTCCAGATTTATCCGTGGGGCGACCCTGCGGCTCGTGTTGCCCGCCTGATCTGCGACGTGAATTTACCCGACGGCACGCCTTTCACCGGCGACCCGCGCTACGTACTGCGCCGCCAGATTGCCGCGGCGTCGGAGCTTGGGTTTTCAATGAACGCGGGCATGGAAGCCGAGTTTTTTCTGTTCAAGGCGGGTTCTGATGGCGCCCCGGCAACCACCACAAATGATGTTGGGGGTTACTTCGATCTTGCCCCCATGGATCTTGGCGAAGATGCACGTCGAGCGATCGTGGATACGCTGGAACAGTTGGGATTTGAAGTGGAGGGGGCGCATCACGAGGTCGCGCACGGGCAGCACGAAATCGATTTTCGCTACGCGGACGCGCTTCGCACCGCCGACAGCATGGCCACGTTTCGGCTGGTGGTGAAGCAGGTGGCGCGGCAGTTTGGCTTGTTCGCGTCGTTCATGCCCAAGCCATTGCTCGGACAGAGTGGCAGTGGCATGCACACGCATCAATCGCTATTCCGACAGGGGCAGAACGCGTTTTGGGATCCCCAGCGTGAGTGGGAGTTGTCGACCACCGCGTTGCACTACATCGGCGGCTTGCTGCGTCACGCGCGTGCGCTCTGCGCCATCACCAATCCGTTGGTCAACTCGTACAAGCGTCTGGTACCGGGCTTCGAGGCGCCGGTGCATGTGGCGTGGTCGCTGCGCAACCGCTCGCCGATGATTCGCGTGCCGGATCGACGCGGCGTTGGCACCCGCCTCGAGTTGCGCACGCCCGATCCGAGTGCCAATCCGTATCTGGCGCTGGCGGCCATGCTCGCTGCAGGCCTTGACGGGCTGCGCACCGAAGCGGAGTGGCGTGAACCGGTGTCAGGAAATATCGCCGAGATGTCGCACCGAGAACGACGACGGCTGCGGATCGACGATCTGCCGCGCACGCTTGATGAAGCCTGCGATGAGCTGGAACGTGATGAGGTGCTGACCACTGCACTCGGCGCATCGGTGACGGAGCATTTCCTGGTGGCGAAACGGGCGGAATGGCGCGACTATCACATGCAGGTTACGCCGTGGGAGCTTGACCGGTACCTCGCCCGCTACTGATGATCACTCCGCGCGCCCCGCATGCGGCGGCCATGCCCTCATCGCGTCAGCGCCTGCGCGCCGACCGACGTCTGCCGTCAGCGCTGATTGGCTTGCTCGCAATTGTGCTGGTGACCACGGGTCTGGCGTGGACGTTTCTCGGCTTGGCGATGCGGAGTCTCGAGAGTGTGTTGCACGATCGCGTGGAGGCGCTGGCGCTGATCCACACGGTGAACGATGAAATGCAACATCAGGTGGCTGATCTGGCGATCAAGGCCGATCGTCAGTTGATCACGACAGACAGCGCCGCCGCATCGGTGCGCGCGGCGCAACAGCGCGCGCAAGAGGCGTGGACGACCTATCTCAATACCTGGTTCACCCCGGAAGAAGCGGAACTGGTGGCACGCATCACGCCGGTGATTGATGCAGGTTTTCGTCAGGCGGGTCGGCTGGCCGACACATTGCAGACGGGGCGAACGCAAGCGCTTCCAACCTTTCTCGATGAACTTTTCTTCCGCGAGATCGACGCTTTTTCGTCCGCGCTGCGTGAACTCGTCGCGCTGCAGGTGAGCGTGACTCGACAAGCGCACGCGTTGTCACAAGCACGTTTTCGGATCGCGGGTCAGGCGTTTCTGGCCGCGGTGATTGCAGCCAGCGTGCTGGTAGTGGTGGCGCTGCTCGCCGGTGGGCGCCGAACGCCACATGCCACGCGACGTTGGGCCCGCTGAGATTTTTAACGGTGTCACTCCATCATTCAGCAATCGTACCGATGACATGTTGTTTGGCGAGACGTTTGCGCGCGCTTGGTTTCTTGTTGCTCGCTGCGTGCGGCGACCACGCCGCGCCGCCACCTGACACTGAGGCGCTCGCGCTCTCCTTTACCGACGCCGCGCCGCTCTTTGTCGGAGAGGTCGAGGAGGTCCACGAGGATGCTGACGGTCGGGTGTGGCTGGCGCTGTATCAGCGACCAGGGCTGCTGCGGGTGACGTTTGGTGCCAGCACCGAGACCGATACCCTGGGCGCGCTGGGCAATGCGCCGGGTGAGTTCCGCATGCCGTTTGCGGTCATGGATGCGGCTGACGGGGGTATCGCGGCCCTCGATGGCGTGGCGCGTCGTTTGGTGGGATTCTCGCGGAGTGGAGAACCGGACAGTGTTGATCTGGTACCCGAGTCTGTTGACCAGTTCTTCGTTCGCCGCGATACCCTTGGCGCGTGGGTCTCGGCGCTGAATGATCAACGTCGTGCGGACTCGGTACCGCTGCTCCGCGTGGAAGGCGGCCGCGTTGACACGCTCGCTCGTCTGCACGCACCCGAAGCGACGGTGCGCATACCAATGGGGCAGCGTTCATACGTCGCGCCTCCCGAGTACGCCGCCCGCGATCTATGGGGCCTGCTGCCCGATGGTACCGTGTGGATTGCGCGTGGCGGGCCACATCAGGTGGACTATCGGTTGCCCGGCGGCGCGTGGACGGTTGGCGGGCCGCGGGCGTACGCCCGGATCAACAGCAACGATGCCGATCGTGGCCTGCTGCGCGGTCTGCCGGCGAATGCCAGTGTACCGGTGGAAGCGCTGACGTACGCGCCGGTCAAGGGTCCGTTTATTGAGGCACGCGCGGCGCGGGACGGCGATGTCTGGACGTGGCGCACCCAGTCGGCACCCAAGCAGGAGGAGCGGTACACCGTGTTCCGCCCGGGCGTTGCGGAAACCCACGATGTGGTGCTGCCGCTGTACCATCGCGTGGTGGGCGTGGGTGCACAGTCGGTGTATGTGGCAGAACGACTGGAGGATGGCCGCTGGCGGGTGACGCGGCATCCGCGTCCGCGGCCGGAATAGGCGACTGATTTTGCAGGCCCCTTGACCAATGAGCATGGGCGTTTTAGTCTATCCTAAATCTCTATCCAGGATGGGCTCATCTATGTTTTCGGGTATGCCAACTCCGTGTGCAACCGCCCCGCCGCGTTTGTCGACCGCTGGCCTCGCTGGACGGTGTGGTATGCACGTAGTGTCCGCACTCACACGCGGGCGCCGATGGGTCGCCACGATGGCCGCGTTTGCCGTCGCGCTCCCGTTCACACTCGTCCCGGCGTTGTGGGCGCAGGATCACGCGCGTTCGACTGACAGCGGCGTAGTGCGCGGCGTGTTGTTGGGCACATCGGGTCAGCCCATCGACGCGGCGCGCGTTCAACTCATTGAGCTGCAGCGTCACGTCATCACGGGTGCGGACGGCCAGTTCCGCTTTGCGTCGGTGCCTGCCGGAACGTACCGGCTGGCCGTACAGCGTATCGGCTATGCGCCGGGGCTGCAGAGCATTCGCGTTGGTGGCGCGCCGGAGCAACTGATCATCCACATGCACGAAGGACGCATGGAACTTTCAGCAGTGCAGGTGAGCGCCAGCCCCACGGCGACCACACCGCTGTCCGCTCCGCAGGCCATGGCGACACTGGGTGGTGAACCGCTGCGTGAAGCGCAGGGACGGTCACTTGGCGAGACGTTGGAGCCGGTGGCGGGTGTTCGCTCCATCAGTATGACGACTGGCATTGGCAAGCCCGTGATTCGCGGGCTGTCCTCGCAGCGCGTCATTACGCTCGACAACGGACAGCGTGTCGAGAGCCAGCAGTGGGGCACGGATCACGCGCCCAATCTGGAAACGCGTGATGCGGAACGCATTGAGATCATCAAGGGGCCCGCCAGTGTGCTGTACGGTTCTGACGCGCTCGGCGGTGTCGTGAATGTGATTGCGCGCGCGCTGCCCGACGCGACAGGACGATCGGCGTTTGTCAGTAGCGGCGTGGCGACCGTGTACGATGCGAACCTGCGCGGTCCGGAAGCGACGCTGTCGCTTGAGGGCGGAGCCGGCGGTCTGGGTTGGCGTGGCTCCGTCACCGGGCGTGCCATGGGGGACATGCGCGCGCCGGATGGCGCCCTGGAGAATACGGAAAACCGAACGGCGAACGGCAATCTCGCCGTTGGCTGGCGCGGCGCGTGGGGAAGTCTGGCCACACGTCTGTCCCGTCGCGATGAACGCATCGAAATTTTCGACGACCCGGTGACGGCACCCGGTTACAGCGGCTATCAGGAGATTGTCAGCGATCGCGCGAAGATCGAGGCCCGTGTGCCCGTGCGCGATGGACGTCTGGAAATCGATCTCTCCGGTGAGCGCAACGTACGACGCGAGTTCAACGATCGCGACGCGTCGGATCACGCGCTGGGACTTGGTGCACGGACGGCCACGCTCACCACGCACTGGCACCCGGCGCCGCGCGATGCCTTTGGTGGCGAGTGGAGCGGGATGCTTGGCGTCGCTGCGATGGGGCAGTCGTTTCGGAAATCCGGTACGCAAACGCTGATTCCCAACGCCTCGGCTGGCAACGTGGCGGTGTACGGCTACGAGCAGGCCACGATTGGCCGTTGGACGCTGAGTGCCGGAGCGCGGTGGGATGTGCGCACACTGGCTGCAGAACGCGATGCGGTGCTCGAGTTGGAGCCGACACGTCGGACGTGGAACACGTGGTCGGGGAACGCCGGTGCCACGTACGCGCTGCGTGAGGACATGGCGGTGGTGGTGGCGGTGGCGCGCGGGTTTCGGTCGCCGTGGTACAACGAATTATTTGCCAACGGCTTTCACGAAGGAACACGCGCGTATGAGCGCGGGAATCCATCGCTTGATCTGGAGACGTCGCTGAATGCGGATGTGGGCGTACGCGTGCGCAAGAACACTTTCACGCTCGATGCTGGCATCTACTCCAATCAGATTCGCAACTACATCTACCTGCGTCCGTTCGGCACGGGCGCGCGGGCGTTCGATTCGCTGGACGTGGTGCAGGGGGATGCCTGGTTGCGCGGCGGCGAGCTGGCGGCCACCTGGCAGCCGGTGCGATGGCTGACGCTTGATGGCGGTACCGACCTGACGATCGGCGACAATCGTTCGGCGGGTGTTCCGCTCACGTTCGTTCCGCCGGCGAGGGCGACGTGGGGCGCTCGCGTGAGCGGCACGCGGAACACGTGGCTGCGTCAGCTGCTCGGCCGTTCTGCCGTACCGTATCTCCGTGTGAATGGAGAAGTGCATGCACAGCAGACACGGCTTGATCCGAGCGATGTGGGGCCGCCGTCGTACAGGCTGTGGCACGGCAGTGCGGGTGTGGCATTCGCGACGTCGCGCGGGCCATTGCATGTTGATGTCGTGATGCGCAATGTGGGCAACGTCCGGCATCGTCCGTTCCTCAGCCGCTACAAGGAGTTTGCGGATGCGCCGGGGCGGGCGCTGCAACTGCGGGTCAGCGCTGGTCAGTTTTAGCGTGTCGCCATTTCCTTCAGCGGGCTCGATGTCGGCGCGCCGGTTTGCCTACCACCGGTCGATGACTACGGTGGCGTTCGGCCAGTCGCTGGCTACGGATGGCGTTCGGCCGGTGTAGATTCGCGTGATGGACTCTCCATCACCCGCCGCGTTGCGTATCGGTATCGTCACCGTCTCCGACCGGGCGTCCGCGGGCGCTTATGAGGATCTATCCGGTGCGGCCATTCGCGATTGTCTGTCACGCTGGATTCAATCGCCTTGGCAGGAGCTGTATCGCTGCGTGCCCGATGACCGCGTCACGGTCGAGGCGACGTTGGTGGAGCTGGCCGACTGGCATGAGTGCGCGCTGATTATCACCACCGGCGGCACAGGACCGGCGCTGCGCGATGTGACACCCGACGCCACAAGCTCCGTGTGTGATCGCCTGCTGCCGGGCTTTGGCGAGGCGATGCGAACAGAGTCGCTGCGCACAGTGCCCACCGCGATTCTTTCGCGACAGGTGAGCGGCACACGCGGGACCTCACTGATCGTGAATCTTCCTGGAAAACCAGCCTCGATCGCGGTGTGCCTGACAGCGATCTGGGCGGGTGTGGCGCCGTGCATTCGTTTGCTTCGTGGCGCGACGTTCACCAATGCAGACGGTGCGCCGGTTCGCGGTCCGCTGCGCGAGCCATCAGGCACTACCAGTTAGTGTCGCAACACGTGGCAGCTCGGATTTCATGAACGAGCCAATCCTGCAAGCACCGATTGTCAGCTGGGTGCTGGATCCGGTCCTGACTGGTTTCGAAGCGGTTTCTCTGCCGCTCTCACCGGCCGATGACGGGACGCTGGCGGCGACCCTCGTGCGACGCCGCGCCCCGCGCCCCAATGGTCGCGCGGTGCTGTATGTGCACGGTTTCGTGGACTACTTCTTTCACGCGCATATCGCCGAGTCGCTGAATGCGAGCGGCTGGGATGTCTACGCACTCGACCTGCGGCGTTCCGGTCGCTCGCTGCGGAGTGGCAACCGTCCGTACTACGTGCGCGACCTCGGGGAGTACGACGAAGAACTCTCGCTGGCCATCTCCGTGATCACGGCCGAACGCGGGCATCGGTTGTTGTGCTTGACGGGGCACTCAACCGGTGGTTTGGTGGCCGCGCTGTACATGCACGCAGGGGCGCTGCGCGATCGCGTACAGGCGCTGGCGCTCAACAGTCCGTTTTTCGCGTTCAACATTGGCGCACTCGAGCGGCTGGCCTTTCCGCTGGTAACGGCCTTTGGCGGCGTGGTGCGACACTTGCCAATTCCGGGTGTGCTTGCGCCGGCGTATGTGCAGAGTCTGCATCGCGACTTCAAGGGCGAGTGGACGTTTGACTTGCGGTGGAAGCCGGAGCGCGGCTTTCCAGCGTATACCGGATGGCTGCATGCGATTCGTGCCGGTCAACGTACGTTGCAGCGTGGATTGTCGCTCACTGTTCCGATCCTGTTGTTGCGCAGCGCGCACTCCCTGCGGGTGCGTGGGTGGGATGATCGGGCGCACACGCATGACATCGTGCTGAATGTGGCGCACATGGTGCGTGCCATCCCGCAGTTGGGTGCGGCGGTCACTGATGTGCCGATTGCAGGTGCGGTGCATGACGTCTTTCTCTCCGCTCCTGCGGCGCGTGGGCAGGCACTGGCCGCGTATGTGTCGTGGCTGGAGTCGTTGCCCGTGCCACTGGTTTTGCCGTCCCGCTGAACTGGCGAGGTGATGTTCCACCGCCCCAGATTCCACGCTCACGATGAGTTTTTACACGGAGGAGATTGTGTCGCTGTCGCCGGATCTGCTGTCCCTGCTGGTGTGTCCCGAGAGCAAAGCGCCGCTCGAGTACCATCCTGGCCCGCCCGAGGTGCTCGTATGCCGCGAGTCGCGCCTCGTCTACGCGGTGCAGGATGGGATCCCGATCATGCTGGTTGATGAAGCGAAACCGTTGGACGACACGCTCTATCCACCGCTCTCGCCCTGATGTCAGCAGCGCGGCGTGAAGAACAGGTGACGCCGACGCAGACGTCGTCGCACGACGCGCAATATCCGGATGCGCCGCGGCGACAGCGGCTGCACGAAATAATTTTTGAGGCCGATACACCAGCCGGCCGAGTGTTCGATGTGGTGTTACTGGTGAGTATCGTGGCGAGCGTCGCCGTGGTGCTGGCGGAGAGCGTGCGCGCCGTGCACGATAGCTACTTTCGCATGTTCTACATGCTGGAGTGGTTCTTCACGGTCCTTTTCACAATCGAGTACGTGCTGCGGCTCTACGCCGTGCGCCGTCCCATGCACTATGCGCGCAGTTTCTATGGCATTGTCGACCTGTTGGCGATTCTGCCGACGTACGTGAGTCTGTTGCTTCCGGGCGCGCAGGCGCTGTCGGTTGTGCGCATTCTGCGGCTGCTGCGCGTGTTTCGCATTCTCAAGCTGGCCGCCTACCTCAATGAATCGGGTGAACTGTGGCGCGCGATGCTGGCGAGCCGCCGCAAAATCACGATCTTTCTGTTCACCGTGAGTACGGTGGTTGTGATCGTTGGTGCGCTGATGCATTTGGTCGAGGGGCCAGCGAACGGATTCACCGATATTCCCACATCCGTCTATTGGGCGGTGGTCACACTGACCACGGTGGGCTACGGTGATCTGGCGCCACTCACGCCGCTGGGACGATTTCTCTCGGTGCTGGTCATGCTGCTCGGTTACGGCGTGATCGCCGTTCCTACGGGCATCGTGACCGCCGAGCTCACACGTGGCCTTCGCGACGAGGTCACCAACACATCGTGTCCGGACTGTGGCGCTGAGGGTCATCGTCCGGATGCGAAGTTCTGCCGCCGATGCGGTGGGAAGCTGAATGAATGAGCGAACGTACCGAAGCAGATCGCGCGAGCGGTGAACAGCGGGTGCTGGTGCTGCTGGCGCATCCTGCGCTGCACCGTTCACGGGTACACCGCCTGCTTCTTCGTGCGGCGCATCGCGTTGCGGACATCACGATTCACGATTTGTACGACGCGTACCCGGATTTTGATATCGATGTGACGCGCGAGCAATCGTTGCTGCGCACGCACGACGTCATCGTGTGTCAGCACCCATTCTACTGGTATAGTACGCCGCCGCTGATGAAGCAGTGGGAGGATCTGGTGCTGGAACACGGTTGGGCCTACGGGCGCGAGGGCAAGGCGCTTCATGGGAAAGCGTGGATGCACGCGATCAGCGCCGGTGGAAGCGCGTTGGCGTATCGACCGGATGGGCACAACCGCTTTACGATTTCCCAGTTGCTGGCACCACTTGAACAAACAGTGCGTCTCTGCGGCATGCGCTGGGTCGAACCGTTCGTGGTGCACGGTACGCACTTGCTCACCGATGACCAGATCACGACCTACGCCGATGACTACGCGAAGCGGTTGGCGGCGCTTCGCGATGGTCGTGTGGAGGATGCGTAATGCATCAGGACAGTTTGCTGTTTCAAGCCTTTGTGTTTCTGGCTGCCGCGGTAGTTGCCGTGCCGATCGCCGCCCGTCTCGGTCTTGGAAGTGTTCTTGGCTATCTGATCGCAGGCGTGGCGATTGGCCCGTTCGGATTTGGATTTCTGGGTCGTGACACAGAAAACCTGCTGCACTTCGCTGAGTTCGGCGTTGTCATGATGCTGTTCGTGATTGGTCTTGAGCTGCAGCCGGCGTTGCTTTGGCGATTGCGCGGCACCTTGCTGGGCATGGGCGGATTGCAGGTGATGGTGACAACGGCTGTTGCCGCGGCAATTGGACTTACGCTGGGGCTGACGTGGCAGGCCTCAGTCGCGGTCGGGTTGATCCTGTCACTTTCATCGACGGCGATTGTGCTGCAATCGCTCACTGAACGCGGTCACATGAAGAGCGAGGCGGGCCAACGCGCGTTCGCTGTCCTGCTGTTTCAGGATATGGCCGTGATTCCCATGCTGGCCGTGCTGCCGCTGCTGGCGACCGCCGTGGTGGCGCCGGATGTCGCGATGCCAGCGCATGCCGGCGGGGTGGAGTCACTGCCTGCGTGGTTGCGCATGCTGGTCGTCCTGAGCGCCGTCGCCGGCATTGTGTTGGGCGGCCGATTTGTTGTGCAACCGATCTTTCGCGCGCTGGCGCGGACGCGGCTTCGAGAAGTGTTCACGGCGGCGGCGCTGTTGCTGGTGGTTGGTATTGCGCTGCTCATGGAACAGGTGGGACTGAGCGCGGCGCTCGGCACGTTTCTCGCCGGTGTTGTGCTGGCCACCAGCGAGTTCCGCCACGAACTTGAAAGCGACCTTGAACCGTTCAAAGGGCTGCTGCTGGGACTGTTTTTTCTGGCGGTGGGTGCGAGCATCGATTTTGCGCTCGTGCGAAGCGAAGCCGTTACGGTGAGCGCTACCGTCGCGGCGCTGGTGCTGCTCAAGGCGGCCGTCCTGCTGGTCCTTGGCCGCGTCTTCCGCATGAGTCTGGACCAGAACGTCTTGTTCACGGTTGCGCTGGCGCAGGGCGGTGAGTTTGGCTTTGTGCTGCTCTCGTACGCCAGTCAGAACGCGGTGCTGCCGCCGCCGGTGGCCAACGTGTTGGTGGCCAGCATTGCGCTGTCCATGGCGACCACGCCGCTGCTGTTGGTCGCGTTCGAACGGCTGATCGCACCGCGATTCGGCACCCGCGATGTCGTCGAGCGCGCACCTGACGCCGTCAATGAAGAATCAACGGTGATTATTGCCGGCTTCGGGCAGTTCGGCAGCACGATCGGGCGCGTGCTACGATCGCAGGGAGTCCGACCGGTGGTGCTGGAATACGATTCCGATCGCGTTGATCTGCTGCGGCGATTCGGACTGGAGGTGTTCTACGGCGATGCATCACGGCTTGATCTGTTGCAATCGGCGGGCATTGCAACGGCACGGGTGCTTGTTATCGCGCTCGGGGATGATCAAAAAACGCTAGCCCTGGCCAAGGTGGTGCGCGAGCGATATCCGCAGGTTCGCATTCTCGCACGCGCGGTGAGCCGACCGGTGGTCTTCGACTTGCTGCAGGCCGGTATCACCGATGTATACCGCGATACGCTGGACACGGCGCTGCGCGTAAGCGAAGATGCATTGTCAGCACTTGGGACACCACGCCATCACGCCCATCGGCTGGCACAGGCTTTCCGGCGGCACGATGAACGACACGTCCGGGATCTGGCAACCTCACGGCTTGCGTGGGGGTCGTATGTAGACCGAGTGCGCGTGAACATCCGGGCACTCGAAAATGATTTGCAACGCGAGTTTGGCGACGCTGCCGAACCGGTTCGTGATGCTGCGTGGGATAGCAGCTCACTACGCGCTGAGGCGGTCACCCGAGCACACCATGACACTCCCACGTCCTGACCACCTCCCCATGCACAGCACAGACATCCAGGTGCGCTTTGGCGACTCTGACGCACTCGGTCATCTGAACAACGCCGCGTTCGCGACCTACGCGGAGATCGGTCGCCTGGAGTTTCTCAGCGAATTCCCTGCGTTCGTGAAGTCGCTCATTCTGGCGCACCTGCAGATCGAGTTTCGCCAGCAAGTCACGCTCAACCAGGTCGTATCGGTGGATACTGCGGTCGAGCGCGTGGGCGCAAGCAGTGTGCATCTGCGGCAATGGATCTGCGCCGATGACGAAGTTGCCGCCGAGGTCTCTTCGGTTGTCGTGCACTTTGACTACGCGACACAGACATCACAACCCGTGCCGGATGACGTGCGCAGCGCACTGGTTGCGATGCAGCTGCCTGCCACATAAGGCAGACCGTGAACGTGTGACGCCCTGCGCCACACGCGAAACGAACGTGTGTGGCGCTGTGCACCGCTGCGTCGTCAGTCAGAAAGCGCTGCGCGTGAGTGACGCGGCTGCCCTTTCCCTGATTCTGCATGCCCACTGCCAGTACTCGCACGAAACCGCTGTACCGAATGCTTCTGCTCGGCGCGACGCTGGCGGTCGTGGTGCCGCTCATGCAAGCGATGGCGACCGGTGCGATTCCCGCGGGTCCGATTCGCACGCTGTTGCTGCTGGCGTTGTTCGGCGCGGCGGTGATGGCTGCTCTCATTGCCAAGCAGCAACTCGACAAGCGTGCCGCCACGCGTCGCGTTACGGAGTTGCTGAACTTTTTCGACGACGTCAGCCTGTTGCGTCCACGTGCACAGGCCGCGCGCGCGATCCTCGCCACCGAGCCCGCGAACGACCTCGAACGCAAGGCATTGATTGCGGTCAGTCAATGTCTCGCCGAGCTGGCGACCGGTGTGATCGAGGCAACGCCTGAGGGACGCAGCGCCGTGCTGGCGCACCCCATTGTGGGTGCGTGGTTTCGGGCGCTCGCCGCCACACCGCTGCCGCTCACCTTCAGCGCGGAGCAGCGCAGGGCGCTGCAATCACTCTTCGTTGACGTGGGCGTCACGCCCGGTCGCCGTGAACCGCTCGACGAGGGCAGTCGAGCGCTGCTCGAACGCGATGCGGTGCTGTTTCGCGCTGACGACGACGTGCGAATTTTCTGAGGCGTTCAATCGGGTGCGGCCAACAGCAGGTCGTGCGTCGCAGCCACCAGATATCGGAGCCCGATCGCCAGCGATTGCTCATCGATGTCGAAACGCGGGTGATGATGGGCAAAAACAATTCCCGCGTCAGTGTTGCCCGCACCGACGAACGCAAACACTCCCGGCGCCCTTTGCTGAAACGCCGAAAAATCTTCGCCGCCCATGGATGGTCTGAGTGCTGTGAGCGTGTCGTTGTCAAACGTTCGTGTGACGACACGCCGCAGTCGATCCGTCAGCGCGACATCATTGACGACTGGCCGATAACCCGGCTCAGACGAAAACGTATACGTCGCGCCGAAGGCCTCCGTCACGCCTTTGATGATGCGCTCCATGCGCTGCGGTATATCACGACGCAGGTGTGCATCGAACGTGCGCACGGTTCCTGACAGGTAGGCCGAGTTCGGAATCACATTAAACGCGGTGCCAGCGATGAACTGCGTCACCGACACCACGCACGGATCCAGCGGGTCAACGGCGCGCGCCACCACATGCTGCAGCGCGGTGACGACCTGCGCGCCAATGGTGATCGGATCGATCGTCTCGTGCGGAATCGCGGCGTGACCGCCTTTACCGGTAATGGTGCATTCGAAGGTGTCCGGCGCCGCCATGGCCGGACCGGCGATCAGCGCAATGCGGCCCACTGGCATGGATGCCCAGAGGTGCAGACCGATGATTTCATCGACACCGTCCATCACGCCGGCGCGCACCATCTCCTCAGCGCCGCCCGGCGACAGCTCCTCCGCGTGCTGAAACAGAAATCGGACCTCGCCTGGAAGGCTGTGGCGATGCGCGGCCAGCACCGTCGCCAGACCAAGCGCGATGGCAGTGTGACCGTCATGACCGCAGGCGTGCATCACGCCCGGCGTCTGGGAGCGGTAGGGGACATCGTTGGCCTCCTCGATTGGCAGTGCGTCGATGTCCGCCCGCACGGCAATCACGCGACCGGGGCGCGGCCCGATAAGCCGCGCCATCACGCTCGTGGCAGTGGGCCGCGAGACCTCAAGCTCCGGGACGGCGGAAACGATGTTGAACACAAACTGCGCCGTCGCGTGCTCCTCGAAGGAGACTTCGGGGTGCTGGTGCAAGTGGCGTCGCCAGGCGATGACCCGGTCGCGCAGCGCTTGCGCGTCGCGTTGCAGCGTGGCCAGCGAAAGCTCAGCGTCGGTGGCAGGAGCTCTCATTCGGTCGTCATCAAAGGGTTCGTCCCTCGGCTGCTCGACTGGTCAAGTGGTCCATTCGGCTCGGCGGCGGGTAGGTACAAGGCACCACCATTTCAAGGTATATTGCGAACTATGTCAACGCCTGCCTCTCCTCGTACTGTCTTCACCGACCGCCCGATCCGTGTGGCGTTCCTGGCTGGCCTGTGCCTGCTGCTGTCCACCGCCTGCTTCGGTGCCGACGGTGCTTTTGCGCCGCCAGACTGCGTCAATCCGGATACGCTGAACCTGCTGCCGGACACCACGTTGCCGCCGGATACCACTCGCATTCCGCCGTTGATTGAGCCGGAGCCGGACTATCAGGTGTGTCTGCCCCCCAACGGGTAAGGCAGCCCGCGACGTCAGCCGAGGAAACGTCGCGCGACCTGTTCCAGCCGATCGTCGCCTGCCGTTTCGGCTTCCGTCAGCATCAACTCCACGTGCGGGCGTAGCGTGGGCTCTCCCCAGTAGTAGCCGGTTGCTCGCTCTGCGAGCTGCGTTTCGCCCACCCGCGCCGCTTCAAGCAGCGCGCGTGCGGCGGCGCGATCGAAATCCGGATCATCGCGTGGTGGCAGATCGTAGTTCCGCCTGGGCATCTCGCCCTCGGCGTCGTCGCGAAGAAAGGCGCGGGACATGGCGCTACCGTTTGGGTGGACGAGGGATCACCGGCACCTCGCGCTCGTTGGCACCCCAGTCTTTCTTTCGCTCGCCGCGCTTCGGCCCCTGACGCTGCTTCTGCTGGAGCTTCTCGAGCGGATCGAGTTTGGCGGGCGGTTTGCGGCGTCCCTGACCGGCTTTGCCGCCTTTCATTGCGCGATTCGCGCACTACGCGCGCGCGACGGCGCTGCCACAGGCAACACACGCGTGTCTGACACTGCGGTCGGTTTGCGGGGAAGGCGCGTGTCGGTCATATCGAATGATAGCCGGGACGAGTTCGAACTGCTGCGTGACGGTGGTCAACCGCCACCGACAGGGCCTCACAGCGAGTCCGCAATCCGGGCGATCTCTTCGGCTTCACGCCACGCTTCTTCGAGCGCGGCCAGCTCGCCCTCCATGGCGCGGCGCTCCGATTCTTCGTGCAATGCCATTTCAAGCGCGAGGCGTTCGGTGGGGGGCAGGTAGCCGAGGGACCGAGGGCGCTCGTTTTCGGGGAGCGCCTCGGCAAGTTTGTAGCGCTCTTCCCAATCGATTGCCAGACGACCGTAACGCGCCGCGAGAGACTTGACCACTTCATCGGGTCCGCCCTTTGATGCAATCAACGAGACCGCATCGCTCACGCGGACTTTGGTTGCGCCATATCGGTTGATCGCCGGCAACAGCTGCTGCGCCGCACGCAGCGCGGCCGCACCGGTCAGCAGCTGCTCTTCCGGTATGTAGCTGCGGCCGAGGAGCGCCGGCCTCTCCTTGGAACGGTGGTCGAGGAGCAGGGAAAACGAGCCGTCGGTGACGTCCGGGCGAAGCAAACTCGTGTACTGCGCATCCCGACGCTCGACTCGCAATACCGCACCCTGGTTGTCGCGAACTCGAGCAACGACGGCATCCTCGCGGCCATGCACCGCTGCGCCACCCCAACGCTGCTCCAGAAACAGATTCTTGATCACTCGGCCAATCAGGTACCCTCCCATGGCCGACGCGCCAAGCGTGCTCATGCCCACGGCCACCATTCCCGCCGACGCGGAGACCGCCACCGCCGCCATGGCAAGCTGCCGCCGTCTCCGCCGCCCGAACTGATCCCCATATCGCCACGCCGCAAACTCCGGCCGCTGCGGCTCGCCAATCCGAATCAGATCAATGCCGCCCGCCGCACGCGCCAGCGATATCTGACCCGTCGCCACCCGCGTGCGCGATTCACGAAACAATCGCTCGCAGCTCTCCACACCTTCCCAGCGCTCATGCATCGGCACGAGATTCCACCGATCACACGCGCGGCACACCACCCACAACCGACCGGTGCGTTCGTTAAACGCGAGTCGACGCCCGATCGGTGTTGCTTCCATCACCTCGTTGCGAGGCAGCTTGGCAGCGCAGAAGAAGCAGGTGGTGAACACCCGCGAGAAGCTACCGCAGTCGCGCGCGCTCGGCCATCGTCGTGACCCGCTCCATCACAGCCGTTGCAGCAGCGGTGTCACCACGCGCTTCGAGCAAGCCGGCCACGTATTGACCAGTCACGGCATAGTAGATCGGAATACCCGCCGACGCGTCGTCCACCCAACCGCCCTCGTGAATGAGCGCGTTCACGCCGCCGTACTCCTTCCATAGGGACTCGGTGGCACGTGCATCCAGCATTTCGTTGCCGCGCATGGGGAGGAAATCGAGCGATGGTTCCGGCATCGTGCTCACCAACTGCTGCACCAGACCACGATTCAGCAGATTGTTTCCAAGCCCGATCTCACTCGCGAATGGTCCGTAGGAGAAGAACAGTCCACGTTCCGGATACGCGTGTTTGATCATGTACAGGATCAGCTGCTGATCGCGTCCGAGTGCCTGCTGATTAATTGTGGCATCAATGCCGTCATGCACAAATCGCTGCGGCTGCGACAGGTACACGAGCGGCGGAATGGCGTTGATCTCGTCACGTGAGAGCGGCAGCAACGAACGTGTTGGCATGGGCCATTCCTTGCCCTTGTACAACTCGGGACCATTCTCCACGTCATACGGCTCGAGTTCACGATTCTGCAACTGATGCATGTACCACTCGGTGCCGAGGTACGGCACCACAGCAACGGTTACATCTCGGCGGACGCCTTCAACTGCCTGCGCATACCACAACGGGAAGGAATCGTTGTCGCCGTTGGTCACCAGAATGCCGTACGGATCCACCGAGTTCAGCATGTCCCGCGCCCACTCACGCGTAAACGTGTGCTTGTGACGAGGTGCGTCAATCGCGTTGGTGACCAGCGGAATGAGCGCAATCGCGAGCACGGGAATCGCCAGTCGCAGTCCACGTGTGGTCACGGTACCGGAGCCACCAAGTAACGCGGCCAGCGATCGCCAGATAGTGGTGAGCCCGAGTCCGGCCCAGATACCCCACAGCGAAAACGTCCACGTGTAGAAGTAATCGCGATCACGCACCTCGCGATCCACGCTGTTGCCAAGCTCGGGTGCCTGCGAGTGCCCGTACTTGAAGTTGAGATACACGACGAGCGCGATCGTGAGCGTGAACATCAGGCCGCCCACGTACCAGAAGGTTCGTCGGTCCTTCACGAAATGCGTGACGCCACCAGCGATGCCGAGCGCGAGAAAGAACAGCGCCAATGCGGTTTGGGCGGCCGGCGCCTGATTGTACGCGTCACGGAACCACTGCCACTTGAAGTACAGCCAGAACATCCCGTACTGCGCCGACAGCGGTGCCTTGCGCTCGGCGACATTATGCCCCGAGTACTGCTCGCGATCGATGTGCGCCTTTACGCGCTGATACGTTTCCGCACTGAAGGTGCACGAGACATTGATCCCGTCAGTACACGCGGACACGCCGCCGCTGTTCAGGTAGGGCTGGTGCGCGGCGCGAATCGGCATGACCATAAACGGTGTAATGCCAACCATTGCCACACCGATCGTGCCCAGAATCAAGCGCCAGCGCAGCAACGTGAGCGGCTGACGCATGAGGATCAGCAGGCCGATGGCTGGCAGGGGCAGAAATCCCGCCGGGTGATTCGCGTAGCCCAGTCCCACGAGATACGCCGCCGCGAGCAGATACCGATCGGACGATGGCTTGGACGGCGCATCACTCCATCGCAACATCAGCCAGCTCACCGCCGCCAATCCAAGCAGCGCAACCGTATACACCTTCTCGTTCACGACACTCTGATTCCATACCGTGAACGCCGTGCCGCCGATCAGCACCGCCGCACCCGATGCAGCAAGTCGCGCCCATCGCTCCGTGATCCACGCGCGCATCACGCCTTCAGCCACCAGGAACCACAGGCCGGCCGACAGTGCACTGGTCACGGCCGCCAGCATGTTGATGCGCGCGCCGTATTCCATGGGCAAAGGCAACAGGCCGAACGCATGTGCGAATACGACGAACACCGGATTGCCCGGCGGATGCGGAATGCCGAACACTTTGGCCGCCGTGATGTACTCGCTCGTGTCCCACATGGCCGTGCTGGGGCCAAGCGTGAACAGATACAGCAGGAATAGCGCGAGTGAGACGACCGCAGCCGGAATCCATGGTGCAGCGGCGAAGCGTTCGTCGAGGCCCGGCGCTGCGTCCGCTGCGCCTGGTTTGCCCCACGAAAGCAACGTGGCTGGAATCAGTCCGGCGTAGGCAATCGCCAGACAGAGCGCAGAGAGCGTCGTGCCGCCACGCCAGAGATCAGCGTAGCCCACCACCAGCGTGACGAGTGACAGCGCGGCAAGGAGCGCCGAGCGTCCTCGCCCGGTTGATGCAAATGCAGACATGTGATTGACAGGAAGTCGGAAACAACAAAACGCTAAAAGGTGCCCGCCGCGCGCGGTTCATCGCGAGAGTCGAACATCGCCCGCGTGAAACGCCCTCGCACCGGCACGCGGTGCACGTCATCCACCACAAACGCAAACGCGCGCGAGACCGCGTCGCGCGGTACCACCGTGCGCAGTTCCCACAGCCCGGACGCCAGATCCTGCGCGACCTCACCAATCAGGCTGTCGGAGTCCACGAGCGTGACCTGCGACGCGGCAGGCGCCCGCAGAGCAAACCGCACGATGCGCATCGTGTCGTACAACGTATCACGCAACGCCCGCCGGAGCGTACCCTGCTCGCTGACGTCGTATCGCGGATGGGTCGGCGCAACCCGGGGCAGCACCGTGTCACCAATCACCTCGGCACGTGCGAGCATCGCGGAGCTGCGGCTGAATACGTCCGTAAGCGACGTGACACCCATCCACATGGTCAGCAGAAACGCGACCGCGATTCCACCAGCGGGTGCCAGTACGCCGCGTCGACGCCAGCGTGTCAACGTCGGTGGCAGCAACCAGCGGCGCGGCGAGGGCATTTCGCGGACCGCCGTCATGATGTTATCGGCCTGGCGAGCCATGGCTGCTGGCTCAAATGCTGACGGCTGTTGGAACAGGTCGCGCAGTTCAGACGGCAGCTGGGCGTCGTCGGGAGGGAGCATCGGGTCAGCCATGGAGCACGTCCGTGAGAAGAGTGCGCAGACGATCACAGGCCCGGTGCACGCGCATTTTGAGCGCCGACACGCCGGTCCCGGTAATCGCCGACATTTCCGGATACGACAGGCCATTGGCGAAGTGCAGCACCACGGCCTCTCGCTGATCTGGGGGGAGCTGCGCCAAGGCTTCCGTCAGCTCGTCCTGCAGGAAGCGGCGGTCAATTTCTGCCTCCGGGGACGGAGCGTTGGCGTCCACCAGTTGTGTGATGACAGACGCCTCTCGCGGCTCCGGCCGCCGGGCGCGCTCGCCGGCCCGGGTGCGGCAGCGGTTGATCAGGATGCGCCAGAGCCAGGCACGAAACTGATCCTGCTCCCGGTACCCGCCCAGATATCGATAGGCGCGCAGGAACGTGTCCTGCACCGCATCTTCGGCCTCGGCGTGATCGCCCAGCAGATGTGTGGCGTAGCGTAGCGCGTCGGCGTGATAGCGGTCCACAAGCATCCGGAACGCCTCGGTGTCGCCACCGAGGATATTCCGGACAATGTGGGCATCTGAGAGGCTCATGTTCCTGATAACCCTGCACACCCGCTGACGGTCACCATCATCTTCGGCCTCTCCGCACTGTTGTCCGGTCGAGGCTCAGTTCAGCGCCGCAGACGGGCGGGCCAGCACCAGATGCTCAATGAAGAACTCCATCATGCGTCCCTGGTTGAGCCCCGCGTGGCCGACATCCGGGCCAACCTGCACATCAAAGCTTTTGCCGGCCCGCTGCAGAGCGCCGATGAGCTGGAGACTGTTGGACGGGTGCACGTTGTTGTCAGCAGTTCCGTAGAACAGCATCAGGCGGCCCTTTAATTTGTCGGCATACGTCATCGCCGAGCCCGCATCGTAGCCTGCCTTGTTTTCCTGCGGCGTGTACATGTAGCGCTCAGTGTAGATCGTATCGTAGTGACGCCAGTCGGTCACGGAGCTCGAGGCGGCAGCGGCGTGGAACACATCGGGGTGGCGCAGCAGCGCGAGCGCTGACGCGTAACCGCCGTACGACGTACCGTAAATGCCGACGCGTGAGCCATCCACATACGGGCGCTTGGCGAGCTCACGTATACCGGCCGCGAAATCGTCAATCTCTACCTGTCCAAGCTTCTCATAGATCGCGTCAAGGAATCGCTTGCCTCGTCCGGCGGCGCTGCGTGCATCGAGTGTAACCACTAGGAACCCGTATTCGGTAAGCGCGTTGGGCGGACTGAATGTCTCGCGTGCACCGTTGGTCGCTGGTCCGCCGTACACACTCACCAGCACGGGATACTTCGTGTTTGCATTGAAGTTGCTGGGCTTGTGCAGCATGCCATGCAACTCGGTCACGCCATCGGCCGCCATAAAGGTGAACATCTCCACCGCGTGCAACCCGAGCGAACGGAACTTGCTGTCATCGCTCGTCTCCAACGTCGCCACCAGCTTGCCGTTGCTGTCGCGCAGCTGAGAGACGGGCGGCGTGTTGTGCGTTTGCGCGACGTCTACAAAGTGCTTGCCGTCCGGCGCGATATTGACGCTGTGATTGAAGGCGGGATCGGTGAGACGCACATCCCCCTTGCCGGTGAGGGCGACGCGGTGCAGCTGCATCTTCATGTGGTTGTCACCGCTGCGTGCCATGTACCACAGCTGTCCTGCTTTTTCGTCAACCCGCTGCACACCGGCGACTTCAAACGGATGTGACGTCAGCGTGGCGAGCAACCGTCCGTCCATGTGATACAGGTAGTAGTTGCGGAAGCCCGTGCGATCGGAGGCCCAAATGAAGCGCTGGTTGTCGTCGAGCCAGCGAATCTCGGGGCGGTTATCCGTCCAGCTGGCGCGCCATTCTTCGCGCACAATCACGCGGCACGCACCGCTGGTGGGATTGCAGCTCGAGAACTCCATCACGTTCTGTCGGCGATTGGTGCGATTGAGCGTGATGGCGCTTCCATCCGGCGTCCAGCCCACGCGATACACGTAGTGTCCCACGGTGCTGTCAACAAAGGGCGCACCGCTGCGCACATCGACGCGCGTGCTCTTGTTGGTGGCGACGTCGTACACAAACAGATCGACGACGGGATTGTTGCTGCCGGCCTTTGGATACGCTTCGATATCCATTTCACTTTGAATCTTTGTCTGGCCAAGTTGCAGGAAATAGTCCTGCACCGGTGACTCGTCAAAGCGGTAATAGGCGAGCTTGCTGCCATCCGGGGACCACCACATCGCCGTGGTCTGCCCAAGTTCTTCGCCGTACACCCAGCTCGCGGTGCCGTACTTGATGCGCTGTTCGGCGCTGCCATCGGTGGTGACGGCACGCTCGTCGGAGCCGTCCACATTGCTCACGTAGAGGTTGCGATCGCGGTGCACGGCGCGCCGCACGCTGTCGCGGGTGAACGCGACCTCGGCCTGCCGTCCGCGTTCCACGCGCGGTCCGC